>NZ_OU659204.1:3600000-3930807 GCF_915403165.1 Providencia alcalifaciens
GAACCTGAAAAATTCACCCGCGTGAAAATTCGCTTGCCCTACATGTCCACTTAATTACATTGCACATAATAAATGATAATAACGCTATGAATGTATTGATCGTTGATGACGAACCCCTAGCCCGTGAAAACGTACGCTGCTTACTTGAGGAGCATGACGATATCGAAATTATTGGCGAGTGTGCCAATGCCATTGAAGCCATCGGTTTGATCCACAAAAAAAAGCCTGATGTGGTGTTTTTAGATATTCAAATGCCTCGAGTAACGGGATTAGAAATGGTGCGTATGCTCGATCCTGAAGAGCGCCCGCATATTGTTTTTCTGACGGCATTTAATGAGTTTGCGATCCAAGCTTTCGAAGAGCATGCTTTCGACTATCTACTTAAACCCCTTGAATCTGAACGGTTGGCAAAGACTTTAGCCCGTTTACGCCAAAATAAACAGAAACAGAATCTCGAACTTCTCGATAATAATGAGCCACTCAAGTTTATTCCTTGTACCGGACACAGCCGTATTTATCTGATGAAATTAGACGATGTGCAATATGTTACTTCTCGCATGAGCGGCGTGTATGTAATGAGCACCCAAGGACAAGAAGGCTTTACCGAATTAACCTTACGTACATTAGAAATGCGTACCTCGTTAGTGCGTTGTCATCGTCAATATTTAGTGAATATGACCCAGCTCAGTGAGATTTTATTTGGGGATAATGGACAAGCCGAATTGGTGCTATGCTCAGGTGAGCACATTCCCGTTAGCCGCCGCTATTTAAAACCATTGAAAGAGGCGCTAGGGCTAATTTAACGAGTGATTCAGGAGAAAGGGTTATGGCTGATTTTTACCTGCAAATTCGAACGAATTCGATGACATTGAAAAACCTTGAAACCCACGAGGAATATAGTGCAACGGGTGAATTTTCAACCCAGAGAATGGTTGTCGGGGATTTTTTTAAAGCCGAGTTTGTACTGTATCAGTTGGTCTGCGATATGGGTCTGAAAGTCCGTCGCCCTTTTGCGTCGAAACATCGTGTTTTAGTTCAAGCCCTCGAAATTATTGAAGGGGGGGTGAATATGGTGGAAGAGCGCCTATTTACTGAAATTGTTTATGGGGCATTTAATCAGCGAGTGAAAAAAGTGGTGGTAAGCCGCTCACCACTACCTATGCCTCAGCGAGAAGCGAAAGATTTATTGAGTCACAAATAGTTGAGAAATACCCTATCCACAATGCGCCCAGTAGATTACACAATTCATAATCGTTAACTATATCGTTTTATGAAAGATAATTTATTTTATATATGTTTTTCTTATATCTGCCAAAGTAAACAATTTTTATACCGATCTAAGAGACACGAACATGGTTCAGTTTTCCAGCTACAAAATAAATATACGCACGGATACCCTTCAGAGTGCTATCAGTAAGAAAAGCGATAACCATAAATTATCCTCAAAAACACTCGATAAACTACAGAAAATCATCAATTCCCAATTTCAACTCAATGTGCAAGAGATTGACCATATTCTTGGACATAAACAAATTTCGAGATCGGCAAATCAAAAAGCCATTTCTCAATTCATCTCTCAAATATCAGGCATTACTGCGAATAAAAAATCTTGTGCCATTTATCACAAATTGGCAGTTTGGAAAGAAAACGCACAAACATTAATTCAAACGAAAAAACATCAAGAAAATGGAGAGAAATCCATAGGAAATGGCGCAAGAGGACGCGTTTACCGTTCCGGTGATTCCGTTATCAAAAAATTTAAAACATTTGATCCTATTGCCGCCCAACACGAAATTAGTATGTGTAACTTGTATAATTTCAAATCCAATAATCCTGTTCCTAATGCCGTTATTATCAATAACACCATTAAAATGCCATTTATTGAAGGTAAGGTTCCAACCGCTATTGAGATTCGCGATGGAATAGCACAACTTCACGAAAAAGGTTTTTTTATCGCTGACGCCAAACCTGCCAACTTTTTGGTCACAGAAGATAACAAAATTGTGCCAGTTGATTTTGGTTTAATGTTTACGGCTGAGAACCTAATTTCACTGGATAAAAATATCAAAATTGAAATTGTGAGAGATTATATTAAAGGTGGATATCGCTGCATTCCTTCAGAATTGAAGCCCGCATACATACAGCAAATAAAGCAGCTAGACCAAAGATTAAGTAACGATAGTCCTGTACGTAGCCTCAATATTAAAGAGCTAAAAAAATCTGGATTTATGTGAGCCTTATATTTCAGAAGGAAAAGTGCCACACGTCATCGCACCAATAAAATAAAAATAAATAAAAAGACCCGCGTATATATGCGGGTCTTTTGTGTTTATCTCAGCCACGTTAACGTGGCTGGATAGCGCAATTATGCGTTGTGACTGCTGCTACGACGACGTGGCGCTGCATTAGTGCCATCTTGGCGCGGTGCAGAATTACCACGGTCACGGTTGCCACCATCGCGGTTGCCACCATCACGGTTTCCACCACGGCGGTTACCACTGAAGCCTTCGCGATCACCACCGCTACGACGACCATCACGGTCACCACCACGGTCATTACGACGACCCGCACCGAAACCAGCTTCGCTGCCGCCTTCACGACGTGGACCACCACGACGTTCGCCACCGCCACGACGCTCAAATGGTTGAGCATCACCGATCAGTTGCATTTGCATTGGTTTGTTCAGTACACGTGCACGGCTTAAGTGAGTTAACACTTCGCTAGGCATACCTTTTGGTAGCTCGATAGTTGAGTGAGTACCAAACAGCTTGATGTTACCAATGTAGCGGCTGCTGATGTCTGCTTCGTTCGCAATCGCACCAACGATATGACGAACTTCAACACCGTCATCACGGCCCACTTCGATACGGTACATTTCCATATCGCCAACATCACGACGCTCACGACGCTCACCACGATCGCCGCGCTCTGCACGGTCAAAACCGTTGCCGTTGCTGTTGCGGTCGTTACGGTCACGACGGTCGCCACGACGATCATCACGGTCGTTGAATTCACGACGCGGACGACGCGGTGCATCTGGAGGCAGGATCAGAGCGCGTTCGCCTTGAGCCATTTTCAGTAGTGCCGCTGCTAAGGTTTCCATATCCACATCTTCAGATGGAGACATTTTCGCTAACAGTGAACGGTACTGATCTAAGTCGCTGCTTTCTAATTGCTGTTGAATTTGCTCAGCAAATTTCGCCTGACGACGCTGGCTTAATACGTCAGCATTTGGCAGGTCAACTTCAGGGATAGTCAGCTTCATCGTACGTTCAACGTTGCGCAGTAAACGACGTTCACGGTTCTCAACGAACAGTAATGCACGACCCGCACGACCCGCACGACCGGTACGACCGATACGGTGAACATAAGATTCTGCATCCATTGGGATGTCATAGTTAACCACTAAGCTGATACGCTCAACATCCAGACCACGCGCTGCAACGTCAGTTGCAATCAGGATATCTAAGCGGCCATCTTTTAAGCGCTCTAATGTTTGCTCACGCAGTGCTTGGTTCATATCACCGTTCAGTGCCGCACTGTTGTAGCCATTACGCTCAAGGGCTTCAGCAACTTCTAAAGTTGCGTTTTTGGTACGAACGAAAATAATCGCCGCATCAAAATCTTCTGATTCTAAGAAACGAACTAACGCTTCATTTTTGCGCATTCCGCTGACAGTCCAGTAGCTTTGAGCGATATCTGGACGTGTAGTAATGCTCGACTGAATGCGGATCTCTTTAGGATCTTTCATAAAGCGACGAGTAATACGACGGATTGGCTCTGGCATTGTTGCCGAGAACAGCGCAGTTTGGTGTTGTGCTGGAATTTGGCTCATGATGTTTTCAACATCATCGATGAAGCCCATACGCAGCATTTCATCAGCTTCGTCTAATACTAAGCCTTTCAATTTAGAAAGATCTAAAGTACCACGTTTCAGGTGGTCTAGAAGACGACCCGGTGTACCAACAACCACTTGTGGTCCTTGGCGTAATGCGCGAAGTTGAACGTCATAACGTTGACCGCCATATAAGGCAACCACGTTGACACGGTTCATGTGTTTAGAGAAATCGCTCAGTGCTTCAGCAACTTGCACCGCTAACTCACGAGTCGGTGCCAGTACTAAAATTTGTGGTGCTTTTAAATCAGGGTCGATGTTATGCAGTAATGGCAAACCAAATGCAGCGGTTTTACCACTACCAGTTTGTGCCATACCTAATACATCATTACCATCCAATAACAATGGAATACATTGCTGTTGGATTGGAGATGGTTTTTCGTATCCCAGGTCGCTTAGTGCGTTCAAAATAGATGCTGATAAACCTAGATCAGCAAAAGACATATCGGTCTCAGTCGTCATGTAAAGGTGCCTCATACTTAGTGGCGGCCAGTTTACATAACGGAGCGAAAATCATTTCGGTCATTATCATTTAAAATGTGAACTGGCTCAAATTGTGTTATTAAACGAACAAATAAACCCTCACCCGGGTGGATGATGGCTTAAAAATGAATAGAGAAATGTTCGTCAGCTATTGCTGGCCCGATTCTAATAGGTCGTCTTGTTCTTGGCCTAACAGCGCCAATTCCAACAATGCGTAGCGGTGCTCAACAAAGCTGTGTGCGTTGTTAGCTACCGTCAGTTTGAATAACGCAGTTGCGCTATCCTTATCCCCCAGACTTAGGTAATGCTTACCTAAATAGAAGTTAGTTTCACTGAGATGCTCAGCGAGCGAAGTGTTATCCGTAGATGTCTCTTTCAAACGCTCCATCAATGTCGTTTCATTGATATTGCCAAGATAGAATTCTACGATATTCCAGCCCCATTGCCCTTTCTCCGCTTGGTTGTAGCGGGCAGCAAGATTGTCTTGTGCCATACGCGGATCTATGTCTTTTTCTACGAGATAAAGCCACAGAGTACGAAAAGGATCATTTGGATCTATCTGATAATACGCCAGCAGATCATCCTGCGCTAATTTGTATCGTCCACCGTAATATAATGCGATGCCACGATTCATTCGCGCGAAATTGTAAGTTGGATCAAGCTCTAAAACAGAATCAAACGCTTCATAGGCGGCATCATAGTTGCCAGCCTGCGTAAAATATATTCCTAAAAAGTTAAAGATTTCAGGAATATCTGGACGGATTGACAACGCGGTTGAAAAATCATTACGTGCCAGCGCCCTTAAACCGAGACTATCATACAGTACTCCGCGCTCATATAAAAGCTGCGCGTACTCATCATCGGTCAAAGATCGGCTCGCAAGGATTTGTTCCATACGAGCCAAAATCACTTCTTGTTGTAATGAAGGCTGCAATGGAACTGCAAAAACCTCGTTTTTACGCCAATCTTTATTACTACATCCAATAATAATAAAAAAGATGAACGCGGATAGCACACGAACAAAGGTGCGGCTATCGAGAAAACGAAAGTTAATACAGTTCTGCATACTACGCCCTTACATTACCACTAGTCAGCAAATTTAGGCTGATAGCGCCTAAGTTTATCAGGCGCTACACTTTCGGTCAGCTTATTCTGCTGATTCCTGCTGTGCTGGAGCTTCTTCGCCAGCAACAGCTTCTTTCATGCTCAGGCGAATACGGCCTTGACGGTCGATTTCTAACACCTTAACAGGAACTTCTTGACCCATTTGCAGGTAGTCAGTCACTTTCTCTACACGCTTGTCAGCAATTTGAGAAATGTGAACCAGACCTTCTTTACCGCCGCCGATAGCAACGAATGCACCGAAATCAACGATACGAGTCACTTTACCTTGGTAAATACGGTTCACTTCAACTTCTGCAGTGATGTCTTCGATGCGACGAATTGCTTCTTTCGCTTTCAGGCCATCAGTTGCTGCGATCTTCACAGTACCGTCATCTTCGATTTCGATAGTTGTGCCTGTTTCTTCCGTTAATGCACGGATAACAGAACCACCTTTACCGATGACATCTTTGATCTTGTCTGGGTTGATACGGATGGTGTAAATACGTGGAGCGAACTCGGAGATCTCTTCACGTGGACCATTGATAGCTTGTTCCATTGTGCCAAGGATATGCAGGCGCGCACCTTTAGCTTGGTTCAGAGCCACTTGCATGATTTCGCGAGTGATACCTTCGATTTTGATATCCATTTGCAGTGCGCTGATACCGTCACGGCTACCCGCTACTTTAAAGTCCATATCACCTAAGTGGTCTTCGTCACCTAAGATGTCAGACAGGACAACGAAATCATCGCCTTCTTTCACCAGACCCATCGCGATACCCGCAACAGCTGCTTTAATTGGTACACCAGCATCCATCAGAGCCAGAGACGCACCACATACAGACGCCATTGAAGAAGAACCGTTAGATTCCGTGATTTCAGAAACAACACGTACTGTGTATGGGAACTCAGTGTGTGAAGGCATAACAGCTAATACACCACGTTTCGCTAAGCGACCGTGACCAATTTCACGACGTTTAGGTGAACCAACCATGCCTGTTTCACCAACAGAGTACGGAGGGAAGTTGTAGTGGAATAAGAAGCGGTCAGTGTATTCGCCCATTATTTGGTCGATAACCTGTGCATCACGCTCAGTACCTAATGTTGCAGTAACCAGTGCCTGAGTTTCACCACGGGTGAACAGTGCAGAACCGTGAGTACGTGGCAGAACACCAGTACGAACGTCCAGCGCACGAACCATGTCTTTCTCACGACCATCGATACGTGGCTCACCACGGATAACACGGCTACGAACAACTTGTTTTTCTAAGTGAGCAAGGATATCTGAAACTTCAGACAGATCAACGTTTTCGTCTTCAGCAAGCAGAGCTGCTGTCACTTCTTCTTTGATCAGGTCAACTTGAGCATAACGCTCTTGTTTTTCAGTGATGCGGTAAGCGTCGCCCATACGGCCTTCAGCCAATGCAGCAATACTATCTTTCAGCGCTTGGTTAACTGGCTCTGGCTGCCAATCCCATTTCGCTTTACCGGCTTCTTTCACTAAGTCATTGATGTTTTGGATAACAACTTGTTGTTGATCGTGACCGAACACTACAGCACCCAGCATTTGCTCTTCACTTAACAGTTCAGCTTCTGACTCAACCATTAATACTGCGCTGTCAGTACCTGCAACCACTAAATCCAGACGGCTTGATTTTAATTCATCAGCAGTTGGGTTCAGAACATATTGGTCATTGATAAAACCAACACGTGCAGCACCGATAGGACCATTGAATGGAACACCAGACAGTGCCAGTGCAGCAGATGCACCGATCATCGCAACGATATCTGGGTTAACTTGTGGGTTAACAGACACAACAGTAGCAATGATTTGGATTTCGTTCAGGAAGCTTTCTGGGAACAGAGGACGTAATGGACGGTCAATCAGACGAGCAATTAAGGTTTCGCCTTCACCAGGACGGCCTTCACGACGGAAGAAGCTACCTGGGATACGACCAGCAGCGTAAGTACGCTCTTGGTAGTTAACCGTTAAAGGGAAAAAGTCTTGACCCTCTTTCACTTTAGTTTTTGCCACAGCAGTCACGAATACTGCGGTGTCATCCATGTTTACCATCACCGCAGCCGTTGCTTGGCGTGCGATCATGCCTGTTTCTAATGTTACGGTATGCTGGCCATACTGGAACTTACGAACAATAGGATTTAACAAAATATTACCCTTTTTGTAAGGCTACGAGAGATTCTCAAGTAGCATGGTTTATTTTCTGACTACAGCCTCGCGACTAATGAGAGGATTGATATTCCAATCATCAATTCTCTCATTAGCCGCGCGAATTCGGATGTAGTTTTAAGTGGTTTTAATTAAAACAGTCAATTATCGATAATAGCTTAACATTTTAGTTAAGTATAATTCGAGTATTACTTCAACTTTCAGCTAACTTTTACTTTCAGCTAACTTTTAGAAGAAAAGGGGCCATTTGGCCCCTTTCCTCTGAAACTGACAAGATTAACGACGCAGACCCAGACGCTCGATCAGCGCTGTGTAACGTGCGATATCTTTACCTTTCAGGTAAGCTTGTAAACGACGACGCTGAGCAACCATGCGCAGCAGACCACGACGGCTGTGGTGATCTTTTTTGTGCTCGGAGAAGTGACCTTGCAGGTGATTGATTTGAGCTGTCAGCAGAGCGATTTGAACTTCGCTTGAACCCGTGTCATTTTCACCGCGGCCGAATTCAGCAACGATCTTCGCTTTCGCTTCAGTACTTAGAGACATAATAAACTCCAAAATAATATAAATTTAAGTGATGAGAGCCAATCTCTAATTTAGCATCTCAAGATTTAGCGCCGTCATTCTACGCTGCTTAGAACAGCAAAGCAATAAGCGCCATTATGCGGACGGCTCATTTTCAACGACCAAACGCTTCGGTGCAATACGTCCATCTTCACTAATCAGAGCTATACCGATAAACCGCTGCTCTGAACCACAAGTGACGCGGATCATATCGCCTTCTGCTAGGCCTTTCACATCACCGCACACAGGTTGACCCTGTTTAAAATACGCGGCTGTTTCCTCAGTAATATTCACTGCAGGAAAATGAACCACTGCGGTATCCATTGGCAAGAGCAAGGAGTCAAGTAACGATTCAAATGAACCTTCTCCCGCGTCTACTTTTGCCCGTAAAGCAGCTAATTGTTCCAACGTGACCATGCGATCGTAAGGATAATTTGCCACTTGTACACGACGCAGATAAGTCACATGTGCGCCACATCCTAACATTTCACCTAAATCGTCAATAATAGTCCGAATATAGGTACCTTTAGAACAGTGAATTTCCAGTTCTAATTCGTTGTTATCCCAACGAATAAACTGAAGTTCATACACTGTAATTGGACGTGCTTCACGCTCTACCGTAATACCTTTACGTGCGTATTCATACAATGGACGCCCTTGGTGTTTCAGCGCTGAATACATGGAAGGAACTTGCAGGGTATCACCACGAAAATATTCGAGGGCCTCTTCAAGTTGCTGTGCAGTAAAAGTGATATCGCGTTCACTAATGATTTCGCCATGAGAATCGGAAGTGTCCGTTCGCTGTCCAAGGCGTGCAATCACCCGATAACGCTTATCTGAATCGAGTAGAAACTGTGAAAATTTCGTCGCTTCACCAAGGCAGACTGGCAACATGCCTGTCGCCAGTGGGTCAAGTGCCCCCGTATGCCCGGCTTTATTCGCGTTGAAAAAGCGCCGCACTTTTTGCAGCGCATCGTTTGAGGAAATATCGGTAGGCTTATCTAACAGCACAACGCCGTCAATATTGCGCCCGCTACGACGACGCCCCATTATTTTTCCTCTTTACTATCTGTACCTACACGACGCTCTTCATCATTACGAATAACGTTCGATACTAAGTTAGACATACGCATACCATCAACTAATGAGTTGTCATATTCAAACGTTAACTCAGGAATAATACGTAAACGCATTGCTTTCCCCAGTAATGAACGAATGAAGCCTGACGCTTCATTTAATGCTTTAATGCCGTCTGCAACCATTTCTTCTTCACTTTTTTCATTCGCAAAATTGAAGAAAGTGACGAAGACTTTACCGTATGCCAGATCCCGTGACAGCTCTACGCCAGAAACGGTTGCCATACCAATACGGGGGTCTTTGATTTCGCGCTGCAAGATAATCGCAATTTCTTTTTGCATTTCTTGGGCTACGCGCTGAGAACGACTGAATTCTTTTGCCATCGTTAATCTCCTGACAATAAAGGGGGCAATAGCCCCCTCACTAATACTATTTTGTCACCACGATACTTCGTGGGTACTCACAAAATTAACCGTCGATTGAACGTTTAACTTCGATAATTTCAAAGACTTCGATCATATCGCCGACACGGACATCGTTGTAGTTCTTAACACCGATACCACATTCCATACCGTTACGAACTTCGCTAACGTCATCTTTAAAGCGACGCAGTGATTCCAGCTCACCTTCGTAGATAACCACGTTATCACGCAGAACGCGGATTGGGTTATTACGCTTGATGGTACCTTCTGTAACCATACAACCAGCAACTGCACCAAATTTCGGTGATTTGAACACATCACGGACTTCTGCAAGACCCATGATTTGCTGTTTGTATTCAGGTGCCAACATACCGCTCATCGCTTGTTTGATTTCATCAATCAGGCTATAGATGACGGAGTAGTAGCGTAAATCAACGCTTTCGCTTTCAACTACGCGACGAGCAGATGCATCGGCACGGACGTTAAAGCCAAGAATGATCGCATTAGAAGCTGCAGCCAGAGTTGCATCAGTTTCAGTGATACCGCCCACGCCAGAACCGATGATTTTGATTTTAACTTCATCAGTTGACAGTTTCATCAGAGACTCAGTGATAGCTTCACAGGTACCTTGAACGTCAGTTTTCAGTACGATATTCAGTTCAGAAACTTTACCTTCTTCCATGTTAGCAAACATGTTTTCCAGTTTAGATTTCTGCTGGCGAGCTAATTTCACATCACGGAATTTACCTTGACGATACAGAGCAACTTCACGCGCTTTTTTCTCATCACGAACAACTGTCGCTTCATCACCCGCAGAAGGAACGCTGGACAGACCCAGGATCTCAACTGGAATTGAAGGGCCGGCAGATTGAACTTCTTTACCTAATTCGTTACGCATTGCACGAATACGGCCATATTCAAATCCACACAGAACGATGTCACCTTTGTTCAATGTACCTTCTTGAACCAGGATAGTAGCTACTGGGCCACGACCTTTGTCCAAGTAAGATTCAACAACAACACCGCTTGCCATACCTGCATATACTGCTTTCAGTTCTAAAACTTCAGCTTGCAGCAAGATAGCATCTAACAGTTCATCGATACCGGTACCTACTTTTGCAGATACACCGATAAACTGCGTTTCACCGCCCCACTCTTCAGAAATAATACCGTACTGAGACAGCTCATTTCTAACGCGATCTGGGTCAGCTTCTGGTTTATCCATTTTGTTCACAGCAACAACAACTGGCACACCCGCAGCTTTCGCATGCTGGATAGCTTCGATTGTTTGTGGCATAACACCATCATCCGCAGCAACAACCAGAACAACGATATCCGTTGCCTGAGCACCACGAGCACGCATTGATGTAAACGCGGCGTGACCTGGGGTGTCTAAGAAGGTAATCATACCTTTGTCAGTTTGGACGTGATATGCACCGATGTGCTGAGTAATACCACCCGCTTCGCCTGACGCTACTTTCGTTGAACGAATGTAGTCCAGTAAAGAGGTTTTACCGTGGTCAACGTGACCCATGATGGTCACGACAGGAGCACGAGGCTCTTTCACCGCTGAGCCAGTGTCACGGTCATTCATCACCGATTCTTCTAACTCATTCTCACGACGCAGAATAACTTTGTGTCCCATTTCTTCTGCAACTAACTGTGCAGTTTCTTGGTCAATCACTTGGTTAATGGTTGCCATTGCACCCATTTTCATCATCGTTTTGATGACTTGGGAGCCTTTAACCGCCATTTTGTTAGCCAGTTCGCCAACAGTAATGGTTTCGCCAATCACTACGTCACGGTTTACCGCAACAGCAGGCTTGGTAAAGCTTTGTTGTAAAGAACTACCTTTACGTTGCTTACCTTTAGAACGACCTGAACGACCCGCAGCACGCTCTTCTTCACGATCAGCTTTTTCAGACAATTTATTGCCTTTTTTCTGACGTGGAGCTTTCGCTGTACGGTTACGTGAACGACGGCCTTCTTCTTTCTCATCACTTTCGTCTTCTGCTGCACGAGCATGGGTAGACGTTGTAGTGTGATAGTCGCTGTCTTCTTCAGTTTTAGTTTCAGCCGTCCATTTCTCACCGTTCTCTTCAGCCATTTTACGGGCTTCTTCAGCAACACGGCGCGCATCAGCTTCAACTTTACGTTGAGTTTCTTCTTCCGCTTTGCGTTTCAGTTCAGCAGCTTCGGCTTCAAGACGCTGTTTGTCAGCGTTACTTTCTGTCGCCGCTTTGCTTGGTTTTTGATTTTCGCTTTGTTTCACTTTTTCTCTTTCCGCTACTTCGCGCGTAGCTTTATCAGCTGCTTCACGTTTTGCTTTCTCTTCGGCTTCACGTTTTGAGTTAGCTGCCGCGTCACGTTTTGCAGCGTCTTCTGCTGCACGTTTCGCTTCTGCATCACGTTTTGCCAGTTCCTCAGCTTCGCGCTGTGCCTGCTCTTCCGCTTCACGCTGCGCCTGCTCTTCCGCTTGCGCTTCTTCAGCGTCGCGGTTCACATAAGTGCGTTTTTTGCGGACTTCAACATTTACCGATTTGCTTTTGCCACCGGTGACTGGAACACTCAGCGTACTACGAGTTTTACGCTGCAATGTTAACTTACTTGGCTGCCCCGCTGCACCGCCTTGTTCACGGTTTAAGTGGTTCAGTAAAGTTTCTTTTTCAGTCTGGCTAACAGAGTCATTCGCACCTTTAGTGATCCCTGCTTCAGCAAATTGCTGTACCAGGCGTTCAACTGTGGTTTGAATTTCCGTTGCCAGTGATTTTACAGTTTCTGTCATGCCGTTCCTTCCTGCTACAGTGTTTACGCATCGTTTCCGAACCAGCAAATATTACGTGCTGCCATAATGAGTTCGCCTGCCTTCTCATTATTCAGACCTTCGATATCAATCAGGTCGTCGATGCCCTGCTCAGCAAGATCTTCCAGTGTACAGATACCGTGAGTAGCCAAATTATAGGCTAGAGTACGATCCATACCATCAAGATTCAATAAATCTTCTGCTGGCTGATTATCACCCAAGCTCTCTTTTTGAGCTAGTTCAATTGTGGTGAGGGCAGCTTTTGCTCTTTCACGTAGAACTTCAACGGTTTCTTCATCAAGACCGTCAATTTCCAGAAGTTCTTTAATAGGCACGTAAGCCAGTTCTTCTAATGTAGAGAAGCCTTCTTCAACAAGTGTTGTAGCAAACTCTTCATCAATATCTAGATGCTTAGTGAATGTTTCAATAGAAGCGTGTGCTTCCGCCTGATGTTTTGCATTCAGCTCTTCCGCAGTCATGACATTCAGTTCCCACTTGTCATCACCACGATGGATTTTCAGTAACTGAGCCGCTAAGCGAACGTTTTGTCCATTACGTCCAATTGCTTGCGCTAAGTTGCTGCTTTCAACGGCAACATCCATCGTACAGTTATCTTCATCAACCACGATAGATGCCACATCAGCCGGAGCCATAGCATTAATAACGAATTGTGCTGGGTTATCATCCCATAACACAATGTCGATTCTCTCGCCGCCTAACTCACTAGAGACAGCTTGAACTCGAGCACCGCGCATACCAACACAAGCACCAACTGGGTCGATACGTTTGTCGTTAGTTTTTACTGCGATTTTTGCGCGAGAACCTGGATCGCGAGCTGCTGCTTTGATCTCAATGATCTCTTCGCCAATTTCTGGTACTTCGATGCGGAATAATTCAATCAGCATCTCTGGACGAGAACGAGTGACAAAAAGCTGTGCGCCGCGTGCTTCAGGACGAACATCATACAGTACGCCGCGAATACGGTCACCTGGACGGAAGTTTTCGCGTGGTAGCATATCTTCGCGCAGGATCACAGCTTCTGCGTTATTACCTAAATCTAAGGTAATGTTTTCACGGTTAACTTTTTTAACCTGAGCAGTGATGATTTCACCTTGTTGCTCACGGAATTGGTCAACCACCATCGCACGCTCAGCTTCACGTACTTTTTGTACGATAACTTGCTTCGCGGTTTGCGTAGTAATACGGTCAAATACAACAGATTCGATTTGGTCTTCTACGTATTCGCCTAACTGCAGTGCAGGATCTTCATATTGCGCAGCTTCCAGTGTAATTTCACGAGTTGGCATTGTGACTTCGTCAACAATCACCCAACGACGGAAAGTATCAAAATCACCGGATTTACGGTCGATTTCTACGCGAACATCAATCTCTTGCTCATATTTCTTTTTGGTTGCTGTCGCCAGCGCAGTTTCCAGAGCCTCGAAGATTTTTTCACGAGGGAGGGATTTTTCGTTAGAAACCGCTTCAACAACAGCCAGAATTTCTTTGTTCATCCTAGTTGCCTCATTGAACTTAATTAAAAGTGTGGTACCAAGTTAGCTTTCTGGATGTTGCCGAGGGCGAACACCTCATCCTTACCATCTACAGTAACCGTAATCATTTCACCATCAACGGCTTTGATAATACCTTGCCATCTACGACGGTTCTGCATCGCGATACGCAGTAACAGAGCCACTTCTTCACCCATGAAACGCTCATAATGAGCAATGGTGAATAGTGGGCGTTCCATACCCGGTGACGATATTTCAAGGTTATAAATCACAGAAATTGGATCTTCGACATCCAATACTGCGCTTACTTGATGGCTGACATCAGCACAGTCATCAACAGTGATGCCTTCTTCACTATCAATGAAAATACGCAGTGTCGACGTGCGCCCGCGAACAAATTCTAAGCCTACAAATTCAAAGCCTAGTGCTTCCACTGGTGCAGAAACCATCTCTGTTAATTTTTGCTCTAATGTGGACAAGCCCACCCCCAGACATAAAAAAAGGGCATAAAGCCCAGTTAATTCGATTGTCAAATAACAAAAAACCCCGAAATTCGGGGCTTTTGTAACTGGACCCATAGTACATGGGTTTACCGTGCTCTTAGTATACCTTGAAAATCTAGATAAATCGATGAGAAATTACGATAACGATATCTGATATTGTTGCGACAAGATATGTATGACTAAGAGAAATGGTTGCGGGAGCTGGATTTGAACCAACGACCTTCGGGTTATGAGCCCGACGAGCTACCATGCTGCTCCATCCCGCGTTCGAAACGTGACTATTTTACACTGACTATTGTGAGTTCACAAGTCGTCTAAAATAATGGTGCCGAGGACGGGACTTGAACCCGTACGCCCGTTTTGTAGGCACTACCACCTCAAGGTAGCGTGTATACCAATTTCACCACCTCGGCACTGAGGTGAGGTTACTAATTTAATAATCAATAACCTCAAATTTTTAACTTCTTACTACTTTGCTTCTAATGAAGACATAAAGTCATCATTCGGAATCTGTAACACTTAACGAGGAATATCGCTCGTTGGTGTTGCTGGTGCTGCCGGAACGTCTGTTGGTTGCTCGACTTTTGCCGGTTCGCTAATGTTTTCCCACTTACTACCTGCACCAGTTCCATATTTATTGGCAGTCATGTTGCCAAGAATTAAACTGATGATGAAAAACACAGCAGCCAAGATTCCAGTCATACGGGTCATGAAGTTACCTGAACCCGATGAACCAAACAGTGTTGCAGAAGCGCCCGCACCGAATGATGCACCCATGTCAGCACCTTTACCTTGCTGTAACATGACCAGACCAACTAGGCCGATAGCCGCGAGCAAGAAAACAACTAAAAGAGCTATATACATTTGAGTTACCTATTCAGTTACGGCGCATAGCCTATGCTATGACCCTTATACTGCACACCTACTCAAAACATTATTACAGAATTGAGCAGGTGCGAATACTAACCAAAGCTGAGCCGACAAGCAAGTCTATTTTGATTTCATTTAACTATTTGAAGAAAAAAACAGCAAACTATCGAAATAATGCTCAACTCAGTTATTAGCCTCCCTCCAGCTGATTTTTATCCGCTAAAGGGAGAATGTAAGGCGTTAACCTGCCGCTTTAACGGCATCAGCAATACGGTTCGCCATTTCGGTGACTGTTTCTTCGTTTTCACCTTCAACCATGACACGAATCAGTGGTTCAGTACCTGATTTTCTTAGCAATACGCGACCTTTTCCGGCTAACTCTTTTTCCACTTGCTCATTTGCCGCAATGACTGCATCACTTTGCAGAGGATCGTGTTTGCCTTTAAAGCGTACGTTGACCAGAATTTGAGGTAGAAGCTTCATACCACTGCATAAATCGTGCAGACTCATATGATTACGCACCATTGCACTCAGTACTTGCAGACCCGCAACAATACCGTCACCGGTTGTGGTTTTATCTAATAAAATCACATGACCTGAGTTTTCAGCACCCATGCGCCAGCCTTTTTCTTGCAGCTTTTCTAGCACATAACGGTCACCCACTTTCGCACGTTCAAATGGAATACCCAGCTGTTTCAGCGCAATTTCTAACCCCATATTACTCATTAGAGTCCCCACGACGCCACCTTTCAATTGGCCTTGACGCAGTGCTTCACGAGCAATGATATACAGAATTTGGTCGCCATCGACTTTATTACCTTGATGATCGACCATGATGATACGGTCGCCGTCACCATCAAATGCTAAACCTACATCCGCTTTTTCAGCTAATACACGCTCTTGTAGCTTACGAACATCGGTTGCACCACACTCTTCGTTGATGTTGATCCCGTTAGGATCGCAACCCATAGTGATGATTTGAGCGCCTAATTCGCTAAAGACGCTAGGTGCGATATGGTAAGTTGCACCATTCGCGCAGTCTAAGACAACTTTGAGGCTGCTTAAGCTCTGTTCGTTCGGGAATGTCCCTTTACAGAATTCAATGTAGCGCCCTGCGGCATCAACGATGCGGTTTGCGCGCCCTAATTCCGCGGATTCAACGCACGTAATTGGTTTTTCCATTTCCGCTTCAATGGCTTCTTCAACTTCGTCAGGCAGTTTAGTTCCATCGATGGAGAAGAATTTGATCCCATTATCATAGTAAGGATTATGGGAAGCTGAAATGACGATCCCAGCTTCTGCGCGGAAAGTGCGAGTTAGGTAAGCCACTGCTGGCGTTGGCATTGGACCGGTGAAGGAAGCAGATAACCCTGCTGCAGCTAAGCCAGCTTCTAATGAAGATTCCAGCATGTAGCCAGAAATACGCGTATCTTTACCAATGATAATTTTACGTGAGCCGTGACGAGCCAGTACTTTACCCGCTGCCCAGCCTAATTTTAAAACAAAATCAGGCGTAATTGGGCTATCGCCCACTTTGCCACGGATACCATCAGTACCAAAATATTTACGGTTACTCATACGCTAATTTTTCCTTTTCTGACAGAGTCATCTGAACGACTTGCATTGCTTGTACTGTCTCTTTCACATCATGAACTCGGATAATCTGAGCCCCTTGCATTGCTGCAATCGTGGCGCACGCTAAGCTACCCGCTAGACGTTCTTGAGGTGGAACATTTAATAATTGTCCAATCATAGATTTTCGCGACAATCCTGCCAAGAGCGGTAGTCCGAAATCATGAAATTGATCTAAATGCGCTAGTAACTGGTAATTATGCGACAGGTTCTTACCAAAACCAAAGCCTGGATCGAGGATTATTTGCTGTTTATCAATTCCCGCCTTCATGCAACGCTCAATCTCTCGAGCCAAATACTCTTTAACATCTTTAACCACATCCGCATAATCTGGTGCATCTTGCATGGTTCTTGGTTGACCTTGCATGTGCATAATGCAGACTGGCAATCCCAGTTTTGCAGCTACTGCAAGGGAGCCTTCTTCATGTAACGAGCGGATATCATTGATAATATGCATCCCAGCTTTGGCTGCCTCATCCATTACTTGGGCTTTTGACGTGTCTACAGAGATCCAAACATCAAAACGTTTTGCAATCGCTTCTACAACAGGCACAACACGGTCGAGTTCTTCACTGATAGAAACCTCAGCGGCACCCGGTCGGGTTGACTCACCGCCGATATCAATAATTGTTGCCCCTTCTTGTACCATTTTGGCAACATGGTCTAGAGCATCATGATAACGATTATGGGTGCCACCATCTGAGAATGAATCAGGAGTAACATTCAAAATCCCCATCACTTGAGGAGTGGATAAGTCAAGGAGGCGACCTCGGGCTTTAATATGCATGATTATTTTTCCTTAACGTAAAAAACCCCAGTGACCTGGGGTTTTTAATTATTCAACTTGTCACGATAGTTTACTGTGGCTTGCTATCGTTGTTATCGGATGAATCATGTTCATCTGATTTATCAGTTGGTTCTTCTGGTTGAGATTCAGCTGGCTTTGCTTCAGGCTTTGATGCGCTAGTTGCTGCACCAAATGAACCTGTCACATTGTTCACTTTTTTATCCTCATCCCAACCTGCTGGCGCACGTACTGGACGGCGGTTCATCAGGTCGTCAATCATTGGCATATCGATAGTTTCATATTTCAATAATGCATCTTTCATCGCATGCAGAATATCCATATTGTCAGTTAAGGTCTTATGTGCAACCTCATAACCACGGTCGATAATTGCTTTAATTTCTTCATCAATGATGCGTGCAGTTTCATCTGAGTAAGTCGAGCTATGTCCTGAACGACCTAAGAATGCAGGGCCTTCTTCTTCAGAATATAACACTGGACCTAACTTGTCAGAGAAGCCCCACTGAGTCACCATTTTTCTCGCTGTGCTGGTTGCTTGCTGGATATCACCTGATGCGCCGGTTGAGATTTTGTCATAACCGTAGATCAGCTCTTCCGCAATACGACCGCCGTATGTGCTAGCGATATTACCTTCTAACTTCTGACGGCTCGCACTGATTTGGTCGCCTTCAGGTAAGTAGAAAGTCACACCCAACGCACGACCGCGAGGAATAATAGTCACTTTATGAACAGGGTCATGCTCTGGCATTAAGTAACCGACGATTGCGTGTCCAGCTTCATGATAAGCAGTAGATTCTTTCTGCTCTTCAGTCATCATCAGTGAGCGATGCTCTGCACCCAGCCACACTTTATCACGCGCTCTTTCGAATTCCGCCATCGTTACAACGCGTTTATTTTCACGCGCTGCAAACAGTGCAGCTTCGTTCACTAAGTTAGCCAATTCCGCACCGGAGAAACCAGGTGTTGCACGAGCCAAAATATTCGTATCAACCGCAGGGTCGATAGGCACACGACGCATATGAACTTTTAAGATTTGCTCACGACCACGAACATCAGGTAAGCCAACCACAACTTGACGGTCAAAACGACCCGGACGCAATAATGCTGGGTCCAGAACGTCAGCACGGTTAGTTGCCGCGATCACGATAATACCTTCGTTACCTTCAAAACCATCCATCTCAACCAGCATCTGGTTCAGTGTCTGCTCACGTTCATCGTGACCACCACCTAAACCAGCGCCACGTTGGCGACCAACAGCATCGATTTCATCAATAAAAATGATACAAGGTGCTGCTTTCTTTGCTTGTTCGAACATATCACGAACACGCGAAGCACCAACCCCGACAAACATTTCCACGAAATCTGAACCAGAAATAGTAAAGAATGGCACTTTAGCTTCACCGGCAATAGCTTTTGCCAGCAATGTTTTACCTGTACCCGGAGGTCCTACCATCAGGACGCCTTTAGGGATCTTACCACCGAGTTTTTGGAAACGAGCTGGTTCACGTAGGAAGTCTACGATTTCGCCCACTTCTTCTTTAGCTTCATCACAACCCGCAACATCAGCAAATGTTGTTTTGATCTGATCTTCTGTCAGCATACGGGCTTTGCTTTTACCGAATGACATCGCCCCTTTACCGCCACCACCTTGCATTTGGCGCATAAAGAAGATCCAGACACCAATCAACAGCAGCATTGGGAACCAGGAAATGAAAATAGATGTCAGTAAGCTAGGTTCTTCTGGTGGTTCACCGACGACAGTAACATTCTTGTTTAACAAGGTGTCTAACAACTTCTCATCCTGCATAGGCAGATAAGTTGTGTAGCGGCTATTATCCGCTTTTCTGACGTTCAATTCACGACCTGTGATACGAACTTCACGTACCTGATCCTGGGCTAACTCATTGATAAACGTTGAATAATCAACTCTGCGACTATTCGAATCGCTTGGGCCAAAACTCTGGAACAAGGACATCAGAACAACTGCGATGACTAACCAGAGAATTAGGTTTTTCGCCATGTCACTCAAGGGATTAACCTCACCTTACAACTGTGTTAACAAATAACGCTCAGGGTACTATAGTTTTAGTCCTGTCGCTACAATGTATACTTCACGCGATCGTGCCCGCGAAGATTCGGGTTTACGAACTTTCACCTTCGTAAACAGGGAGCGGATATCCCTAAGGTATTCGTCAAAGCCTTCTCCCTGAAACACTTTAACGATAAAACTTCCCCCGGGAGCCAATACCGCACGGCACATATCCAATGCTAGTTCAACCAGATACATAGAGCGGGGAATATCCACTGCTGGTGTTCCGCTCATATTTGGGGCCATGTCAGACATAACCACTTGTACTTTTTTATCGCCAACTCGCTCTAACAAAGCAGCCAGTACAGCTTCATCACGAAAATCCCCTTGGAGGAAATCTACGCCGACGATTGGGTCCATTGGTAATAGGTCACAAGCAATAATACGACCATTGTGACCGATTTGGCCGACAACATATTGCGACCACCCACCAGGAGCAGCCCCTAAATCAACAACGGTCATACCTGGTTTAAAAATCTTATCACTTTGCTGGATTTCATCCAGTTTAAACCATGCACGCGAGCGGAGCCCTTTCTTTTGTGCTTGCTGAACATATTTATCACTAAAATGTTCTTGCAACCAACGACTGGAGCTTGCCGAACGTTTTTTATTGGCCATTGCACTTTCCAACTATACTAATAGAAATACATTTCCCGACATTCTTCAAGTTACAGGGAGTTAGCTTCATTTTTTCTACCCAAGTCACATAATTACTGCTGTTTATCGGGAGAGTGTTAACGTGCTGCCTACTTGTCACTGGATTACTTTCGGGTAATCATTAGCTGCTTCTTTACCATCAAATAAGATTAATAGATGGTGATAGTGATCAGATGGCGGTAGAATATGCCATTTTCAATACTAACCAAGCAAAAAATCGATGAATCTTAACAAAAAACAAATTCAACACCTAAAAAGTCTCGCTCATCACTTAAACCCAGTTGTTATGATTGGCAACAATGGTTTAACTGAGGGTGTTTTGGCTGAAATCGAAGTCTCATTAACACATCATGAGCTTATCAAAGTCAAAATCGCTGGCGAAGATCGTGAAACTAAAAATTTGATCTCTGAAGCGATTGTTCGCGAAACTGGTGCAGCAAATGTTCAAGTTATCGGTAAAATTCTCGTTCTCTACCGTCCATCGGCTGAGCGCAAAATTAGTTTACCTAAATAATCACTGCTCATTTATATAAAAATGCCATTGAAAGCATATTTTATATGACGAAAAAGGCCGCCTGCGGCCTTTCTCTCTAAATCAGTAAAATAATATAACCAATTCAGGGAAATAGGAATCAGATATACTCAACTTTAAGAATTTCGAACTCAACATCTCCGCCCGGCGTCTTAATCATTACGACATCATCAACTTCTTTACCCACTAATCCACGCGCAATGGGTGAATTCACTGAAATTAAGTTCACTTTAATATCAGCTTCATCATCACCTACGATGCGGTAGGTTAACTCTTCATCGGTATCCAAATTCAATACGGAAACCGTCGCACCAAAGATCACTCGGCCATTATTTGCCATTTTGGTAACGTCAATCACTTGAGAGTGAGAAAGTTTAGATTCAATTTCTTGAATACGACCTTCACAAAAGCCTTGCTGCTCACGCGCAGCATGATATTCAGCGTTTTCTTTTAAATCACCATGTGCGCGAGCATCTGCAATCGATGCAATAATTTCAGGCCGACGGACAGATTTCAGATACTCGAGCTCTTCCCTTAGCTTATCCGCACCCAATACCGTCATTGGAATCTGTTTCATGTGATAAATACCTCTAATTCAATCCTATTTAAAAATAAGTATCTTCCTGATTTTGTAACAACAGTACACCGAACACCATGATATGTAGGGGGGTGTTCAAAAACTTAAGGTGTCAATAACTCAATCAGACCAACTTGTGACTTATCTTATCATACTGTTCGCTATTTTAACTGAGAGTTAATAGCTGATCATCGTTTACTTTATTGGGCATTACACTTTAGTATGTGCAGTATGTCTACCCTAATGCGTGAAATATATGTCGCTACTAACATCAACCAGAAAATTAATCTTCACTTTAGGACTTGCATTCATTACTTCGCAAGCATCTGCTATCCCTATAGATGATTATAAGCAGTATCTCCCTGACGGCACTAACCTTGCTCTGGTTGCGCAGAAAGTAGGAAGTAATACACCCCTTATTGATTATAACGCTCAACAAATGGCTCTGCCTGCCAGTACGCAGAAAGTAGTGACCGCCCTCGCGGCATTACTACAGCTAGGTCCAGACTATCGTTTCGTCACTAACTTCGAGACCAACGGAAAGCTAAATAACAACACGTTATCCGGTGATTTGGTGATCCGCTTTAGTGGTGACCCTACGTTAACACGTCAGCAAATTCGCAATATGGTCAATGCGTTGAAGCAGATTGGCATTCATAAAATTGATGGTGATCTCATTGTCGATATTTCTGCTTTCGCCAGCCATGATAAAGCACCGGGCTGGGTATGGAATGATATGACTCAATGCTTTAGTGCTCCGCCGGCCGCAGCCATCATTGATAGAAACTGTTTCTCAGTTTCCCTTTATCCATCAGATAAAGCAGGGGAAATGGCGTATATCAAAACTGCCAGCTTCTATCCTGTAAATATGTTTAGTGAGGTCAAAACTCTTGCCAAAGGCTCACCAGAAGCTCGCTACTGCGAGTTAGATGTAGTTCCAGGTGAATTGAATCGCTATACATTAACAGGCTGCTTAACGCAGCGTAGTGAGCCATTACCGCTCGCATTTGCAGTGCAAAATGGGGCGAGCTACTCCGGTGCTATCGTCAAAAATGAGTTACAGGTCGCGGGTATTGAGTTGTCCGGCTCAGTTAAAAAACGCACTCAACAGACGCCACAATCCCAAGTACTCGTCAAAACTGAGTCTAAGCCGCTGCATGACCTCTTAAAAATCATGCTGAAAAAGTCTGATAACATGATAGCGGATACGGTATTTAGAACTATTGGTCGTGATTATTACGGCGTTCCCGGTACCTGGCGCTCAGGCTCTGATGCAGTAAGGCAAGTTCTCAAGCAGAAAGCGGGTATTGATTTAGGAAACACAGTAATGGTGGATGGCTCTGGCTTATCTCGCCATAACTTGATCACTCCAGCGACTATGATGCAAGTTTTGCAATTTATCGCTAAAAATGACCAACAACTTGATTACATTTCGATGCTACCACTTGCTGGGCATGATGGAACACTGCGTTACCGTGGTGGTTTAGATGAGGCTGGAGTCAATGGCAAGGTGTCAGCGAAAACGGGTGCATTACAAGGGGTTTATAATCTTGCGGGCTTTATTACTACCGCAAGCGGTGAAAAAGTTGCATTCGTCCAGTTTATTTCCGCTTATGCCGTTCCACAAAGCCAATATAATAGCCGCCGCGTACCTTTAGTTCGTTTTGAAAGCCGCCTCTATCGCGATCTTTACCAAAAGAACTGATCCCCTCTGAAGATCCTTTTAAGATCTTCATAATGAAAAAGGCACAACCTTCACAAGTTGTGCCTTTTTATATGACTTAAAGATAATTATTTTTGGTAGATAAATTCGACGCCTTCGTCGTCATCTTCATCCCAATCATCATCCCAATCGTCATCAAGATCTTCTGCGCCAGATAGCTGCTCTTTGTGGTAATCATCCCACATAAATTCAACTTTCTCTGGTTGGCTGTTTTCATCTTCAACAGCCATATCACGCGGCTGAGTATTCATGAACTCCATGATATCCCAACACAGTGCTTTCACACCTTCGTGGTTCACGGCAGAAATCATATAATACTTATCTTCCCAGCCCATACCTTTAGCAATTTCAGCTGCACGTTTGGCAGACTCTTCTTCGCCTAAGATATCCACTTTGTTGAAGACTAACCAGCGTGGTTTCTGAGCCAGTTTTTCACTGTATTTTTCTAACTCACCCACGATGATCTTGGCGTTTTCCACCGGATCAGATTCATCGATTGGGCAAATATCGATAAGATGCAGCAATACACGACAACGCTCTAAGTGCTTCAGGAATTGGATCCCAAGGCCTGCACCTTCCGCAGCACCTTCGATCAACCCTGGAATATCCGCAACCACAAAGCTTTGCTCGTTATCCATACGTACCACACCAAGGCTTGGAACCAAGGTTGTAAATGGGTAGTCGGCAACTTTTGGCTTCGCTGCTGATACTGAACGAATAAATGTGGATTTACCGGCATTCGGCATACCCAGCATTCCGACGTCAGCAAGTAGCATCAGTTCTAATAAGATTTCGCGCGTTTCACCTTTCGTTCCCATGGTACGCTGACGCGGTGCACGGTTAACCGAAGATTTAAAACGAGTATTACCAAGCCCATGGAAACCGCCTTTAGCGACCATATGGCGTTGATCGTGACGAGTCATGTCACAGAGTACTTCATTGGTGCCAAGGTCGCGTACACGCGTTCCTACAGGGACTTTAACCGTGATATCTTCACCACGCTTACCTGTACACTCACGGCTTTGACCATTTTGACCACGTTCTGCACGAAATGATTTTTCAAAACGATAGTCAATCAGTGTGTTGAGGTTTTCGTCTGCCTGTAAATAGACATCACCACCGTCACCACCGTCACCACCGTCAGGTCCACCTTTCGGGATATATTTTTCACGGCGGAAGCTGACACAACCATTGCCACCATCTCCTGCCACGACCAAAATTTTGGCTTCATCTACAAATTTCATAATTCTTTCTCCGTCTGCTGGCCATTATAGTGCCTGATGGCGGTATTACCCAGAGATGGCATATTCTGAATATAAAAAGCCCCGCAAAAGGTTTTTGCAGGGCTTTAATTCAAAAATTAAAAGTCAGAAAACTTATTCAGCTTCGATGCTGATAAATTTACGATTGTTAGGACCTTTAACTTCAAATTTAACTTTACCGTCCGCTAATGCGAACAGTGTGTGGTCACGGCCACAACCAACGTTGTTACCTGCGTGGAATTTAGTACCACGTTGACGAACGATGATGCTACCTGCTAATACAGCTTCACCACCAAAACGTTTAACACCTAAACGTTTTGCTTCTGAGTCACGACCGTTACGAGTCGAACCACCAGCCTTTTTGTGTGCCATTAATCTGCTCTCCTAAATCTTAAGCGATGACAGTGATCTTAACATCAGTGAACCACTGACGATGACCTTGCTGCTTACGACTGTGTTTACGACGACGGAATTTAACGATTTTAACTTTATCGCCACGACCGTGTGCAACCACTTCCGCTTTCACTTTAACGCCTTCAACGATAGGAGCACCGATTTGGATCTCATCGCCATTAGCAACCATCAGAACGTGATCAAATTCAACAGTTTCACCTGTTGCGATGTCCAGCTTTTCTAGGCGGACAGTTTGACCTTCGCTAACTCGGTGTTGTTTACCACCACTTTGGAAAACCGCGTACATATTAACTCCGCTTTCCGCGTACTCGCTAAATATTTCAATTCCAGAGCACGCTATAAAATATTCACAATAGGGCGCGAATTCTACGCAAAAAAGCAGCAGAACACAAGTCTATAATGCAGTTAGATTACAAAAAATACGACTTTTTTATCAGCCCTATCTTTTTACAGCTGATTTCTTAGGAATATCTTGAATTGTTACTTATTTAAACATTTTTTGCATTTCACCCGATAATCTTATTATTAATAGTGTTATGCTTACGCCATTACTGTGATATCGGTTTTCCCATTTTTGACTTAGGGAATGCCCCAAAAACTAATAATATGAATATATTACAATGAATTTAGAATCTATCGTTGAACTGACAGCCGAGGATATGTCAGCAGTAAATGAAGCGATCCTCAGCCAATTAAACTCAGACGTAGCATTAATCAATCAATTAGGTTATTACATCGTTAGCGGAGGCGGAAAAAGGATCCGTCCAATGATCGCGATCCTCGCAGGACGATCTCTTGGCTATTCTGAACACAAACATATTCAAGTTGCTGCATTAATCGAATTCATCCATACCGCCACTTTATTACACGATGATGTGGTCGATGAATCTGATATGCGTCGTGGAAAACAGACTGCTAACGCAGTATTTGGTAATGCGGCAAGCGTATTAGTCGGTGACTTTATTTATACTCGATCCTTCCAAATGATGACGGATCTTGATTCGATGCGTGTTTTAAAACTGATGTCTGAAGCCACTAACGTGATCGCTGAAGGTGAAGTTTTACAATTAATGAACTGCAACGATCCTGACATTACTGAAGAGAGCTACATGCAAGTGATCTACAGTAAAACTGCGCGTCTATTTGAAGCGGCGTCTCACGCATCCGCTATTTTAGCCAATGCCACGCCTGAGCAAGAGAAAGCGCTGCAAGATTATGGTCGCTATATTGGGACAGCATTCCAGTTAGTCGACGATCTTCTGGATTATGATGCGGATAATACCCAGTTAGGTAAAAACACCGGTGATGATCTTGATGAAGGGAAACCAACGCTACCACTGTTACACGCAATGCAACATGGTAATGCAGAAGAGTCAGCGCTAATTAGGCAAGCGATTGAACAAGGAAATGGTCGCCATCTATTAGACACCGTCCTTGGCACAATGAAACGTTGCGGCTCATTAGAATACACTTACCAACGCGCACAAGAAGAATCTCAAAAGGCCATTGATGCTTTAAATGCCCTTGAAGACTCAGTGTATAAAGAAGCATTGATTGGTTTAGCGCACGTTGCTATTCAGCGCCATTCATAATCACCGTTAGAGCTCTAAATCAATATTGAAAAGGGTGAAAGCAATTTCACCCTTTTTCATGGTTATTCATCTTCGGATTCAGGCTCTATTTTTGCCAATAGCGATGATAACCCGTGACGCAAAATATATTTCACAAACATTTTGCGCTCATCTTCCGTCAGTTGGTAATAAGCCTCAGACCAAATTTGCAGCGCATCAATACGTTGAACTTGATACGGTGCCGATGGCTCATGGAGTGACAGCTGGCCTTGGATCTCACTCGGCAAGCTTTCCATATAGTATTCAACGGCTTTCCCTTGAACACCTCTTTTACGACGACTTTTCCAACCTTCCCTTCTCGCCATCAAGTTAATTCCCTGAGGTGAAGATGGAAGACCTTCTAATCCTGCTAATTCTTTCGCAGTGAACCACAATTTTTTCATAATATCACTTTTACGCTTAGCTTATATTTTGCAACCTGCTTTTGTCGCTATACCAAAGTTATTTTTCTAAAAATTTATTCGATTCAATACTGTATGTAATCTATGTATGGCTATTTTGATTAATAAGATGAATTAAAGCCAAAGCACCTTTACGCATAATAAACGATAAGATCTTCACCCGTTCATCTTGGGAAAGCTGGTTATAAGCTTCCTGCCAAATATGCGCATGTTCATCACGCTTGATTTGATAGCCTCCCGAAGTTTCATACATCACAGTGAACTCTTCGAGATCAATGGGAACCGAACTAATATGGTATTCCAATGCTTTTCCTTGAATACCTCTTCGTTTTCGACTCAACCACTTTTCTCGCCTCGCCATGGCATTAATACCTTGGGTACTTGTCGGAAGCCCCTGACGCCCAACGAGTTCTTTTGCTGTTAACCATTCCTTATTCATTATCGACGCTCCTTGTCATTATGATGACGACTTCGATTAACTATAAACTTTCTTTATTTTCTTAATCGTTTCAATATCCATTTTTAATATTTAAATATAATAGTTAATAAATTATATCGATATCGATGCTTTCTTCTGTATATCCACTTGTTATATCAATAACTTTGCATCAACTATTTTATATCGATGGATTTATAGTGCTGACTAAAAAATCCATTCTTTTCAAATAATTCAATACATTATTGAGAAATATAAATCTTCGCGATAAATAGAATAAATATAAGAAAATATAAAAAACAGAGAGCTAACTAAAATGAGTTAGTTTTATTTTCAAAGTGTTAGCTAAATTCACAATAATTATCTGAATCTTTCCGCTATTTTCATAAAAATAACGATAGTTTCATAAAAATGAATTTTTAGAAAAAACCAGAAATTATTATTGGAAAATTCTGTTATTTTATTTCCAATAACAGAATGATTGCACTGAATGTATCACAATACTCTGTTAGATGTACCACTAACTCTACATGATTCTGAGTAAAAAAAGGATTAAAAAATGATGTTACGGAAATCAAACTGGCACCCAGCAGATATCATTGCAGCTTTACGCAAACGTGGAACAACCCTCGCGGCGATTTCTCGTGAAGCAGGGCTGAGCTCATCAACACTTGCAAATGCGCTATCAAGACCTTGGCCTAAAGGTGAATGGATCATCGCAAACTTTTTAGGTATTCATCCATCAGAAATCTGGCCTAGCCGCTATTATGATCCAATGACGGGCGATTTATTAGAAAGAAAAGTTCGAGAAAAGCCAAAGAAAATCAAGGAGACAGAGAAATTAGAAAACAAGGAACTAGAAGAAGAAAAAGATCTAAAATCAGTCGCTATTTTTGATCAGAACTGAAAGACAAAACGCCTTATCATTTTCTTTAAAAACGGCAAGATTCATTCATTGCACCTTCAAGGGGATTCCCCTTATTTTTGATAAGGTAAAACTTATTGAGTATAAAAATAAAGGGCGGAATCGCATGAAAGCAACTCCGCCCTTATTTAAGCGCTAAATTTTAATTGGCATTAGCCATTAATGAATTTTTCACCTAACTCGATATCGCCTTTCAGCACATCTAACATGTCATTAAGTGCTTTTTTCTCAAAATCACTTAATTCACCGATTGGTAAATGTTTTTCGATACCATTTTTACCTAACACAACTGGTTGTGCGAAGAAACGAGCGTGTTGACCTTCACCTTCAGTGTATACACACTCAACCACGTTGCTTTCGCCTTGCAGACCACGGATCAGAGATAAGCCCAGACGTGCTGCCGCTTGGCCCATAGACAGTGTTGCAGATCCGCCACCCGCTTTAGCTTCAACCACTTCAGTACCTGCGTTTTGAATACGCTTAGTCAGTGCTGCGATTTCTTCATCAGTGAAGCTAACACCAGGAATTTGAGACAGTAATGGTAGGATTGTCACGCCTGAGTGACCACCAATAACTGGCACTTCAACTTCGTGAGTTTTCTTACCTTTTAATTCAGCAACGAAAGTATTTGAACGAATGATATCCAGTGTTGTTACACCAAACAGACGGTTTTTATCATACACGCCAGCTTTCTTCAGTACTTCGGCCGCGATAGCAACGGTGGTATTCACTGGGTTAGTGATAATACCGATCAGTGCTTTCGGGCAGGTAACCGCGATTTGTTGGACAAGGTTACGTACAATACCTGCGTTCACATTGAACAGGTCAGAGCGATCCATACCTGGCTTACGTGCAACGCCCGCAGAAATTAATACTACATCCGCACCTTTTAGTGCTGGGGTTGCATCTTCACCCGCAAAACCAACCACTTTAACGTCGGTAGGGATGTGGCTTAAGTCAGCGGCAACACCTGGAGTTACTGGCGCGATGTCGTAGAGGGAGAGTTCTGAACCTGCTGGGAGCTGGTTTTTGAGAAGAAGGGCTAGAGCCTGACCGATACCACCTGCTGCACCTAGGACTGCAACTTTCATTCTAAAACTCCTTAATTGTACTTTAAAATATATGAATTCATCTGACTACGCACTAAACACATTACTTATAAAAAACAATTCTTTAACAGTTAGAGAGAAGTGTTAACGCGAGATAAATCACCAACACAATAGCTCTATTCTAAACAAATTCCTTATCTGTTAATGAGATAACGGACACTTTTTTAACAAATAGTTTTTACTGCTATTGCATTTAACATTAAACCCAATTTTATTTGACGATTTGTTCAGCGCCGCTTGATTATTTAACAATTTTTTTACAGTAACTTATTGTTAAATCAATTCATTTTTAAGTTAAATTTCCAACCAACCATTTAAGATAAATCCCTTCTTATTACCAGAAAAGCCTTATCTAAAATCGCTCATTAAACACTCAAAAAATCAATTTTCTTGCATAAAAATGCACTTTTCAACATAATACAACTCAGTTTAATACCAAAAGATGGGTTAATTATGCGCACTATGTCGAAACAAGAAGACTTGGTAAAAGCCTTTAAGGCACTCCTTAAAGAAGAAAAATTCAGTTCACAAGCCGAAATTGTGATCGCTCTTCAAGAACAAGGCTTCGAAAACATTAATCAATCTAAAATTTCCAGAATGTTGACGAAGTTTGGTGCTGTACGTACCCGCAACGCAAAAATGGAAATGGTGTATTGCCTACCAACCGAGCCTGGTGTCCCTACTGCCACTAGCCCACTGAAGAACTTAGTTCTGGATGTTGATTACAACCACTCTATTGTTGTGATCCGTACCAGCCCAGGAGCAGCACAGTTAATTGCCCGCCTATTAGACTCCTTAGGCAAAGCTGAAGGCATCTTAGGCAGCATCGCTGGCGATGATACTATTTTCTCAACGCCAACCAACGATTTCACCACTCGTGAATTGTACGAAGCCATTTTGGTGCTTTTCGAACAAGAACTTTAGTCCTTTCGGAAAGTTTTAGATATCGAAAAAGAGGGAACCCAGTTCCCTCTTTGTATTTTTAACTCTATAGTGACGCGTCTTCCACTGATTCATATCGAGATAAGCCCGTGTTATTTGAGATCTTAAGGAATATCGTTCACTACGGTTTCCATTTTTTAGTGCCCTTTTTATTTGGCTATTTATTTTGGCGAAAAAATTGGAAGCTAGCTGGATTGTTAATGGTCTCTACGATGGCTATCGATCTCGATCACCTTCTTGCGGATCCTATTTTTGATCCTGATCGTTGCGGCGTAGGCTTTCATCCTATGCACACCATTTGGGCGGCCATCGCTTATGTCGTCTTATTCTTCTTCCCTTCATGGAAATTCAAAGCGATCGCCGTCGGCTGTCTGTTTCACTTATTCACAGACTCGGTGGATTGTTATCTTGGCAGCGTTAAAAAAGAGATGCAAGGCACGGTATTAAGCTGCTCCGGGCTACCAGAACGCGCAAACGTCGAACTTCCTCAGCAGCTATAACAAAAAAGCCCTAACTTAAGTTAGGGCTTTGATTCATGATAGCACTTATAGACTACTCGTCAGATTTAGCTTCGGCTTTATGTTTTAGGCCTGCCAGCAGTTTTTCATGAATACCACCAAAACCACCATTACTCATCACCAGAATATGGTCACCGGGCTGAGCCGTCTCCACCACCATATTGGCGAGCGTATCAATATCTGCGTGCCAGCGCGCAGGCTGCACACAATGCTCTGCAATTTCTGTGACCATCCACGGAATATTGCTAGGTTGGAATAAAAAGACTTCATCTGCGCGCCCTAAAGCGGGTGCGATATCATTTTTGCTGATCCCCATTTTCATGGTATTTGAACGAGGTTCCAGTACAGCAATAATGCGAGAAGTACCGCCAACTTTGCTACGTAATGCTTCTAACGTCGCTAAAATTGCCGTTGGATGATGAGCAAAGTCATCATAAACACTGACCTCGTTCTCAACACCTCGTAGTTCAAGACGGCGACGGGCGTTAATAAATTTATCCAATGCTAAACAAGCTTCTTTCGCAGGTACACCAACATGGTGTGCAGCAGCAATGGCCATCAAACCATTTTGGATATTGTGATTACCCACTTGAGACCAGTTCACTTCACCCACTTTTTCTTGTTGGTAATACACCTCAAACTGGCTGCCATCATGATTAAGTTTTACAGCATGCCATTCACCATTTTCTCCCACCAACTCTTGTTCACTCCAACACCCCATATTCATTACTTGCTTGAGGTTATTGTCGTTACTTGGCATAAAGATCTTGCCGCTACTTGGCACAATACGAACCAAGTGATGGAATTGCTTTTGAATCGCTTCGAGATTTTCAAAAATATCCGCGTGATCGAATTCGAGGTTATTCAAAATCAGCGTTTTAGGGCTGTAATGTACGAATTTAGATCGCTTATCAAAGAATGCGCAATCATACTCATCCGCTTCAATAACGAAGAAAGGGCTTTTACCAATCTGGGACGAAACATCAAAGTTCCCCGGAACACCGCCAATCAGAAAACCTGGTTCATAACCACAATCTTGCAGGATCCACGCCAGCATACCCGCCGTTGTGGTTTTGCCATGTGTCCCAGCAACAGCTAATACCCAGCGCTCAGGAAGGACATGGTCATGGAGCCATTGTGGCCCTGAGGTATAAGGTAAACCACGTTCTAATACGGCTTCAACACATGGGTTTCCACGGGTCATCGCATTCCCAATCACCACCATATCAGGGGTTGGCTCTAACTGCGCAGGATCGAATCCTTGAATTAGTTCAATGCCTTGTTTTTCAAGCAATGTACTCATCGGTGGGTAGACGTTTGCGTCGGACCCAGTCACTTTGTGTCCTAAAGAACGAGCTAAAATAGCTAAGCTGCCCATGAAGGTTCCGCATATGCCTAAAATATGTATGTGCATTCTTTTCCATCCAATAGCATGAGGTTTGTCACTATTCTACTCATCAATCACAGGTTTATAAATGTATTAGCCTATTAATCTTTTCTTTATTTAGATAAACTCTCCGCCCGAGGGTACAATAAAGACCCGCAAATTTCTGTCAATTTTATTCAGGACCTTCGTCATGAAAACATTAGGCGAATTCATCGTCGAAAAGCAACAAGATTTTCCTCATGCAACAGGTGAGCTGACTGCATTACTGTCAGCTATCAAACTGGGCGCTAAAATTATCCATCGTGATATTAACAAAGCTGGACTCGTTGACATTCTCGGCACAAGCGGTGTTTCGAATGTTCAAGGTGAAGTTCAGATGAAGCTTGACCTGTATGCAAACGAAAAACTGAAAGCGGCTTTGAAAGCGCGCGGAGAAGTCGCGGGTATCGCCTCAGAAGAAGAAGATGAAATCGTCATTTTCGAAGGTGATCGTGCAGAAAACGCGAAATATGTCGTTTTAATGGACCCTCTGGATGGTTCTTCGAACATCGATGTAAACGTTTCCGTTGGAACAATCTTCTCTATTTACCACCGTATTACCCCAATTGGTCAACCAGTTACAGAAGCTGACTTCTTACAACCAGGTAACCGCCAAGTTGCTGCGGGCTATGTGGTTTACGGTTCATCAACCATGCTGGTATACACCACTGGTTTCGGCGTTCATGCCTTCACCTACGATCCATCATTAGGTGTATTCTGTCTGTCTCATGAAGCAGTCATGTTCCCAGCAGAAGGTAAAATGTATTCCATTAACGAAGGTAACTACATCAAGTTCCCTATGGGCGTTAAGAAATACATCAAATATTGCCAAGAGCAGGATGAAGCAACCCACCGCCCATATACCACTCGTTATATCGGCTCTTTAGTGGCGGACTTCCACCGTAACTTACTCAAAGGCGGTATTTATATTTACCCAAGCACAGCTAGCCATCCAACAGGTAAACTGCGCCTTCTGTACGAATGCAACCCAATTTCATTCTTAGCAGAACAAGCGGGCGGTAAAGCAAGTGATGGTACTAACCGCGTGTTAGACATCATCCCAACCAAGCTGCATCAACGTGTGCCGTTCTTTGTGGGAACGAAAGCCATGGTTGAGAAAGCGGAATCCTTTATGCGTGAGTACCCAGACGCAGAATAATCAAACATTCCGTTTGACCTGAAGGCGAGACTCTCTCGCCTTTTTTGACTGAATTTCTCTCCAACTAGTGAGTTTTACCTCTCTTTGCGGCTATAATGTCCCCCACGTTATTTTAAGCACTCATAAGGATACATTTTAATGGGCCTGAACAATGTACCAGCAGGTAAAGAACTGCCTGAAGATATCTACGTAATCATCGAAATCCCAGCTAACGCAGATCCAATCAAATATGAAGTTGATAAAGAATCTGGCGCACTGTTTGTAGACCGTTTCATGTCTACTGCGATGTTCTATCCATGCAACTACGGTTACATCAACAACACCCTATCTTTAGATGGTGACCCAGTTGACGTTTTAGTACCAACTCCATATCCATTACAACCAGGTTCAGTCATCCGTTGCCGTCCAGTTGGCGTACTGAAAATGACTGATGAATCTGGTGAAGATGCGAAATTAGTTGCAGTACCGCACACTAAACTGAGCAAAGAATACGATCACATCAAAGATGTGAACGACATTCCTGAGCTGCTGCGTGCGCAAATCACTCACTTCTTTGAGCATTACAAAGATTTAGAAAAAGGCAAGTGGGTTAAAGTTGACGGTTGGGAGAATGCAGAAGCAGCTAAAGCTGAAATCATCGCTTCTTTCGAACGCGCTGCAAAAAAATAATTAATCCCTTCTGTGGATAGAAAAGCGCTGGTTTTTGCCAGTGCTTTTTTTTGCCTATACCTTCCTCTCACAATATTAATATTTTTTCACAATTTCATAATATTCAGTGATATATATCGACAACCATACAGCCAAAAACATCAATCGGAATTAAACTCTTATATATTTGACAAATATTGAATTTATTGACTGCTTTTAATAAAAAATGAGAAATAATTCCAATTAAAAATAAATGTTTTTCAGATTATAAATCTGTGATTAGTATATCAATATAGGAATATATTTTCTTAGGAAAAAGAACCGGAATATATTTTAATTTCTTTATTATCATAAAGTTAAACTAATAATCCAGCTGAATTAGTCAGTTTGATATTATTTAAATCAATATAGATTCAGGTGTAGAGTATTTACATAAATCATTAATTGTATAAATGTAAATGGGAGTCTAGCGTGAATCAATCAGAGCTTCTTGCTCGCCAAAGTGCGAACCTACTCACACCCGAATTCGAACAGCAGTACCACAATATTGTGGCGAACTTTTTTAGCCGCGATCCGAATAAATGGCCTATTTTTAATGATCCAAAAATCCAAGCTATCACCCAATTTCGTAAAACCACACTCGCAGACAGTCAGCTAATTAATCAATATCCAAATGGCGCTCAGTGGTTCAATCAACTGGCTCAGCAGTCCCATGTCCAGCAGCAGATTAATTTACCGGGAGATCAACAAGATACCCTGCTAGCTTTTGCTTCCGCATTATGTAAAAACTGGGAAAACCCGCTGTCCGTCGAAAACGTGATTGCGATGCCTTCAGACCCTGCATTATACGGTTCTATGCTAGGCCTTTTAGGCAACCCTAACATGGTTTATTGCGAATATTCCGGCGTCGCCGATTCCATGGAAAAAACGGTGATAAAACAAGTCGCTAACTTAATTGGTTATGATGAAAACCAAGCGTCTGGATTGTTCACTCAAGGCGGGACCATGTGTAATTTATATGGTTACCTATTTGGCATTCGCAAAACATTAAAAGATTCTCGCCAGCTGGGTATGTCCGTGGATCAAGACTACCGGATCATCAACTCCCAAGGCGGCCACTACTCCAATATCACTAACCTGTCATTACTGGGTGTGGATATTCAAAACAAAACCATTCGTATCAAAGTCGCCTCGGATAACACCATCGACTTACATGACTTAGAGCAGCAGATCCGCGCCTGTTATACCGTCCACTGCAAGATCCCCGTGATCTTATTAACCGCAGGTACCACTGATACCTTTGGCGTCGATGAAATAAAACAGGTTTATGAACTACGAAACCGCCTGTGTGAAGAATTCGAAGTAACAGAAAAACCGCATATTCACGTAGATGCTGCGGTCGGTTGGCCAATTATTTTCTTTATTAATTATGATTTTAATACCAACCCGCTCGCTATCAATGAAGCCACACTGTTTGGATTACGCCACACCGTCGAAAAATTCAAACAACTTAAATATGCTGATTCCATCACTATCGACTTCCATAAATGGGGTTATGTCCCTTATACCTCGAGCTTAGTGATGGTGCGTGATGGCAATGATTTCAAAGCCCTTGAAAACTCATCTGAAAACTTCACGTACTTTGAGCACGATTTAGAAGGGCAAACTCACTTGCAATCCACCATTGAGTGTAGCCGTAGTGGGGTTGGGATCTTTGGCGCTTATGCAGGGCTGCATTATCTTGGTATTGAAGGGTACCAAACCATCATTGCTCACTGCCTACAAAATGCTAACTACATGCGCAACCAGTTGATTGAAATGGAAAATGCAGCGGTTATGGTGCCTCAAAATCAGGGGCCTAGTGTCGGCTTTCGCCTTTATTCCCCTAAATTGAATGCAGATCCACAGGACATTTTTAACTATGAATTAAGTTGTGCTGGCGATAAAGCCGCTTATGAAACCATGATTAGAAATAGCAAATGGCATCGCAATCTGTTCTTAACACGCGGCAAAGCTGGCCTATTCACTAATTGGGTAGATTCCATCGCCTGTTCAACTTATGCGGAACATAATCGTTTTGTTTACATTCCAGGTGAAAAAGCGGTCTTTATGAATCCAACCACAGAACGCCATCATATTGATGAGTTCGTAAAAATGTTCAAAGCCATGAGCCACGCTTAACATCTATAAAAAACGCCGACCACTGAATCTTCAATGCCCGGCGTTTTTCTTGATGACTAATTACAGATAAACTACTGATTACTCTTCTTCATGGCGCTTTAGCCAATCACCACTTTTGATGTGAGGCAGGCCTTCAACTGAGTGTTTATAGAGATAAATCCACGCATTACCGTAAGGTGTTGGAATTAACTCACGCTCATAATCTTGTGAATTTTTCTTCAGTTCGTCTAACTCAGTCAGAATAGACGGATTGATACGATAAACTTCGCATTCAATCATGCCATTCCCTCTGATAACCGCTGGATAATATCCAAGGTCATACAGTTCATAGCCTTCTAGCTTATGCTCACCTAGCAGCTGAGCATAAGTCATCCAGTGATGATTCCCTTGCTTGCGCCTTAAACTGCCATAAACAATGATACGCATATATTAAAACTCGAATTGATAAAGCAGGTCCAAAGCCTGATTAACGCCAGAAACTGCTTCTAAAAACAGTTTCGGCATGACCCTATAGCGTAAAGTGAGCGTCGCTAAAGAATCAAATATGCCAACTCCATACTTAACTTGCAAGTCGTTCGTAATTTTCCCACTCACAACCACTTTCGAACTGTCACCCACACCTTGGGTGTCGACGGCTAAATCCGATACACCAAATGTTTCACCAATTTTACCCACCAACTGACCGCTTTGTGCAACGCCCAATCCAATCAGCATTGAGGTCATTTGTGAGCCATTCGCATCCCCGCTATCAAGCCCTTCCCCTCTTAACAGATAGGAAAGTGCCTCTTGCTGTGTTTTTGCGGGCTCAGAGAATATCTCAACTTTTGGTTTATCGGCAAGTCCTGTTACTTTCACGCCGGCAATCACATCGTTGGCCGTGTTTTCAGGATTACGAATTGCTTCTAAATTTAAGAACGGCTGATCAGCAGGCCCTGAGAATTGAATCAGCCCTTTACGCACAATCAAGTCTTGCCCATAAGCGCGGAAACGTCCTGATGGAATATCTACCTGGCCATTTAAGCTTAACCCTTGTTTATCCTGAGCGACTTTTAATAACCCAGTTAACCGAGCTTTTAATCCGAATGCATCCAGACGCACATCGTTGCCAATATTAATCGTTAAATTGGTTTGGATTGGAATCGATGGCTGTTTAGGGTTGATCGGTTTTAGCTGCTCATCCAGCATGACCACATCCGAAGACGCACTCACCGCAGACTCAGGTAATTCTTGCACCGTAATACGCGCCCATGGAATATTGACGCTACCATTTAAGGTCAGCAATTTCGGTGATGCTTCCAGAATCAAATCAGGCTGTACATCAATTTTGATCATTGGCGGCAGAGAAACTCGTAAGTTATTCCCTCTCGCCAGCACTTTCGCTCGCCATGCATCAATATTGCGCCAATCCGCATCACCATCAATATTTAGGTAACCCTCAGGCGTTTTGATCTGCCCAGTCATGACTGAACTGGTGCCATTAAAGTTAATCGCTAATTGGCTATTTTGAATATCAAACGGGATCAACCCAGACTTCACTTCTAACCCAGATAATGTGACATTACCGTTCATTAGCGGGTTATGCGCCGAACCACCGACACGTAGATTTGCATTCAGGTTTCCATTTGCAATGTCTTTTTCGCCAAGTAGCGGTTTAATTAGCCCTAATGTAATGGCGTTAATTTCAATGTTGCCGGAGAGTAAGCGCTTTCTTTCGAGGTCAGAAATTTGCACATTACCTTTAAATTGACCATTGCCTGCAATCTTCAGCAACCAATTCAGATCCGCGCGACCGTTCTTAATACCCGCATTTAATGTCAGCGTATCAAACGCGATAGGTAAACGAGCACCATCAACAAACTGCACAACTTTGACGCCATCACCACTCAAGTCAACTTTCACTTGAGGCAGGCTACCATCAGCTTTCCAGATGGTATTTGCACGCCCTGTGAACACCCCATTCACTCGGGTATCACTTGGCATAAAGGGTTTGATCATCGCAAGGTCAAAACGTTCTAATACAATATCAGCGCTACCACTTTTACCCGCTTTAACTGGCTTCGGCACACACAAGCGAGCATTCGGGTTTACCCAGCAATGGCTGCCAATAACGACTTCTTGGGTCGTGTTATTGTAGTTCAAGGACATGGCTTGATTCAGACGCCATTCTCCAACCTCAGTATCAAATAAGGTATTGCTTAAATTCCCTTTCCACACTTGTGTTTGGCGATCAAAACCGCCTGCCAGCGCAAGCTGTCCAGAAACCGGTTTGCCCGTCACATTCAGCTTTAACGTATGCTGTTTTTCAGTCCCTTTGGCATCTAGCGTTAGGTTACTAATGGCTAAATCCGCTTGGCGCAGTCCGCGCACCACCACCGATAAATCACCTTTGATTTGGTCACCCGTTGCCACGTTACCTTTAATGGTGGTGGTGTCTACGGTCAAATCTTGCCATCTCACGCCACGCGCCGTTAAATCCGCCAGCGCTTGTGGGGCTTGTAAATCACCACGAAGCTTTAAATCCCCGATGATCACGCCGCCTAATCCTGGCACTAATCCATTCAATGCTGGGGCATTAATTTTGGCATCAAGATTCCATTTATCGGCTAAAGAACCTTTCACATTCACACTGTTTTTGCCCAGCAAGAGGTTAAAATCTGGGATGTTCCATTGCCCTGCGGCATTCCCTTTGGCTTGCCCACGCGCCTTTAAGATGTGCTGTTTAACATTACCGTCTAAGGTAATTTCAGGGATCTCTAACTGCCAGCTTCCACCATATAGGCTGCCTCGCGTGGCAATTTTCCCTTCAACTTTCGCTGGCCATTCTGGATATTGCTTCGCTGTATTAATACCCGATAGCGTCAGCACCATATTCCAGCTAATGGCTTTACTCCAATCCGCCACCCCTGATAGGTCTGCATTACCTTGCAATGCAGATAAGCGTAAACGGGTTAAATCAATTTTTTCCTCGTTCCCTTTCGCATCTAATAATAACTTAGATGGCGGTAAATCTTGCCCCGTGATGGCTGAACGTAATGAAAGGTCATAGCTAGAAGGACGACCATTTAAGCGTAAGCGAGTGCCATCAAGCTTATATTGGCTTTCTCCCACCAGCGGCCAAGTTAATTTTTTGCTTTCTAAAGTTAGCTCAATCGGGAAATCTGCCTGCGCTAAATCAGTCTGAGCTTCTAGTGTTGCCGTAATTGGACCATTCAGATTCAATGCCAGCATCAGCTCATCCATCAGCCCACCTTTAAGCGTTAAATCGACTTTCTGCCCATTTAAATCTTCAAGACGGCTTTCACCAATAACGGATAGCGCGACTGGCCATTTTTCTTGCAGGGAAATCGATCCAGAAACCGCAACATTACCTTGCGGTGCATCGACTTTTAGTTGCTTTAATAAAACATTCTGCCCTTCATTTTCTAACTTCAAATTCAGGCTATTAATCGTAATTTCCGTGTCGCCTTTTAATTGGAAATTAGAGGCATTAATCCCCTCAACATTCAGGTCAACAGGGAGAATAATTTCAGGTAGCTCCGCTAATAGCGGCTTAGAAAATAACGTTTTAAGCTGCTCACCAAGGGAAGGTTGCTCACCTTCAGGCACAACGGGTTCAACCGGTTTTGGTACCTCAGCCGGCTCACTAGGCGGTAAGCTTATGGCAAGGTTAATAATATCGGTTGGCGTGATTTCGATAGCTCTTTTTTGCCATGTGATCCCCGTGGCGAATTTGTCGAGATCAATCACAGTGCCATCGACATTAACATGAGTATCAACCAACGCTAATTGGGCTAAACGGATGGTTAGCGGGGCATTCAGTTCTGTTAGCGGCTCAGAAGGCGGTGCCTCTTCAGACGGTGGGAATTGGCTAGTATCCACATTCACCATCACGCCTTCTGTTGATAAATCATCAATACATACTTCACGGCTGGTCAGGCACTTTAAACGTAATGCAAGATGGATTTTCTTCGCATCCACATCCACACCCGGCATTTGATACTTCACACCAGAGAGCGTTAAATCGTTAATGTCACCATCAATAGAACCAATGGTCAGCTCAGGCACAAAACGCGTGGCAGAATTCAACGCAAAATGCAGACCCGATTTAGTACCTAACACCCAATACAGCGCACTAACAACCAGAACTAACAATAATAAAATGGTGATTGCAATCCACTTTAGCCATTTCATCCATTTCATAGTTCTGTCCCCAATCCGATGTAAAACTGAATTTTGTTATTATCTGGGTCGCCAATAGGCTTGGCTAAATCAAATTTAATCGGCCCAACCGGAGAAACCCAACGGATCCCCACACCGGCACCGGTTTTAAAATCACTATTTTTGAAATCGTCTACCGCTTCACCACTATCAATAAAAGTGGCACCCCACCAGTTACCCGTGAAATTATATTGATATTCGACGGATCCAACCGCCAGCTTGGATGCCCCGGTGAGCTTGCCGCTACTATCTTCTGGGGAGATCTTTTGATAACCGTAGCCACGAACGCTGCCGTCACCCCCTGCGAAGAAACGTAAGTCTGGTGGGACTTTGTCAAAGTTATTGGTTTCAATCCAACCAAGGTTTCCACGTACGACAAACCGGTGCCCTTCCCATGGTGTACGGATCCACACATTCTTGGCTTGTAATACCAGGAAGTCGATATCCGAGCCCCATATTTTATTGGAGTAATCGATAGAATAGCGCTGGCTATCACCCCACGTTGGCATCACACCACCTTTCTGGCGAATTCGGCTGACATTTGCCCCTGGATACAACAACATCGTCGTATTAGTGATATCCGCTTGGGTAAAGTTACTCAACATCCAGCGCATATTCACGCCATACTGCCAACCGCTTGAATAATCCCAATTACGAGACACGTTCAGCGTGGTGGTATTCGATTGAGTATCGTTCAAATCCGTGCGTTTAAACCCACCTTGAATCGCATAATATTGCTCTAGAGGATTCGCTTTGAGTGGAATTTTATAGCTGGCATCAATCAACTGTTCCGGCTGAGAGAGACTAATGCTGGAGGTTAAACTTTGTCCCCGCGAGTTAATCCACGGTTTATTCCATATCGCTTTTACACGAGGCCCCACATCGGTCGCGTAACCACCACCCAGCTCAAGGAAGTTTTGCGCTCTTGGGATCATTACCCCTTCCATAGGTAATAGATCCGTATGCTCTTCACGGGCTTTTTGAATATTCGGCGTGACTAGCGCAGAGTTGAACCACCCTGTTGATGCCAAACGTTGGTTATATTCGGCGAGCTGTTCTGACGTGTAATATTCCCCTTCTTTAAAAGGAGAGAGGTTTTCGAGGTAATCCTCACGAATTTGTGAGCCTTCAAAGGTTAATTTACCAAAGCGGTAGCGCTCACCACTGTTAAAATCAAAATCCCAATAGGCAGCATGATGATCAACAGAAATGCCTAGCTGGCTTTTTTCCATCATGGCATCGAAATACCCTTTACGGATAGCTAGGCTGCTAAATTTACCTTTGAAGTCTTCATAGTCACCATCATTTTGGATGATGCCATATTTCGGCGTGCTTTTTTTCAGCATCTTGGCGTAATCTGGGTCTGTTTTCGCTCCCCCTTCTAACACCACATTGACACCTTGTAGAAGAATAGGCTCCCCCGGAGAGACCTTGGCTGTCAAAATTGACCGTGCTGGCGGGGTTTTCTCTTCATAGCTAAATTCTACCGTAGGCTCATAATATCCCAGTGGTTTTAACCCTTCACGAATCGCTTTTTCTACTCGAGCTCGAAAACGTCCATTTGCAACGACTTCATCTTGTGAAATATTAGAAAGCTGAATACGGACATTCTGGTTGAGTTGCCCTTCAAGCCCTTCAATATTAAGGCGTAGGTTCGCAGCAAATACCGCTGGTACCGCCGCTGTTAGGCATACTGCACAAAGGGTAAGATATTTCGACACGCCTGCTCCTAGGGTGATAGACAATTTGGCTTATTATTCAACAACGACTTATTTTGAGTAAAATAGACCACTGACACAAGTTTTTATCCCAATTTTTACTTTATTTCTATACTGATTGTATTTAGGAATCGTTATGACTTTTAATCAATTTCAGTCCGATAATGAATTTCAAGCACTTCCGGGCCGCCACACATCAATGGCGTTGTCACCTTACCATGCAGTGACCCATCATTCGATTGAGATTATTCCTAAGAATATGGAAATTGCTTATTTTGCAATGGGTTGCTTCTGGGGTGTGGAACGATTATTTTGGCAACAAACGGGAATTTATACGACATCCGCAGGTTACAGTGGTGGACTCACACCGAATCCAACCTATGAAGAAGTGTGTACCGGATTAACCGGACATACTGAAGTCGTTCGAGTGGTTTTTGATCCAGAAATCATTTCATTTGCTCAGCTGCTAACGCTATTTTGGGAAAACCACGACCCAGCTCAAGGCATGCGCCAAGGTAATGATATTGGTACCCAATATCGCTCGGCTATTTACACTGTGTCAGATGAACAGTATCAACTGGCGATACAAACCCGCGAAGCTTACCAACAGGCGATGGCTGAAAAGCAGGATAATCGCCCGATCACCACCGAGATTCGACCACTCGAAACCTTCTATTTTGCAGAGGATTATCACCAGCAATATCTGTATAAAAATCCCAAAGGCTATTGTGGGCTTGGTGGCATTGGGGTCTGCCTTCCATCTTGAATGATTTTATAATGACGAATATATAGCCAGATAAAATAGGCTAGTGCTATACTTAGCGCGATACCCACCGCGCTAAGGCGCTAATTAATATTGAAATGGAATACCCTTACATTGCCTTTAGGATTTCAAGAAGTGACAATTCACTACCTAGAGGGTTGGATAATTTATGCTAAACAGTTTACTTATCGTTCTTTTATTATGTGCAATCAGCGCATTTTTTTCGCTGTCCGAAATTTCATTGGCAGCTTCTCGCCGTATTAAATTAAAGTTAATGGCCGACGAAGGCAACATTAACGCCGCTCGCGTTCTCAAATTACAAGAAATGCCGGGCATGTTCTTCACCGTCGTACAAATTGGCTTAAACGCCGTCGCGATTTTGGCTGGTATTGTGGGTGAATCTGCATTCTCTCCCGCACTGCAAGAGCTATTTATTAAATTTTTATCCCCTACATGGGCACAGCAAGCCGCTTTCATTGTGTCATTTACCATCGTAACTAGCTTATTTATTCTCGTGGCTGACTTAACGCCAAAACGAATTGGGATGGTAAAACCTGAAGCTATCGCTATACGCATCGTTAACCCAATGCGTTTTTGCTTAATGATTTTAAGTCCGCTCGTATGGTTCTTTAATGGCTTAGCGAACTTAATTTTTAAACTCTTCAAATTACCCACTGCGCGTAATGAAGACATTACTTCTGATGATATCTTTGCTGTTGTTGAAGCAGGTGCTGTCGCTGGAGTACTTCGTAAGCAAGAACATGAGCTTATCGAAAACGTGTTTGAACTTGAGTCACGCACCGTTCCATCAGCAATGACCCCTCGAGAAAACATCATTTTCTTTGATAAAGACGAATCTGAAGAGAGCATCAAACACAAAATTTCCACCCAGCCGCATTCAAAGTTTTTAGTTTGTGCAGGGGATATCGACCATGTCATTGGTTATGTGGATTCCAAAGAGCTCCTCAACCGCGTATTGAATGGTCAAAGCCTGAGTTTACGTGACGGTGTACATATCCAGAACACCTTAATGCTTCCAGATACCTTATCACTGTCAGATACCTTAGAAGCCTTTAAAAATAGTGGTGTCGATTTTGCCGTTATCCTGAACGAATATGCCTTAGTGATGGGTGTTATTACCATCAATGACGTGATGATCACGTTAATGGGTGACTTGATTGGGCCAGGACAAGAAGAGCAAATTATTGCTCGTGATGAGAACTCATGGCTGGTTGATGGGGGCACGCCAATTGAGGATGTTCAACGTATCCTTGATATCGATGAATTCCCAGATTTCAGCAACTATGAAACCATTGCTGGCTTTATGATGTATCGCTTAAGAAAGATGCCGAAACGCACTGATTATGTGAAACATGCAGGCTACAAATTCGAAGTCGTCGACATTGATAACTACAAGATAGATCAACTGCTGGTCACCCGTGTCACAAACACACCGTCCGCGGTTGTCGTTCAGCCGGGTACTGCGGGTAGTGAAGATGCGCCACATACCCAAAATAAACACTGATAGCCAATATGAACACGCCACATTAATGTGGCGTTGTTATTCTTAAGGAGCTGAAGGTTGTTAGCCGAACACTTAACTGGCTAATGATCTATTTAGCCCAACTCAGCTCTCAGTAATACCACTTGTTTGTTCACTTCATTCATCACATTGTAATGAATTTTATCGGTCACTTTTGGTGGTAAAATCTTCCCATTATTGAATTCGAAAGCCCCAAAATCCTTAATATAGAGCCTACCTCTGAATAATGTTTTCACGTATAGCGCAATTTTTGACGGATTGTAATGCTTAAAAATTTTCATTAGAACGAATCTCCATGTTGTTCTGACGATACCTCACTGCATATCGTTCAATAATCATAGACTAGAAAATTTTGTTTGGTACTCAAATTGCAAATTTATTCAAAGTGCTGACATAACATGACACGGTAAATACGCAATAAAACTCTGTTTCAATCTTATTTTTATGCTGAATTTTACCAATTTGTTAATTTTCACCTTGTCACTCATCCGATGAGCTATGCTATAACTAGCAGCGCCAGAAATCCTCATCCTATACACAACAACGACAATGATTTCTAAAGGTACCTTTATGATAAAAAAACTACTCTTATTAACCTGCTTACTGGGTTTATCTTCGACAGGATTTGCTATTAATCTCCAATTAAATCAACCTGTGCCCGCAGTTACCGTCACAGATAAAGGCGAATTACAGTTAGATAATGCGGGAAAATTCAATTACCAACCGTGGAAGAGCCAGCAACTTGCCGGTAAAGTTCGCACCATTCAACACATTGCAGGGCGCTCTTCGGCCAAAGAGCTTAATGCTCCGCTGATCGAAGCGATTAAACAAGCCAAATTCCCTCACGACAAATACCAAACTACCAGCATTATCAATACGGATGATTCAATTTTTGGTACCGGCGTATTTGTAAAAAACAGCGTGGAAGACAGCAAGAAAGAGTTTCCTTACTCTCAATTTATTGTTGATAGTGATGGTGTTGTGAAGAATGCATGGAGCCTTGCGCCAGAGAGCTCTGCCATTATCATTCTCAACAAGCAAGGTAATGTCTTATTTTATAAAGATGGCGCGCTAACGCCTCAAGAGATCAATAAAGCCATTAGCGTGATTGTCGCGGAATTAGAAAAGCCGTAATTAAAAGACCAGAAGTTAGCAAGACCAACATTAAACAGATAAGAAAAGAGCCACTCTGGCTCTCGTTATCATAAATATAGGCAGTTTTCCTGTGCGTCGATGGCTGTTGACGCACAGGAATTTGTTTTACCATCATGAAGCCCTGCTGAACATAACCGCCAAAATACATCACAATAGGATTTAAATTTAGCAGATTATTCTGCGATAACTTCATTCAATATTGTGCATAAAACAGACTAAGTTATGCACTCCAACGAACGGTGACACAAAAGCCCCCTTCCGTGACATTATTAAACGTCACATGGAGATGATGTAACTGAGCCACGCGTTTAACAATTGATAACCCTAAACCACTGCCTGTTTTTTCTTGCCCCGGTGGTCGATAAAATCGCTCCCCTAAACGCGCTAATACTTCAGGAGAAACGCCAGCACCATCATCTTTCACTTCCAGATAATGGCGATACAAATTGACTTCAACCTTACCGGCAGCTTTGCCATAGCGGATAGCATTGTGAAGAAGATTTCTTAATAGTACGGACAATAAAAGTTTCTGCCCTTTAAAAGGCGGCGGCGTTTCAATGATTGATATTTTCAACGTCACCTTATTTTGCCGTGCTTCCAGCTCGCTCTCTTTAACGGCTTGCTCAATTAATTCCTGCCAACTCACTTCGCTCACATCATCTAACTGATTAGAAGACTCCAAGCGGGATAATGTTAATAACTGATCCACCAGCCGAGTTGCACGGTCAATCCCCTCTGAAAGATTGGCCACTGCATGTTGGCGAATCGCCTCATCACTTCCAGCAATCTGCACCACTTCGGTTTGGACTTTCAGTGCGGCAAGAGGACTACGCAGTTCATGGGCAGCATCAGAGGTAAATTGCCGTTCACGGACAAACATTTGGTTTATTTTGTAGAATAATCCGTTCAAAGAATCAAGGATTGGCTTTGCTTCACTAGGAATTGTCGGCACCACCACTGGGCTCAGCTCATCCGGCTTTCTCTGCCGTAGCTGTTTAGCCACATCCCGTAGAGGTTTTAATGCTCGAGTGAGTAACCATAAAAATACGATTAGCATTATCGGCAGCGCCACCAGCCACGGTATGAGCTGGGAAAACATAATGCTGTTCGCCATACTTTGGCGGTATTCCCACTCTTGCCCTACCGCAATAATATATTGATTATCAATGGATTTAAGCCAAACAAAGCGCCACTCATCATCACTACCTTTCAGCTTACCTTCACTGAATCCTTCTCGAGTAAATTGAAACTCGATTTTACGTCCGTTGTCCCCATCATTTAGCACCATTTCGCCACTCGGTGTAAAAATCGCAAACGCCAATGCATCATCGTCTTGGCTTCCACGATTTTTCCGCAATAGCTTTTTGGTTTTACTCAATGATGCTTGGGGCAAGTCGATATCCGTCGGTAACACCGATAAGCGCTTTGCAAATACCATTTGTTGAGTATCAAACAATTCGTTAATGGTTTTATAGGTTTGATACCACGCCAATGAGCTAGCAATTCCCCACGTCATTACCGCGAGGAGCAATAACATCAAAGTCAGTTTGAGCCTTAAGCTGAACGTTTTCATGCTTCATCACCCAATCGATAACCAACACCATGAATAGTTTGAATAAATTTACTGCCTAATTTACGGCGTAAATGGTGAATATGAACTTCAACCGAGTTACTAGAAACCTCTTCATCCCAGTTATACAACTTTTCTTCTATCGCACTACGGGACAGCACTTTTTTCGGGTTGTGCAAAAATAACGATAATAGCGCCAGCTCTTTTCCCTTCAACTGCACAGGATTTCCTTGGTAAGTAACCGTCATCGCTAAAGGATCCATCTCCACATCACCATGTACCAACGTGGGTGATAGCTGCCCACTACGCCGACGGATCAATGCTTGCAAACGCGCCGCAACCTCCGCTAGCGCAAACGGCTTACACAAGTAATCATCAGCCCCTTGCTGTAACCCATTCACCCGTTGCTCAAGGGCATCTCGCGCCGTCAAAATCAACACAGGCTCATCACGCCCCTGCTTACGCCAGAACTTCAAAATATCCATACCATCAATATGCGGAAGTGATAAATCCAGCACGACAGCATCATAAGGGGCATCAAACAAAGCCTGTTGACCTTGTTTACCATCCATAAACCAATCAAGGGTAAACCCCAATTGTGTTAACCCTACTTTTAGGCCATCGCCAATTAATCGGTCATCTTCTATTAATAAAATACGCATATTCAACCTCCACATCGAATATTGTTATATTTATCTTATTAAATTCATGATGACCAGTGGTGATTGTCCAAATTAAAAATATATTTAATTAATTAGAGTTCTTAAGATCCTGTTAAGATTTACTTGGTTAAATACATCCCATAGACCAAATTTCTGGTTACTTGCGGAGAAACAAAAATGAAAAAATTACCTTTAATCACCTTAATCGCTGCCCTTGCTACCGCTCCTGTTTTTGCTGCTACTGGTGGTTTTTCAGGTCCAGGTGAAGTCGCCAACACCACTAACACTGAAACCATGAAAACCCAAGAAGGTGGTTTTAGCGGCCCGAATGCAAGTGAAACAACTGTTGCGAAAGCCCTTGAATTATCTGACAACAGCTGGGTTGTTTTACGCGGTAATCTCGTTAAACAACTGGATAAAAAACATTACGAATTCACCGATGGTACAGGCACCATCACCGTTGAAATTAGCCAAAAACGCTTCAATGGTGTGAACGTCACTCCGAAAGATAAAATCGAAATTCGCGGTGAAGTTGATAAAGACTGGAACTCTAAAGAGATCGACGTCAAGCAACTGCAAATCATCAAATAATTGATTTCGACCAAAGGCCAGCAGATTAACCATTGCTGGCCTTTTGCTATTTAAGCTTGTTCCCTGTCCCCTATTTCCCCTCTCAGTTTATAGTGCTAGATTATGCTTACCTTGCCTCTTCTCGTACTTATTTATGAAACAGCCTCAAGTTAGGAATATCAGCGAAAAATTACTGTCCGATAATTGGTACATTCTCAAAAAATATACCTATGAATTACAACGACACGATGGTTCTTGGCAAAAACAAGAGCGCGAAGTGTATGACCGTGGCGATGGCGCTGTCATTTTGCTATATAACACATCCAAAAATAGCATTATCTTGATCCGTCAATTCCGTATGCCAATGTACGTTTCTGGATATAAACAGTTGCTGATTGAAGCTGCCGCTGGGCTACTTGAAGGCTCTTCCCCTGAAGCCAGAATTATTGCTGAAGCCGAAGAAGAAACTGGCTATAAAATTGATAATATCGAAAAGGTATTTGAAGCCTTTATGAGCCCAGGCTCTGTCACTGAAAAGCTGCATTTTTATATTGCACAATACAGTGATAAAGACCGCCAAAGTGATGGTGGAGGGCTCGCTGATGAAGGTGAAGATATTGAGGTTATGGAATGGTCATTCCCTGATGCACTTGCCGCTATCAAAAATGGTGAAATCATGGATGGCAAAACCATTATGCTTATTCAACATCTCGCCTTAAGCGGAATTCTAAACCAAAAAAATAGTTAATTTTAAAAGGGTAAAAATAGCATTTTTGCCCTTCTACTCTTGAACCATTTTATATAGTCATCATTAAACGATTTCTTTGCTCTTTATTTTTCTATTCTCTTTCTTATTTTCATACTTTATTCTCCTATTTTTTATAAATTACAATTTATTACACTTTCCATTACCGAGCATCTAAACTCGATAATAAAAAGAATAAAATAGAGTTTATTCCATCAAAAAAGAATTATCTTTTATCGCTTTGATTTAAATTAAAAAAACATTAAATAAACCTATCTAAAAACAATCATCGATAAAATTAAAAAGTCTATTTTTTCAATAAAATACTTTAATTTAAAAATATTAACTTTGACCTTGTCATTAAAAAACTTTAGATTTAAAGACATCCTATTTTCTGAAATTCACTATTTTTTCGTTAAGGTAAAAATCGAAACACTGAATATTATCTTAGTTATTAAGCAATATTATTCTTAAGTTAAGGAGCTAAATAAGATGATCCGTTGTATTCGTATGTGGACAGGTGAAGACGGTAACTCTCTGTTTGAAGAAGGCACCATTGAACTGAATGCTGTTGCTCGTGGAGATGACCAAAGCCCTGTCATTGCCGTCAGTGAGCTCACATTTCGCGAAACCGTTTCAGGTGGCTCTTGGGATTGGCATAAAGACCCTGTTCCTCGCTATGTTATCACCCTCACTGGTACCTTAGAATTCGAAACCAAAGATGGCTCCACATTTATTATCAAGCCGGGTGACATTCTGCTTGCTCAAGACAACACAGGAACAGGACATAAATGGCGTTTGATTGGTGATGAACCTTGGAGACGCGCTTATGTGGTGTATCAAGACGGTACAGACTTGTGTTTCACTCCGAATAAAAAATAGAGACTTCCATGACAAAACCCATTGCAGAAAATGTTGATATCGCGCTAGTCGGTGCTGGGATCATGAGCGCCACACTCGGCACTTTTCTTAAAGAACTGGAGCCAAATCTCACTATCGCGGTGTTCGAAAGATTAAATGATTGCGCCCAAGAGAGTTCCCACCCATGGAATAACGCGGGAACAGGTCACGCAGCAAACTGTGAAATGAACTACACCCCGCCAAACCCTGATGGCACGGTAGATATCAGCAAAGCCCTTGAAGTAAATACTGAATTTGACCTGTCTCGTCAGCTATGGTCTTACTTAGTCACCAAAGGCAAAATCAAAAACCCAAGGGACTTTATCCACCCTTGTCCGCACATGAGCTTTGTGTCTGGTGCAGACAACATCAAGTTTTTACAACAACGTTTCCGTCAAATGTCTGCCCATCACTGTTACCACAATATGGAATACAGCGATGACCTAAAACAGATTGATGAGTGGGCACCATTAGTGGTTGAAGGCCGCTCTTCTGACGAAAAAATTGCTGTTACCCGTGTCATCACCGGCGCTGATGTGGATTACGGTGCCTTAACCCACTTATTGATGGCACAACTGAGCGAACAGAACGGGTTTTCTCTTCACTATAAACATGAAGTTATTGATGTGACACAGACCCCTGACGGGCGCTGGAATGTGGAAGTGAAAAACCTTCTGACTCACGAAAAAACCATCACGTCCGCAAAATTTGTGTTTGTGGGAGCCGGTGGTCGTGCGATTGAATTACTGCAAAAATCCGGTATTCCTGAAGGTAAAGGCTACGGCGGATTCCCTGTTAGTGGAATTTGGCTACGTTGTGACGATGAAAAAGTTGCGGCTCGCCACCATGCCAAAGTTTACGGAAAGGCCGATAAAGGCTCACCACCGATGTCTGTACCTCACTTAGATACCCGCATCATCGGCGGAAAACGTTCTTTACTGTTTGGGCCGTATGCAGGTTTCTCGAGTAAGTTTCTAAAACACGGCTCCTATTTGGATCTGTTTGATTCCATCAGACTGAACAATATTGAACCGATGCTTGCCATCGCGAAAGATGATTGGTCATTGGCTGAATATCTCGTGGGACAAGTGCTGCAAACGTCTGCTCATCAATTCTCTATGCTGCAAAAATTCTATCCAGATGCGCAACGTGAAGATTGGAAAGAAGTCGTCGCGGGCCAACGTGTTCAGATCATTAAACCGGATCCGGTGAAAAAAGGCGTATTGGAGTTCGGTACTGAGCTAATTACGAGTGCAGATAAATCGTTCACCGTACTAATGGGCGCATCACCGGGTGCATCGACTGCTGCATTTATCGCGCTCAACGTACTGAAAACCTGCTTTGCAGATCAACTCTCTGCGGATGGTTGGGAAGCTCGCCTGAAGACCATCATTCCAACTTATGGAATTGATTTAAAACAGGATGCAAAAGCATGTTTAGATATTCGTACTGTAACCGCTAAAGTGCTGCAATTAGATAACTAAACATCAAGTCACGTTGTTCAAGTCGGGTAAGTTAATCATTAACTACCCGACTTTTTATTATCTTGCTATTTTCGCCGTCTTAGCGACATTCAAAGCCGGGGTTCAAAAAAGACTCTCTCGGTGAATAATCCAGTGTATTTCCCTGCCAATCCACCACGCTCGCCCCTGCACCTAATGCCACTGCATGCCCTGCGGCTGTATCCCAGATATTGGTAGGTCCAAAACGTGGATATAACTGTGCGCTACCTTCAGCCACTAGACAGAATTTTAGCGATGAACCTATCTCCGCAGTGCGATGCTCTGGAAGCTTCGCGAGATACGCCATTAATTGGGGGTCTTGATGAGAGCGACTGATCACCACCACAGGCGGCGTCCCAGCTTTGACGTGAATACGCTGAACTTGCCCATGCTCTTCTTTCCACGCTTGAGAGCCTTCGGCGTAATACATCAACCCTTTCGCTGGCGCAAAAACCACGCCCATAACTGGAATGCCATTTTCAATTAACGCAATATTTACGGTGAAATCACCATTACGATTAATAAATTCTTTAGTTCCATCCAATGGGTCAATAAGCCAGTAACATTGCCAGTCACGACGTACAGGCCATTCTGGTGGATCTTCTTCTGAAAGTTGAGGGATATCAGGCGCTAAACGTGAAAGCCCCTCCTTGATGATTTGATGAGCTGCAATATCCGCAGCCGTGACAGGGGAATCATCTTGCTTATGTTCAACCTGCAATGGCCCATGCTCATTGTAGATCTTCATGATGGCATCGCCCGCTTCTCGGGCAAGTTTACAGAGTTGTTGGTGCATTTTATTTCCCCTAATGACACTAAGCCTTTAAGAGTAACAAGAGCAGAATATTTACGCTAATAAAAAAGCCTCATTAGCTAGCCATTTTGGTATAGCTAATGAGGCTATTATTCTTTTCTGTTAGCGAGTCAGAAAATTATAAAATTTCCAGTAACTCAACTTCGAAAACGAGGGTGCTGAATGGAGGAATGGAAGCACCTGCACCACGCTCACCGTAAGCTAATTCATGAGGGATGTATAATTCCCATTTAGAACCAACTGGCATTAATGTCAGCGCTTCAATCCAACCTGGGATCACACCGCTCACTGGGAATTCTGCTGGTTGACCGCGCTGTACGGAGCTGTCGAACACAGTACCGTCAATTAAACGACCGGTGTAATGAACGCGAACACGATCAGAACGAGCAGGGATTGCACCTTCACCTTGGTTTACCACAGAGAACTGCAAACCAGACTCAGTAGTCGATACGCCGTCTTTCTTCTGGTTCTCATCTAAGAATTTTTGACCTTCTACAGCCAGTTCTTTTTGACGCTCTTGGCGAACTGCATCTGCACGTTCGTGCATTTCACGCAGTGCTTTATGCAGAGCTTCAACTGGAACTGATGGCATGTTGCCTTCTAAAGAATCAGTCAGACCCGCTAAAATTGCGTCTGGAACTAAACCTTCTAGTCCTGATTCTAATAATTGCTGTCCAATTTGTAGACCAATGCCATAGCTCGCTTGAGCTTCTACTGAATCAAAGTTTTGGTTTGCCATGAAAATACCCATTTCATTTTTTGAGAAAAACCAAGGATAGCAGCCCCTTTCCTATGGGTAAACCTAAACCCGATCACGGAAGAATAAAACTGTCTAAATTATTCAGTGTTCTCCTAAATTAGCCTTCAACTTGTTAATTTACGCGTAAATAGTGCTAGTATGCGTTAAAACGTCTGTGATTAATTATTCCTCAAATATAGGAGGGGTCATGTTGAGACTATCCGCTTTTCATCGCTATGGAATTGCTATTCTTGCGCTGATTGTTATTGCTGCCTTATTTTGGCCTGCTGGTGATAAATCTAATTCCACGCAAAATAATACAAGCAATGTACCAAACCAACCTATCGTGATCCCACCGACTTCGCAGCCTAATCCAATCCCTGATACGGTGTTATCGCAGCCAGAGCAACCGACAACCGATATCCCAGATACATCACCGTCATTGCCAAGTGAGCCTGAAGTTATTCAAGAGCCGCAAACGTCTCAGCCGACACAGCAGCCAAGCACCAACGTGCCATCACAGCCATCCACGCCATCAACCACTCGCCCGTCAGCTAATGAATGGCAGAATTATCGCGTTCAGAAGGGGAAAACATTGGCGCAGCTATTTCGTGATAATAACTTACAGGCAAATGATGCCTTCATCATGGCAAAAGTTGAAGGCTCAGAAAAACCCCTTAGCAACTTGCAACAAGGGCAGAAAATCCGTTTAAAAGCCAATGGGAAAGGTGAAGTTCAACAGCTGGAAATCACAGCAACCAACGGACAAACCTATAGCTTTACGCGCTTAAGCGATGGTAGCTACTACCGAACGCCTTAATTTGTCTTTTAACGTCAGGTGTTTCATACAATAACCCGACTTTTCTTTTATTTTCAGAATAAAAATTCAATAGAGACGTTATTTGATGACGTCTCTCACCATAAACTACGTATAATCACTGTTCTTTATTACACTTAATGGTTAAACAGGGAAAAGAACAGGAAAATCTATGCAGAAAAACAACAATACCTGCAAAAAGAAGCTTATTAAAATTATTGCCGCAATAATTTTACTCTTACTGCTCAGTGTTATTGGCTATATTTCATGGATTAAATACCATGCGGATGGGCTGTGGAATATCATTAGCCAGCAGTGCATTGCTATCAATGATCCCGGCCAACGTAATCCATCTTGCTTGAAAGTGGATTTAGACAATCGCTATGTACTATTTAAAGATAAAAAAGGCCCGGTACATAATTTGGTGCTGCCGACCGATAAAGTCAGTGGTATCGAATCTCCTTTATTACTCGAAGATAATAGCCCCGATTATTTTACGCTTGCTTGGAATGAGCGTGAGAGTGTTAGCCCCGCGGGTCAACCAGCGATTAGCGATGATAAACTCGCCTTAGCGATTAATTCACAATATGGGCGCTCCCAAGATCAACTTCATATCCATATTGCTTGCCTAAAACCACAAGTTATTGAGCTAGTTAACCAACATGCGGATGCGATTAAATCTGAATGGCATGTTTTTCCCGTGCAATTGGAAGGGCATGAATATTGGGCGAAAAAATTAGATAATCAAACCAGTCCTTTCAAACAGTTGAATGAGTATGTTCAAGCACATAATGACAGTATAGGGAACTACGGACTGGCAGTGACAGAGCTTAAAGATGGTTCGATGGTATTATTAGCGAATCGTATGGATGTTTGGCAGTTTAATTTAGGTAGTGCGGGGGAGTTGCTGGATTACCAATGTTCAGTCAATCAGTAAGTTTTGCATACGTTAGAAATAAAAAAACACCGGATTTCCGGTGTTTTTTTATTGTGCCGCCGCGTTAACAGTGGCAACTATCATCATTATTGATTACTCAGCAACGATGATAACGTTCAGCTCTGCGAAAACATCGCTGTGTAACTGGAAGTGAACTTCGTGGTCACCAGTAGTACGCAGAACGCCGTTTGGCAGGCGAACTTCGCTTTTCGCAACTTTAACGCCAGCCGCAGTGATTGCGTCAGCGATGTCACGAGTACCGATTGAACCGAACAGTTTACCTTCGTCACCAGCTTTAGAAGCCAGAGTAACAGAACCCAGCGCAGTAACAGCTGCTGCACGAGCCTGTGCTGCTGCCAGAACGTCAGCTAATTTAGCTTCCAGTTCAGCGCGGCGAGCTTCGAAGAATTCAACGTTTTTCTTAGTCGCAGGAACAGCTTTGCCCTGTGGTACTAAGAAGTTACGAGCGTAGCCCGATTTAACGTTAACTTGGTCACCCAGGCTACCTAGGTTAGCTACTTTATCAAGCAGAATAACTTGCATTACCTTATCCTCTATTAGTCGTTAATGGACTGTACCAATTACTGATGACGATCAGTGTATGGTAACAGAGACAGGTAGCGAGCGCGCTTGATAGCACGAGCGAGCTGGCGTTGATATTTTGCACGAGTACCGGTGATACGGCTTGGTACAATTTTACCACTTTCAGTGATATAGTTTTTCAGCGTTGCGATATCTTTATAGTCGATCTCTTGAACGCCTTCCGCTGTGAAACGGCAGAACTTGCGACGACGGAAATAACGTGCCATATGGCTAGTCTCCAGAATCTATCAAATCAATCTGCTCGGCATGTAAGACTAATTTACTGATTCCATTACGTCCCTGATGGGTACTAATGAAACCTGTAACAGTAATCAGACTGCCGACCGTTATACTGTGAGTATGGGTTTGTAAGGCTTGTCCGCTGGCAATAACGGGCATTCTGCACCATGCTTGCCGTGACATTCCAGCTTCCTGTTGTCCAGAACGATGTTCTAAAACAAACTGGCAATGCGGAATGCCGGACGGACTCACTTTTCGAATCAATGCTTTACAGACTGTGCCTGTCAGCACTAGACGATTAGTGATCACCTGAGCAATTACTCTTCAGAATCCCCAGTTTCTTCTGCTTCTTCGTCTTGATAATCATCAGACATGTCACGGCCGCGACGTTCGTCTTTGGCTTTGACCATTGGAGAAGCTTCTGTTACTGCGTGTTTTAAGCGCATAACCATGCTGCGGATAACGGCATCGTTGAAGCGGAAGTTAGTTTCCAGCTCATCAATCGCTTCCTGTGGAGCTTCTACGTTCAGCAGAACATAGTGAGCTTTGTGCAGTTTATTGATTGGATAAGCCAGTTGACGGCGGCCCCAGTCTTCCAGACGGTGAATCTGACCTTGTGCGTTAGTGATAACAGCACTGTAACGCTCGATCATGCCCGGAACCTGTTCGCTTTGGTCAGGATGGACCATAAAAACGATTTCGTAATGACGCATTAGTAGTTGCTCCTTACGGATTATTAGCCTCCTGTCTGGGTTAACCGCGGCCCGCGGAGGCAAGGAACTTGTTGAGTGCGGCTAAAAAATTGACGCGTAACTATACCCATCCCAGATAAAAAACTCAAGAGATGGGGGCAAATTAAGCAAAAATTATTTTATGATTTATTTTGCAATGCGTTGGCGTACTGCTTCAAACAGGCATACGCCCGTTGCCACAGAGACGTTCAGCGATGAAACTGAGCCCGCCATTGGGATGCTAATCAGCTCGTCGCAATGTTCGCGAGTCAAACGGCGCATACCTTCGCCTTCTGCGCCCATCACGAGTGCAATAGAGCCTGTCAGCTTACTTTGATACAAGTTATGGTCAGCTTCGCCAGCGGTGCCGACAATCCACACATTGTACTCTTGCAGTAAACGTAAGGTTCTTGCCAAGTTAGTCACACGGATCAACGGAACGTTTTCCGCCGCGCCACACGCCACTTTCTTCGCGGTTGCGTTCAATTGTGCCGATTTGTCTTTCGGAACAATCACCGCATGGACACCAGCTGCGTCTGCGCTACGTAAACACGCACCTAAATTGTGTGGGTCAGTCACGCCATCGAGGATCAGTAAAAATGGCGACTCGGTACTTTCCAGTAAATCCGGGAGATCCCCTTCTTGATACTGCTTGCCAGCTAACACATTGGCAATAATCCCTTGGTGTACCGCACCTTCAGTTTGTGCATCCATCCACTGGCGATTCGCCACTTGCACCACAATACCCTGCGCTTCAATTTCATGAACAATTGGCATTAGGCGGCGGTCTTCACGACCTTTTAAAATATAGACTTCTTTAATTCGTTCAGGAGAATTCTCAAGCAGGGCTTTCACTGCGTGAATGCCGTAAATAATTTCGCTCATAAATATCTTTTATGTTGGAGTGTAGAGGTGGTGATAACTCACCACCTTATTTCATTAAAACGTACTTATCCCTCTTGTTTTTGGGATTTTTTAGCGGCACGTTTTGCTTTTAATTTAGCACTGATTTTTTGGGTTTTATCAGACGGTTTTTTACTTTTCGCTTTACCGTTTCCTTTACCTTCAGGTTTCGCGACTTTGCTGTCTTTTTTGCCTTTTTTCTCTGAACGGCGAAATGCAGAATCAGGCTCGAAGTTTTTCTCTTTGCTCGCATCGCCTTTTCGACGGGCGGAACGTGTCGCATTGTTCACTTCTTTCTTCATCTTATCCCGCGTTGTCTTACCCGGGTTTTTCGCTTTTCTTGTCGTTGAAATTAAAGCAAAATCAATGGTTCGCTCATCCATATGTACCGCTTCTACACGGATTTCCACTTCATCGCCAAGACGATAAGTTGTACCGGAAGATTCACCGATTAAGCGCTGTCCAACTGCATCATAACGATAATAGTCGTTATCAAGAGTCGATATATGCACTAAGCCATCAATAAACAGGTCATTTAAGCGAACAAAGAAACCAAAACCAGTCACGCTAGTGATAAGTCCAGTAAACACTTGGCCCACTTGGTCTTGCATAAAGTCACATTTTAACCAATCTGCGACGTCACGGGTAGCTTCATCTGCACGGCGCTCGGTCAGTGAGCAATGCTCGCCCAATTGCAACATGCTGTCCATGTCGGAGTGCCATCCGCCCGTTTCCGTCCAGCGTTTATCGCCATGACCATGCTCTTTGGCTAGTAAGTATTTAATACCACGGTGCAAAGTTAAGTCAGGGTAACGACGAATTGGCGAGGTAAAGTGGGCATACGATTTCAAACCTAAACCAAAGTGACCGCGGTTTTCTGGATCATAAATCGCTTGCTTCATAGAGCGTAAAATCATGGTCTGTAATAGCTCATGGTCTGGACGCTCAGCTACTTCGTTCATCACTTGGGCGTAATCTTTTGGCTCTGGCTTCATGCCACCCGGCAGTGTCAAACCTAACTCGCTGAATACTGAGCGTAAGTTCATAACGCTCTCTTCTTTCGGACGGTCATGCACGCGGTATAATGCAGGCTCTTCGTTTTTCTCAACAAATCGCGCCGCTGCAATATTAGCTAAAATCATGCACTCTTCAATTAATTTGTGTGCATCATTGCGCTCTACAGGCTCAATACGCTCAATGCGACGTTCCGCATTGAAGATAAATTTAGCTTCTTCAGATTCAAACGAGATAGCGCCACGTTCAATACGTGCTGCATCTAACGCTTTGTATAACTGATGTAAATGCTCGATATGAGGCACTAATGCTTTGTAATGCTCGCGTAGTTCTTCGTCCCCTTGCAACATTTTCCATACTTTGGTGTAAGTTAAACGCGCATGAGAGCTCATCACCGCTTCATAAAATTGATATGAAGAGAGTTTTCCAGATGCCGAAACCGTCATTTCACACACCATACACAGGCGATCTACGCCTGGGTTTAGTGAACATAATCCGTTAGACAGCACTTCTGGTAGCATTGGTACAACTTGGGATGGGAAGTAAACTGAGTTACCACGGCTATGAGCTTCCGTATCCAGTGCAGTTTGTGGGCGGACATAATAGCTCACATCAGCAATCGCAACCCATAAACGCCATCCGCCACCTTTTTTCGGTGCACAGTAAACAGCGTCATCGAAGTCACGAGCGTCTTCGCCATCGATAGTGACGAGTGGAAGATCGCGCAGATCTGCACGCCCTTTCTTCGCAGATTCAGGGACTGTTTCACTGAAGTCAGCCACTTGCTTTGTCACTTGTGGCGGCCAAGAGTGTGGAATTTCATGAGTACGTAATGCGATTTCTACCGCCATCCCCGTACCCATGGTTTCACCGAGTACTTCGACAATATTTCCAACAGCTTGAGAGCGGCGTTGTGGACGAGTTTCTAATTCCACCACAACCACGTTACCCATACGGGCACCACACTGTTTATCTTTCGGAATTAAAATATCAAAACTTAAACGGCTATCATCAGGAACGACAAACCCCATTCCCGCTTCAATAAAATAGCGTCCAACAATTTGGTTATTGCGCGGCTCTAATACACGCACAACACGCACTTCAGTGCGCCCTTTACGGTCTTGACCATAAGGTTGAGCCAAAATCACATCACCATGTAAAGCACGCTTCATCTCATCCTGAGATAAGTAGTAATCTTCTTTTTTGCCTTCAACACGCAAGAAACCATAGCCATCACGGTGACCAATAACTTTACCTTTTAATAGGTCAATACGTTCTGGTAATGCATAACATTTGCGGCGAGTGAAAACTAACTGTCCATCACGCTCCATCGCACGTAGGCGACGACGCAATGCTTCCAATTCATCTTCCGTAGAGAGGTTGAGTAGCTGTGCAATTTCTTCACGATTTGCAGGGGCTGTGCGCTTAGATAAGAGATCTAAAATAAACTCTCTACTCGGAATTGGGGATTCGTATTTTTCTGCTTCTCTTTCCTGAAAAGGATCGTTTGACATTGTTACCTCCATTGTCATCAGAGTGATAAATTACTGAGACATTAATCGAGCAGTAATTGATACAGCGGACTATTATCTTTGACCATGTCCGCTAGCGTATATTGGTCTAGTTCTTGTAAAAATTGTTGTATCGCCTTTTGTAGCACGCCTTTCAGGCGGCAAGCTGGCGTAATATGGCAAAATTCGCCACTACAATTGACTAGAGTGAGTGGTTCTAATGCGCGAACGACATCACCGATCCGAATTGATTCGGCTGGTTGACCCAGTGCGATCCCACCATTTTTACCACGAGTGGCTTTAACATAGCCAAGGTGACTTAGCTGATTAATAATTTTAACCATGTGATTACGAGAAACACCATACACCTCAGTAACTTGTGTAATGCTCGTCATCTGCCCTTTTTCTAGGGCGGCTAAGTAGATTAGGGCTCGTAACCCATAGTCAGTAAAACTTGTCAGCTGCACAATCACCTCAAAAATTTTTTGGCGCTACAAATATGTCGTGAAATACTTATCTGCCATTTTCGTTATATTTGTTTTCTGGCTACCATCTAAAGTACATTTTGAACGATTTTCTACAGTATATCGCCTTAGTTTTAGTCTAGCCCATCCTTGCATGTAAAGATGCTTGCAATGGCACATAATGTTCAACTTGATGGATATTATCTGAAAATTTTAGCGTTTTATCAAAAAGGAATTCATAGGAAGGAAAATGGGAGAGATAAAAAAACAGCGCTCAGTGAGCGCTGTTCTGTTTATTACTCAACGTCAAACGGATCGCGCAGGATCATCGTTTCTGAACGGTCTGGGCCAGTTGAAATAATATCAACAGGGATACCAGTCAGTTCTTCAATGCGCTGGATGTAATCTAAAGCAGCTTGTGGCAGTAACGCTCTTTCTTTAACGCCGAAAGTCGTTTCGCTCCAACCAGGCATAACTTCATACACTGGCTCTAAACCTTCCCACTCATCAGCAGCTAAAGGTGTAGTTTCTAACACTGTGCCATCTTTACGACGATAACCTACACAGATTTTTACTTCTTTTAAGCCATCTAAAACGTCCAGCTTAGTTAAGCAGAAACCTGACAGTGAGTTGATTTGCACTGCACGGTTAATAGCCACGATGTCTAACCAACCTGTACGACGCTTACGACCAGTGGTTGCACCGAATTCTTGACCTTTCTCACGCAGGAATTCACCTGTCTCATCGAACAGCTCAGTTGGGAATGGACCTGCACCAACACGCGTTGAATAAGCCTTGATGATACCCAGCACATAGTTCACATAACGTGGGCCTAAGCCAGAACCAGTTGCAACACCACCCGCGGTTGTGTTTGAAGAAGTTACATACGGATAGGTACCGTGGTCGATATCCAGCAGAGTACCTTGGGCACCTTCAAACATCACTAATTCATTCTTCTGATGTGCTTTATAGAGCAAATCAGAAACATCAATTACCATGCTAGTCAGAAGATCTGCAACAGACATGATGTAATCTAATGTTTGTTGGTAATCAACCGCAGGCTCTTTGTAATAGTTAACCAGTTGGAAGTTATGGTATTCGATGATTTCTTTTAATTTTTCAGCGAAAGTTGCTTTATCGAATAAGTCACCAACACGCAGACCGCGACGTGCAACTTTATCTTCGTATGCAGGACCGATACCACGACCGGTTGTACCGATAGCTTTTGCTCCACGCGCTTTTTCACGCGCATTGTCTAATGCGATGTGGTAAGGCAGGATCAGTGGGCATGCTTCAGAGATACGTAAACGCTCACGAACAGGAACACCGCGATCTTCCAGTTCTTTCATCTCTTTCATTAAAGCATCAGGCGCAAGAACAACACCATTAGCAATGATGCTGATGACATTTTCACGAAGAATACCGGATGGAATTAAGTGGAGAACGGTTTTTTCACCGTTTACAACAAGAGTATGGCCAGCATTATGGCCGCCCTGATAGCGAACTACATATTTAGCTCGTTCTGTCAGCAAGTCAACGATCTTGCCCTTCCCTTCGTCACCCCATTGGGTGCCCAGTACGACAACGTTCTTACCCATTTCGAAATACACTCGGTTGCTTAAAAATGAATTCTACCATCAAAAATGAACTGTTCCAGTGATATTTTGGCATTACAAAAATTTTTTTCTAGAAAGCAAGTAAAATGGTAGTTTTATTTCTGTCGTAGACTCAAAGTGAATTTCCCCAACCTGAGCAGCTGAAATTTTCCCTGAAAAATCCATCACTTAAAACGACAGGCGAAAAAAAGCCCACCGAAGCGGGCTTTTCTTTATTAGATTAACAGTAATTTAAGCACGTTGCACGTAACTTAAGCTGTTTATCATTTAATCTGCTGGACGCAGCTTAGTTGGTGCCTTCATAAAGCGGAAGAAATCTGTGTCTGGGCTAAGCACCATCACATCATCACCACTCTTGAAGCTCTGCTCATAAGCTCGTAGGCTACGAATAAAGGCATAGAACTCTGGATCTTGGTTGAATGCATCAGCAAACAGTTTCGTTGCCATTGCATCACCTTCTCCTCGCAGGGTCAGCGCTGTACGCTCTGATTCTGCCAGTGTTTCTGTTACTGTCTTATCCGCTACCGCACGAATTTTAGTTGCTTCTTCTTGACCTTGTGAACGGTGCTGACGCGCTACCGCTTCACGCTCTGCACGCATACGTGCGTAGATGGCTTCTGAAACTTCGTTTGGTAATTCAATACGTTTGATACGCACATCGACAACTTCGATACCTAACGCCGCCATACTGTTTGCGTTCACAACCAAGGGCTTGAGGTTAGTTTCTTTTTCAACACGAGCCGCCGCATCTGCAATTGCAGCATCAGCGTCTTTAGTTGCATCATCGATTGCTGTACCTTTGTTCAGTGCATCGCGAACATCAACAGTTAAACGACCACGAGAGTCAGTGATGATGTCTTTAACGCTTAAACGACCAAACTCAGAACGTAAACGGTCACTGAACTTACGTTTTAACAGCGTTTCTGCTTGGAATGGGTTACCGCCGCCAGTCGCTACATAGTAACGGCTGAAATCAGTGACACGCCATTTCAGGTATGAATCCACCATTAAGTCTTTGTTTTCGCTAGTCAGGTAACGATCAGCTTGAATCTCTAATGTTTGAATACGTGCATCTAACATTTTCACAGTTTCAATAAATGGAACTTTGAAATGCAGACCTGGTTCATAAACGATAGGTTTATTTTCAGAATCACGTAAAACCTTACCAAAGCGTAATACAATACCGCGCTCAGTTTGAGGAACAATAAAGATTGATGCGTAGGCAACGGCTAAAACAGCAATCACTACAAAAATAAATGACTTACGCATGATTATTGTCTCCCTACTCTAACAGCATCACCACGCACAGGACTGTTTGGCTGCGCAGGTTCTGAACTCGTAGACGATGAATTATTCGTTGAGTTCATCATTCTTGCTGACTGATTCACTTTTGGCGCAGCAGTCGTATTGCCCGTTGTACCACGCATGATTTGATCCAACGGCAGCACTAACATGCTATTGCTCTTATCATTAGCAATGACTTTACGTGTATTGGCTAATACGCGTTCCATTGTTTCGATGTACAAACGCTCGCGGGTAATTTCTGGTGCAGCACGATATTCAGGTAGCATTTTCGCAAAACTTGCGACCTCACCCTCAGCCTTGAAGACCACACTCGCTTTATAAGCCTCAGCTTCTTCAATCATCTTCTGAGCATTACCTTTCGCCAATGGCAGAACTTCATTTCGATAAGCATGCGCTTGACGAATAGTTTTCTGTTCTTCTTCCCTTGCCGAAATTACGTCATCAAATGCCGCTTTAACATCTTCTGGCGGACGAGCCGCTTGGAAGTTGACGTCCAGTAGGGTGATACCCATTTTGTATGGTGCAATCGTTGCTTCTAACTCTTTTTGTGTCACATCGCGGATGAAAGCACGGTTAGTCGTTAATACCTGCTCCATCGCTGATTGGCCAATAACACCACGAACAGCACTATCCAGCGCTTGACGCAAGCTATTGTCAGGGTTAGTCACACTAAACAGATATTGTGCAGGGTCGGTAACACGGTACTGAACGTTCATTTCAACGCGGATAACGTTTTCATCCGATGTCAGCATCATACCGTTAGTCGCTTGCTCACGAACGGTTTCAACGTTCACAGGAACAACTTGATCGATAAACGTTGGTTTCCAGTTCAGACCAGGCCCAACAACACCACTATATTCACCAAAACGTAATACTACGCCACGGTCACTTTCTTTAATGGTATAGAAGCCTGAGCCTGCCCATACTACGACAATCGCAGCAAGTGCTAACATACCTAAACGACCGCTCAGCTGTGATGGCTGTTTGTTATTACCTTCACCGCCGCCTTTATTACCGCCGCCGCCAAGCTTGCTACCTATTTTACGAAAGAGATCGTCGAGATCATAAGCCCCAGGTTTCCGACCACCTTTGTTCCCGCCAGAGTTGCTGCCTTTATTGCCGCTTCCCCACGGATCGCGGTCTTGTCCGTCATTACCGGGCTGATTCCACGCCATGTTTTAGCTCCATTCTTTATGATTGATTTTTAGGGCTAAGAGCGATATTTCTCACCATTCATTTCACCTGTTGGCGTCTTGAATCAAGTTGAGGATATTGGGCTCTTAATATCAATTCCATTGCCTAACCGTGTTGCGGTTAACTCAGTCAACTAACTGTTTTAACAGAATTTTTAAACAACATAGTTAGGTAATTGTTGCTCTTGCTTGCATAAACGTCGCCAATCCACCATTGGCATACGCACCTCAAGTCCAATAGTGCCGTCTTCTTCTTGCCATTCACGTTCAATGGATTGAAGTTGATAAAAACGACTCCGTAAACGACCTTCATTCGGCGGTAAACGCAATTCAAAATGTGCGATCTCACCTGAAAGGAGTTCCGTTAATGCTTGAAGCAACAAAGGGATACCTTCACCTGTTTGCGCTGAAACCCAGACACGAACTGGCTTGTTATCCTCATCTCTGTCAATACGCGGGACAAAATCGTCGAGCATATCAACTTTGTTCATCACTAAAAGTGTGGGGATCTCATTTGCTTCTATTTCTTCCAGCACACTGTCAACTGCTTGAATATTTTCATCCAGTCGGACATCAACTGCATCAATCACATGGAGTAGTAAAGTAGCTTCACGCGTTTCTTGCAGAGTTGCTTTAAATGCAGCAACCAAATCATGTGGAAGGTGGCGAATAAAACCCACTGTGTCCGCTAAAACGACAGTTCCTACATCATTAACATCAATACGACGTAAAGTAGGATCTAACGTAGCAAACAGTTGGTCTGCTGCGTAAACATCTGCCGATGTCATCCGATTAAATAAACTGGATTTTCCGGCATTGGTGTAGCCCACCAAGGAAACAGTTGGAATATCTGCTTTACTTCTTGATTGACGACCTTGCTCACGCTGTTTTTCGACTCGTCCGAGACGAGATAAAATCTGTTTGATTTTATCTCTAAGTAACCGACGGTCAGTTTCAAGCTGAGTTTCGCCAGGACCACGTAAACCAATCCCGCCTTTTTGTCGCTCAAGATGCGTCCATCCCCTCACTAAGCGAGTGGATAGATGCCGTAATTGAGCTAATTCAACTTGAAGTTTACCTTCATGCGTACGCGCACGTTGTGCAAATATATCTAAAATTACCCCTGTACGATCAACGACCTTACATTGGCAAACCCGCTCGAGATTACGCTCTTGAGCAGGGCTAAGTGTGTGGTTAAATAGCACCACATCCGCACCACTAGCTTCGACGGCTTCAGCGATTTCTTCAGCTTTCCCTTCCCCAACGAAAAATTTTGGGTGGGGAGCCTTACGGCTGCCAGTTACTATTTGTACAGGTTTAACGCCAGCAGACGTCACTAAGGACTCGAATTCTGCTAAATTATCAATATCTTTTTCTTGATCAAAAAAGACATGAACCAGTACAGCTAGTTCACCGCCTTCATACCTATCAAACAAGGTGTAACCTCTTAGGCTAAACAATAATTGCAAAGGAAAGACACAGGTATAGTCTCCCTACCCATGCTTTCCTTGTTTTAGCGTACAGTCTTACTCAGCTGATTCGCCATCTTGCCCAGCAGAAGCACCACCGTGGTAGTTGCCATTGCCAGCGCCAGCAGTACCAGTACCGCTATGATGAGAAACAGGGCGTGCTGGAACGACAGTAGAGATAGCGTGTTTATAAACCATCTGGCTAACTGTGTTTTTCAGCAAAATAACAAATTGGTCAAAAGATTCGATTTGACCCTGCAATTTAATACCATTAACTAAATAAATAGAGACCGGAACCCTTTCACGACGTAATGCGTTCAGGAACGGATCTTGCAAAGATTGCCCCTTAGCCATTCTATGTTTTCCTTATTTTGTTGTTTTTTAAATGAGAATCTATTGATTCCAAAAATTACTACTCAAAAATTACGCTTAACGCTTTAATTGTACACAAAGAATAGCCCTATGCACTAATAACCTGTATAACGGTGTCAAGCGCTTGCTGAGGTTGTTCACTATCTAACCGATGAACATTGTCCCAGCTTCTCAACCAAGTGATCTGCCGTTTAGCCAATTGGCGCGTCGCACAAATCCCTCGATAAACCATTTCATCATAATCTATTTCACCATCGAGATAAGACCACATTTGCCGATAACCTACGCAACGGATGGAAGGTAAATCAACATGGAGATCGCCTCGTTGGTATAGCGCTTTCACTTCGTCTTCAAACCCTGCTTCTAGCATTAAACGAAAACGTCGTTCGATACGCTCATGTAAAATTTTACGATCTTGTGGCTCAATAGCAAACTGAAACACATTATAAGGCAATTCTGTGCCTGCTGTTTGAGTCATTTCAGTCAAAGTTTGTCCCGAAATGAGATATACCTCTAAAGCTCGGGATAATCTTTGAGGATCATTAGGATGAATACGTGCCGCAGAGATGGGATCGACCTCAGCTAAACGACGGTGTACCTCAGCCCAACCTTGTTCTTGTGCTATGTTCTCAATTGCCTCACGAACCTCTGGAGAGGCGGATGGCAGCGGTGATAAGCCTTCTAATAAGGCTTTAAAATAGAGCATTGTGCCGCCAACCAGTAATGGAATTTTACCTTGGGAGGAAATTTCATCCATTACATTTAATGCGTCACGACGAAAATCTGCCGCAGAATAAGGCTGAGATGGATCGAGGATATCAATCAAACGATGCGGGGCTTGGCTAAGCTCTTCTTGATTAGGCTTCGCGGTACCAATATCCATTCCTCGATAAATCAATGCCGAATCGACACTAATGATCTCCACAGGCAAATGCTTGCGTAATTCGATGGCCAATGCCGTTTTGCCCGAGGCCGTTGGCCCCATTAAGAAAATGGCATTTGGTCTTTGTTGAGTTACTAAATCACTCATTTGTTAGTGTAGCTACCACGGGTTGTAAATTAATTAATTGTAATAATGTTGGCGGTGGATTTGTAACCCACTGCGGACAAATCCGCTCAACATCAGCCAGTAATTGAACTGCCTGCGCCAAACTCCAACTTTCTTCGTTTTTTGCCTGTGAAATCGCATTTGCTAGCCATTGCGCGATATTTTCATTCGAGACACTCTCTTTTGCTGACAAAAACACGATTAAATCAGAAAAAAGCTGCGATAAATTTTGCGTTCTTAGCGGTAACGATACCGTATGAATTGTTACTTTTCCATGAAATATCGAGGCATCGATACCAAATAGTGTCAATTGTTCCTTATAACGTTGCAAAACCTCTATTTCGTCACTTTTTAGTGACAATTTTAAGGGAATTAACAACGGTTGAGGTTTTAATCCACCATTTTCTGGCGTTAATTGAGCCAGCTTGAGTAAGTAATTCGCTTCATTCAAGGATAACAGGATTATCCCTAATGAAGACTCAATTAATGCAAAGTTTTTTGCGTAAATTGTCAATACTTTACCGAATTGGTAGTTATCCGCACTTTTCGCTACAGATTGGCTATCTACAGGACTGACACTCAACGGCTTTCTTTCTGGGAATAATGGTTTTTTATCTTCAGGCGCAACGGGAATCGACATCAAACGTTGATACAGCTCTCCCGCTTTGCGTTCATAGCTTGGTTCTGAACGACTGTAGTTTGGTGTTGGACTGGACTTCCCTGCATTGTCCGAAGCAAAAGAGTGACTTTTGCCCATTGCTGATTCATTTCGTAGCTCACCATAAGAAAGAGGGGACTCTTGAGCATGACTCCGTTGAGATCCTTGTGGTTTCTCTATTTTTGGTGAGGCAGGAGAAGCAAAGTAGTTATCCCCTGCGGATGCCCGGTTTTCAACTTCGTTGGATACAGGCTCTATTCCCGGAAGCTCATTTTCAGTCAGCGCATTCAGCAATACAGCGCGTACCGCTTGATAGATAAAATCATGCACTAACCTGGCTTGATGAAAACGCACTTCATGTTTGGCGGGATGGACGTTCACATCCACTTGCTTTGGGTCGATAGTCAAATACAGTACATAAGCGGGTTGTTGATTCTCATCCAAATGACCTTCATAAGCTTGGCGGATCGCATGGTTGATCAGCTTATCCCGCATCATGCGACCATTCACGTAGCAATACTGAATATCACTCACTCCGCTCGACGTCGTTGATGGTGCAACCACCCAGCCTTTGATCCCTAAATCGCTATGTTCCCATGAAAGCGCTAATGCGCCTTGCATAAAACCCGTTCCGCAGATTGAGCCTAAACGGCGCTCTTGCTGATTGGCATCTTGCGCTGCACGATACTGCTTAACCAATTTGCCATTGTGCGACAAATTAATCGCCACATCAGGGCGGGAAAGTGCAATTCGGCGTACGATTTCATCAATATGCCCGAACTCGGTTTTTTCTGTGCGCATAAATTTGCGACGAGCGGGCGTATTGTAAAAGAGATCCAACACTTCAACCGTTGTGCCATTTGGATGTGCTGCGGGTTTTACCGTCACCTGCATATCGCGGCCTTCCGCATAGGATTGCCATGCCTCAGTTTGCTCTGCCGGTTTGGAGGTTAATGTCAGGCGGGAAACAGAGCTAATACTGGCAAGGGCTTCACCGCGGAAACCCATGCTCATAATAGCTTCGAGATCATCTAATGTCGCAATTTTACTGGTGGCATGGCGCGCTAAAGCGAGGATCAATTCATCCTTGTTGATTCCACAGCCATTATCCCGAATACGGATCAGCTTCTCCCCCCCCCGCTCAATCTCGATATCGATGCGAGTTGCCCCTGAATCAAGGCTATTTTCGACTAACTCTTTAACCACGGAGGCGGGTCTTTCGACCACTTCACCCGCCGCTATTTGGTTCGCTAATTGAGGAGAAAGGATCTGGATTGCCATAACCTAATTCACTTATTTTGGCGCTGCTTGCAGCGGATTCGCTAAAAAGTACTGACGTAACCCTTGGTGAATACCATCAGCCACTTTTTCTTGATAATCATTAGACTTCAATAGCTGTTCTTCGGATGTATTACTGATAAACCCGGTTTCCACTAAAATGGATGGAATATCAGGAGAACGCAGTACGCCAAGGCTCGCGTGTTCTGGCGTTTTCTTATGAATATTACCGATTTTTCTAAGCTGCTGAATGACATGAACCGCAACATCGTAACCCACACGTTGTGAGTGCCCAAACTGTAAATCCAATACCGCTTGGCTTAAATATGGGTCTGCACCACTGAGCGCGTCACCCGCCCCACCAAGAAGTTCAGATTGCTTTTCACGCTGCTCCAACCAGCTACCTAATTCACTGTTTGCTCGGCGGTTAGATAGCACCCAAACAGATGCCCCGCGAGCGCTACTGTTTGGCGCTGAGTCTGCGTGAATAGAAACCAGCATGTTGGCACCTTTCTTACGCGCAACGTCTGAGCGACCACTGACGGAAATAAAATAGTCTCCATCCCTTGTCATTACAGGCTTAAACATCGGATCAGCATCCAATTTTTGATACAGTTTACGCGCCACACTCAGTGTCACATCTTTTTCTTTATAACCATTTTTACCAATCGCCCCAGGGTCTTTTCCACCATGGCCCGCATCAATCGCAATGACCACCTGCTTGGTGCCTTTTGGCAAGGTTTTGGTTGGCGTTGCAAGGGCTTTCGGCGTTGTTGATGTGGTTGATGATGAAGCCGCCGCTGGTGTATTCATTTTTAATGGTTTTTCTTGCACTGGCTGAGCGGGCTGCGAATTACGTGTGGATGGCGTTGCCGTCGGCTGGGCAGGCATCACAGTATTATTATATGAATTTGATGTTTGTCCTTTGCCTGTTGATACAGTAAAGACAACTTGGTATTGACCTGAAACCTGCTGAACACTCGCTTTAGTCTTCGCCGCTTGAGAAAGCTCAAGGACAATACGTTTGTGCTGGCTATCTGGTGCTTGGCTAGCACGAACTTGCTTCACCAAGTCCCCTTTCGGTAGCTTAAGAGGTAAACCAATAATTTCACCACCTTGCTGAACATCAATCACTAAGCGTTCTGGAGAGTGCAGCGGGAAGTAGGAATAATCAGGCTTTCCATCAACAAACGTTAATGTCACTTGCGCCTGTGAAGGGCTATTACTAACTTGAATATTAGAGAGAGATGCAGCTTTGGCGGTTGATGTCACCAGAGCCAGAGCAAACATCATCAATAATAAGAAAAAAGAAAAAATACCCTTGGTAGTTATTCTGTTCATCGATGCATTCATCATGAGCTATATGTTCCTTAGAATACCGTTAACGCTTCTAATAACGACTCTCCGGTTGTCGAAAAAGCGACAACCCGAGCCTGACGCCCTTCATCTTGATAGGTTAAATGGATCTCCAGATCCGCTTCAGGTAAGAAGCCTTTACCCTGCTGTGGCCATTCCACTAAACAGACTGAGTTGTCTGAAAAGTAGTCGCGGATCCCCATAAACTCAAGTTCTTCAGGATCGGCTAAGCGATACAGATCAAAGTGAAAAACGTGTCTATCCGCTAATTCATAAGGCTCAACGAGTGTATAGGTTGGGCTTTTTACATGGCCTTGATGACCCAATGCTTGTAAAAATCCACGACTAAATGTGGTTTTCCCTGCGCCTAAATCACCATACAGATTAATGACCGCACCTTGTTTACAGGCCATAGCGATCGTGCGCCCAAGCGCGACTGTTTGCTCTTCATTAGCAAGTTGTACTGTACGTTCTTTCATAGTTAGTGAAGCCAATTATAATGATAAAATTTATTCAATATTGATATTAACGCCTATTTTAACTCAAGCAGATCTATTTGTGTTATTTAACATTGTTGGAACATCGAGATCGGAAATTTCCGAGCAAGATCGTGCCAACGCGATCCGTGGATTTTGACAAATCCAATGATCGTGTTAGAGTGCCTGCGAATCCACTTTTACCTAGATATTTCCCATGTCCACACGCCTCGATCTCGACCTTCTTGCCCAAAATATTAAACAATGGGGCATCGATGCTGGCTTCCAACAAGTCGGTATTTGCGATACGGATCTTACCCTTGAAGAACCGAAGCTCCAAGCATGGCTGGATAAACAATATCATGGAGAAATGGCGTGGATGAAGCGCCACGGCATGATGCGAGCGAGGCCCCATGAATTACACCCCGGCACATTGCGCGTCATTAGTGTTCGAATGAACTATCTTCCTGCTAAGGCAGCTTTCGCCAGCACGCTAAACAATCCAGAACTAGGCTATGTCAGCCGCTATGCCCTTGGCCGCGATTATCATAAGCTATTAAAAAAACGCTTAAAAGTGCTTAGTGATCGGATCCTCGAGTATTGCGGTCAGTTTGAATGCTCCGATGACCTGAATTTTCGCCCCTTTGTTGACTCAGCACCTATCCTTGAGCGCCCTCTTGCTGTCAAAGCGGGTTTAGGCTGGACGGGCAAGCACTCATTGGTGCTCAACCAGCATTCAGGATCCTGGTTTTTCCTTGGCGAATTGCTGGTAAATCTCCCTCTACCCATTGATCAACCCGTTGAAGAGCAATGCGGGCGCTGCGTTGCTTGTATGACAACCTGCCCAACGGGTGCAATTGTAAAGCCTTACACTGTTGATGCTAGGCGCTGTATTTCCTATCTAACCATTGAACTCGATAGCGCTATCCCCGAAGAATTTCGCCCTTTAATGGGTAACCGAATTTATGGCTGTGATGACTGCCAACTTATCTGCCCGTGGAATCGCTTTTCTCAGTTGACGGATGAAGAGGATTTTAGCCCTAGAGCCGCATTGCATACGCCGGAGTTATTAGATCTTTTTTCATGGGACGAAGAGAAATTTCTCCGTATTACGGAAGGCTCGGCAATCCGCCGTATCGGCTATATAAAATGGCTACGTAATATCAGCGTCGCTTTGGGTAATGCGCCTTATCAAGATAATATTGTCCTCGCATTGAAGAATCGTCTTGGGATCAACTCGATGTTAGACGAGCACTTCCAATGGTCGATTAGCCAACAACTCAAGCGCCGAGAAGAAAACCAAGTCACAATTCAAACTTCACAACAAAAACGTCTTGTTCGGGCAATTACTAAAGGTTTACCTCGAGACGCCTAAAAAAAATCCAGCCTTATATCCTAATCTATCAATTGTCAAACTGATGTGAATAAAATAAAAAAGTGCTTAGCCGACAATAGGTAAAGGATTTGCAAGTTGTGCTAAGCACATTTTGAAGAAATAGTTTTTCACTTTAATTTCAAGCAATTAAAATTAAAGTCAATAATATTCATTTTGTGATAATCAAAAATTAACCAATAACTAACCTGTGGATAACTCTGTGCAGCAAAGTATTTCTGTCTAGGATAAATTGAACCTAGACCCACTCAGATTGTGGATAACTTTCTCATGGAGAGAAGTAATAAAAAACGCTGAATTTTAGTTAACTAACTAAAGTAAAGTTATCAAAAAGTCAGGTTAAGAAGAAATTTTAGCTGAACAGGTAAAAATAGGATTTTTTACCTTTCACTCGAACGTTCGCCATTTTGACTGAAGTTCTTATAGGATGCCCTATTGCTAAGGGGTGGCTATTCTATGGCTCTCCGCCTATGAATGCAAGCAAAAAACTCACTTGGATCCTAAAAAGATCATAAATAATAAAAGGATCGTGAACAAGGAAGATAAAAATTGCTTTTGTGTAAATAATGAACATTAAAAGGCTAATAAGTATTAACGCGTAAGCACAAAACTTGCATTTAATAGAATGTTAATTAGAGGGCAATACAGAAAGAAAAATAGAGAGATAAAAATTTGGAGCGGGAAACGAGACTCGAACTCGCGACCCCGACCTTGGCAAGGTCGTGCTCTACCAACTGAGCTATTCCCGCATTTGGTGGGTACTACTTCTGCTAAAACACTAAGAAAGTTTGGAGCGGGAAACGAGACTCGAACTCGCGACCCCGACCTTGGCAAGGTCGTGCTCTACCAACTGAGCTATTCCCGCATTCCGAAAATAGTGCTCTAGCTAAAACATCAAGAAAATTTGGAGCGGGAAACGAGACTCGAACTCGCGACCCCGACCTTGGCAAGGTCGTGCTCTACCAACTGAGCTATTCCCGCATAACCAATTCTTGGTGCCTTAATCGTGCCAATAAAATCATAAAAACTTCATCGGTACGGGGAGCGCATTATACGAGAAATTAAGATACTAGCAAGCCTTTGAGACCAAAATTTTTATTTTTTTGTTCGTTTGATGATAAAACAATCATAGTGATGATTTTGTCGTCGCCGTTTGTTAAATAAGCATTTCAAGGTGTTAAGTTTGTTAATTTGCACAACCATATTTACTGCAACTATGGCTTTAGCCCTTTCGCAACTCTTGAGTTTGCCGTTGTGTAAGCTTTACCTGCTTCTCGTTTACCCACTGAAATGACCAAGATAACAATTTCAGAATCAATAACTTGATACACCAAACGGTAACCTGATGCCCGCAATTTAATCTTATAGCACCCAGATAAATCCCCTTGTAAGCGGGTTGATTCAACATGGGGCTACTTTGTAACTTTTTCAGTTTCTTTTTGAATTGTTCTCGAATATCACTACCAAGCTTCTGCCATTCCTTTAACGCTCGTTCATCGAAATCAATATTATAAGTCATCCAAATTCACTCTGATTCGTTTTGCTGGTTTTTTCAAACGCTCACGAACGACAGCCAGAATATCTTCATCATCATTGTCACTCACAACAACAGAAACCTCAGCAAAGGGAAGCTTCTTATTTTCTGCAATGTAGCGTAAAAACAATCTGAGTGCATCTGACGGCGATAAATTTAAATTCTCTAAGGCTTGATAGGCTTCTTTTTTTAATTGTTCATCGACTCTAATCTGAATTGTTGACATCACTTTCTCCAACTTTCAAAGTAATTTAACAAAGACTAGCGTAATGACAAACGTAATGCAGATTGCATTACAGCAAATACCCAGAGAGAGGTTGGTTCTTTGAGAAAAACCAACTCATCCTGATAGCAGGTTATTTAATAAACGTTTCTCGGTAATATACCAGCTCAGCAATTGATTCGCGGATATCATCCAGTGCCTGGTGGGTGTTTTTCTTTGAGAATCCAGCGAGAATCTCAGGTTTCCAGCGACGGGCTAACTCTTTTAATGTACTCACATCAAGATAGCGGTAATGAAAATAGCTTTCTAACTCTGGCATATAATTAAATAAGAAGCGGCGGTCTTGCCCTACGCTGTTCCCACAGATAGGCGATGCGCCTTTTGGTACCCATTTTTCTAAAAATTCAATGGTCGCCAGCTCTGCTTCACGCTCACCAATGGAACTTTTACGAATGCGTTCCACTAAGCCGCTATTAGTATGGGTGTTTACATTCCACTCATCCATCAATGCCAACTGCTCTTCGGTTTGATGTACCGCGATAACAGGCCCTTCGGCTAAGATATTCAGGTTACTGTCAGTCACAATAGTCGCTATTTCAATAATACGATCACGAATAGGATCGAGCCCGGTCATTTCTAAATCGATCCAAATTAAATTATTCTCATTCTTTTGCATGATATGCCCTAACTGAATACGGTGGAGTTAAGGTATGATAACACCCTTCGTTCTATCCGTTATAGGTATGTTGTTTTTCAATAATATCCCTATCGGTTATAATATAGACGCCAAATTATTTAAGTGAGAGAGGTCAGGTGGCTAAGCAGAAACTTTCGAAAGGCCAACAGCGCCGCGTGCAAGAAAATCATCAAAAAAGACTCAAAAAGCAAAAAACTATTGAGATTGATGATAGCCAATTAGGTGAGGCTCAAGAGGGCTTAGTGATTAGCCGCTTTGGTCAACATGCGGATATTGAAGCCTCAGACGGCACTATACAGCGTTGTAACCTACGTCGAACCATTTCATCTTTAGTGACCGGGGACAAAGTTGTCTGGCGTCCTGCGCTAAACACACAGAGTGATATCAAAGTGAACGGTATTGTCGAAGCCGTTCATGAGCGCCACTCCGTCTTAACTCGTCCTGATTATTATGATGGGTTAAAACCTATCGCCGCAAATATCGACCAAATCGTCGTGGTTTCTGCGATTTTACCTGAATTATCGCTCAACATTATCGACCGCTACTTAGTCGCCTGCGAAACCACAGGGATCCAGCCGATTATTGTCTTAAACAAAGTTGACCTGCTAGATGAAGAAAATCGAGAGTGGGTCAGTGATTTAATGACAATTTATAGCGACATTGGCTACCAAGTGCTCGAAGTTTCCAGCCATACTGGAGAAGGAATGGAAGCACTCACTAACACGCTATCCGGTAAAGTGTCGGTATTTGTTGGCCAATCTGGTGTTGGTAAATCCAGTTTGTTGAATACGCTGTTACCTCAAAATGAAGCCGCCATCTTAGTCAATGATGTCTCTGATACCTCGGGCTTAGGGCAACACACCACGACCGCATCCAGACTGTACCACTTCCCACAGGGTGGTGATGTCATCGATTCCCCAGGCGTGCGTGAATTTGGTCTCTGGCATCTGACAAAGGAACAAGTGACCAAAGGATTTGTCGAATTTAAAGATTACCTTGGTGGCTGTAAATTCCGCGACTGTAAACACTTAGATGACCCCGGTTGTTTACTGCGAGACGCAATGGAAGACGGCAAAATTGCCGAATCACGCTTTGAAAACTATCACCGTATTTTAGAAAGTATGGAACAAGTTAAACTGCGTGGTAATTTTACTGCTAAAGAGAAATAATCCCCGAAAATCAGTCTAAAATAAGTTAGTGAGCGCTCACGTTTATCGTCCATATAATCCGCTTTGTGAAATAATTCGAAAGCGGATGAGTTTCAGTTACAATAGCGCCCTTTCACTAACTTACCTTTAAAATTCAGAGGTTAACGTGCTAGATAAAATCAAAATCCGCCTGCAATTTATGCTTCCTAAACAAGGACTTACTCAACTTGCAGGATGGTTTGCTAGTCGGAACGTCGGGTTTGTAACCCAATGGGCAATAAAGCTGTTCGCTAAAGCCTATAAAGTGAATATGAATGAAGCTCAAAGAAGTGAGCTAACTGCATATTCAACCTTTAACGACTTCTTCATCCGTACGCTGAAAGATGGCGCACGCCCAATTGTTGAAGCTGAACATCAACTTGCACAACCTGCAGACGGTGCCGTTAGCCAGTTAGGCCCTATCGATAATGACCTAATTTTTCAGGCGAAAGGCCATAATTATACAGTTGAAGCCCTACTTGCAGGACAATATCAGTTAGCGGATAAATTCCGTGGTGGTGATTTTATCACAACTTATTTATCCCCAAGCGACTACCACCGCGTGCATATGCCGTGTGATGGCCTGTTAACAGAAATGATCTATGTTCCTGGCGACCTGTTCTCCGTTAACCCATTAACGGCAGCAAATGTTCCAAACTTATTTGCACGTAATGAACGTTTAATCTGCGTGTTTGATACCCCATTTGGCACAATGGTGCAGATTTTAGTTGGTGCAACCATCGTAGGCAGCATTGATACCGTTTGGAGCGGTTGTGTTAACCCACAGCGTGAAGGCGTGATTAAACGTTGGGCTTATCCAGCACAAGGTGAAGAAGGCGCTATCTTCCTACAAAAAGGGGAAGAAATGGGTCTATTCAAACTCGGCTCCACTGTCATTAACCTGTTTGAGCCAAACAAAATTCGCTTTAATGCCTCATTGATCCCCGGCTATGCAACCCGCATGGGTGAGCTATTAGCAGAATCAATCGATGAGCAACAACGCACTGAAACTGTTAGCTAATCATTTAAACTATAATTAAGTTATTCTATCTCTGAAGGAGCTCCTCACTGTGCGTTTGATTATCAGTTTTTTACTCAGCCTGTTAATCGTTTTTTCATCCCAAGCGGCACCGACCTCTGCGCAAGATGAAGCACAGATTACACAGGAGCTCAAACAGCTTGATCCAAGCAAAAACCCCAAAGATGCTGAGATTGCTCAAGCATTGCAAGGGGCATTAAGCTGGATTAATGAAGCTCGTGATTCAGACAATAAGGCAAAGTCTTACCAAGATGCTATTGATAATTTCCCTAAAATTATCAAAACAATCCGCCAAAACGTGCTCAATGAGACCGATACACCGCCCCCAATTCCTACTAGCATTAGCTTAAGTGAATTAGAGCAACGTATTACCCAACTTAGTAGCCAGCTACTTGATCAAGGGCGATTGATGCAGCAAGAACAAGATAAAGGGCGCGAAATCAGCGAATCCCTGAATCTCTTGCCACAGCAGCTGTCTGAAGCACGACGCCAGTTAACTGACGCCTCAACACGACTTCAATCGCTCAATACGCCATCAACGCCATTGGCTGAAGCCCAATTTACCTTAGCTCAAGCCGAAGTAAGCGCTCGCAAATCGATTGTGAACGAGCTAGAAATGGCGCAGTTATCAGCCAATAACCGCCAAGAAATTTCTCGAATGGCACTGGAGCTTGAGAAAAAGCGTTATCAGCGCCTAGAGCTTGAACTTCAGCAACTCCGGGATTTTCAAAATACCCAACGCCAACAAAAAGCAATATTAGCGTTAGAACATACTGAAATGTTGGCGGAACAGGGGGAATTGACCCCGTTCTTAAAAGAGCAGCTTGATATCAACCGCAAAATGTCCCAAGAGTTGACCGAGCAAGCTCAACGCATGAGTGCAATCACCACCAACCAAGCCGAAATCTCCACCAGCATTCGAAATGCACGACAAGCGCTATCGACTATCCGTGAACAAGCCCAGTGGATCAGTAGTTCAAGTACATTAGGGGAGGCGCTTCGAACACAGCTTTCTCGCCTTCCTGATATCCCTAAAAGCCAGCAACTTGACCGTGAAATGGCAGATTTACGTGTTCAGCGATTAAATTATGAAGATATGCTTGAGCGCTTATCCAAGCTCGATGTATCGGTACAAGAAAGCGCCAATGATTTGAATCCTGCGCAGTCGCAGGTTTATCAATCACTGATGAAGACCCGCAAAGAACTATTAACCTCGCTCATTTCGGGCTTTGATGGTGAAATGTTAGAGCTGACCAAGCTCAATGTTGCAACGGGGCAATTAACTGATGCGCTAAAAGAGGTGAAAGACGCCTCAAACCGTTATCTGTTCTGGGTCGCTGATGTCCCGCCGATTAGCATTAATTATCCAGTACTTGTGGTCACTGACATGACCCAATTACTTTCACTGGATACCCTCTCCCAACTAGCGGGTGCGCTGCAAGTGATGGTCACTAGCCAAGACTCGTTCTTATACCTGCTAGGTTCCATTATCTTAGTGATTTTCAGTGTCAGCACGCGCCGCCATTATCAAGCGTTCTTAGACCGTTCAAGCCTGCGTATTGGTAAAGTTACACAAGACCGTTTCTATTTAACCATCCGTACTATTTTCTGGTCGATTATTGTCGCGCTTCCCCTTCCTATGATGTGGTCTGCCATTGGTTATGGCTTACAAAGTGCATGGCAATATCCGATGGCAGCAGCCATTGGCTACGGCGTTAGCGCAACGACCCCGCTGCTCTGGCTATTTATGATCAGCGAAACATTCTCACGACCAACCGGGCTGTTCATTGCCCACTTTGGTTGGGATAAAGACGCGGTAAAACGCGCAATGCGCCATTACCGATTAGCCATTTTTGTGATTGTGCCGTTAGTAATGGCAATCATCACTTTTGAGCATTACAGTGAAAGAGAGTTCTCCGCGACCTTAGGACGCCTCTGCTTCTTAGTGCTGTGCGTCGCATTAAGCTTAATTACCAATAACTTACGCCGTTCTAAAATCCCATTGTATTTGGACAGGCACGGCTCTGGAGACAACTTAGTTAACACCGCATTATGGTGGCTAATTTTCATTGCGCCGGTAATTTCAGCATTTTTCTCGGTATTAGGTTATTTCTCAACGTCTCAAGCATTGTTGGCGCGACTCGAAACCTCCGTGGCGATTTGGTTTGTGATTTTAATTATTTATCACACTATCCAGCGCTGGATGTCGATGCAGCGCCGAAAACTCGCCTTCGAACGAGCAAAACAGCGCCGTGCGGAAATCTTAGCCCAGCGCGCTAAAGGGGAAGAAGATTCTCAATTACCCAATGCCAGCGGCGAAGGGAATATTGATATCGAAGAGCAGGTTCTTGACCTCGATACTATCAGTACCCAATCAGTTGGATTGGTGCGCTCCATTCTGACGATGATAGCGCTGGTCTCGTTAATTTGGCTGTGGTCTGAATTGCATACCGCGTTTTCATTCCTTGAAAATATTCGCTTGTGGGATGTGACCTCATCCATCAATGGTGTGGAAACCGTTCAAGCCATCACAATGGGGTCGATTTTCATCGCTATTTTGGTGATTATCGTTACCGCACAGCTCGTCAGAAACTTGCCTGCGCTATTAGAACTGGCAGTCCTTCAACATCTCGATTTAACACCGGGTACCGGTTATGCCATCAGTACCTTGACTAAGTACGGTATCACCATCATTGGAACCATTGTCGGTTTCTCAATGCTGGGGATCGACTGGTCAAAACTGCAGTGGCTTGTCGCTGCAATGGGGGTCGGTCTAGGGTTTGGTTTACAAGAAATTTTCGCCAATATTATCTCTGGCTTGATGATCCTGTTTGAAAAACCGATCCGTATTGGCGATACCGTTACTATCCGTAACTTAACGGGTAGCATCACCAAGATTAATACCCGCGCCACCACATTAACGGACTGGGACAGAAAAGAGATTATTGTGCCCAACAAGGCATTTATTACTGAACAGTTTATTAACTGGTCTCTTACCGACACTATTACCCGTATCGTGATGACAATCCCGGCCCCAGCGGATGCCAATAGCGAAAAAGTGACAGAGATTATCCTACGTGCAGCAAAACGCTCGTCCATGATCTTGGATAACCCTAATCCTGAAGTTTATCTCGTGGATTTACAGCAAGGGATCCAAATTTTCGAGCTGCGGGTATATGCAGGTGAAATGGGACACCGTTTACCGGCTCGCCACGAAATCCATCAACATATTTTGGAAGCCTTTGCAGAACAAGGAATTACATTGCCATTCCCACCGTTCCAAGCCCGTGTAGATGTGCGCAGTAATTCGATACAAAGCGCCACAAATAACCTCTCTGGTCGCAATCCACCACGCGGTACTGGTGAGCTATAAGTTTATCGAGGGAGTAAGCTCCCTCGCTCTTCATGGTAAAAAGGCTAAATCATGACCCAAGCAGTAGAAATCCACGACGAATCCATCAAATTAAAAATTGCACAGTATGAACGTGTAGGTTCCATTCTGTTTTTTCTAATCCCGTTGGTGATTTTGCTGATTGTCGGAAAGGATTTTGCCTTTAACACGCTCTATCTGTGGCAAGGATTCAGCCTGCTGTATTTAGTGATTTACCGTTTGAAAGCTCGTCAATTATCGACAAAAGCACGGCAACTGAGTGTACGCCGAGGATGGGGATATAATCGGTTTTACCGCTTTTGCTGGGTATATTTGATTCTGTCTGTGATTGGATTAACGGGATACCTGCTGATATCCCGTTAAATTAATATTGGACGAATTAGCTTTCTTCGCTATTGCCGTAGGTTTTAATGTAGTTATCAGCCAGTTTTTGCGCTTGTTTCAGCTCTTCTGCGTTCAACTGCTCTGCGATTTTTTTCTGTAAACGTTGGCTCTCTTTATTGCCACTATAAACCGCGGTAGACAGCCATGCATACGCTTGCTGTAGGTTCTTTTTCACCCCTTTCCCTTCAGAGTACATCACCCCTAAACGGTCTTGGGAATTTGCATCACGCTGTTTTGCGGCTTTTCTGAACCAAAACACGGCTTTTTCATTATCTAATGTGACGCCACTGCCAATCGTGTACATTTGCCCGATTTTGAATTGTGCGATCACATTGCCGCCTTGCGCTGCCTTTCTAAACCAGTATGCGGCTTTTTCCAGATCTTGTTTGACCCCTAAGCCTTGTGCATACATGGTGGCCATGTTGGTTTCTGCGCGAGTATCACCATTTTTAGCGGCTTCTTCATACCACAGCATCGCTTTATCATAATCTCGGCGAACACCAAACCCATTGACATACATTGTGCCAAGACGAAATTGGGCATCTGAATTACCATGATCTCCCGCTTTGATAAACCATTCAGCGGCTATTTTGGAGTCTTGAGAAACCCCCTGACCTTTAAAATAACGTTCACCTAACAGGAACTGAGACGCGGGATCACCTTTTTCAGCTAACTGCGTAATTTGCTCTATCGTCGTCTGTTCACTGGCGGTTGTTGGTTTCGCCGGTGTAGCCAGTAATAATGAACTGTAACAAACAGATCCTAACAACAGCGCTAACGCAATTCTTTTCATCCTAAGTAACCCTCAACAGTGCAGTATGGCAACTGGCAACACAGTAATACCCGTTATTATCGGCTGATCTGGCAGATTATACAGCCTAAACTCGCTTTTCATTTGTAGTAGTTTAAATTTACTCGTCAGAAGACAAAATAGGATAAACGCCTTAATTTAGAGAAATAGCACTTTTCGTTGTCATTCATAACAAAAGCAAATAAAAAGCCAGATAGTTTTTTATTCTATCTGGCTTTCTGTTTATACACATAGAAAAAATGGTTATTTGTTGTCTAAATATTTACTTCTCAAATAACGAGCAACCGCATCATCCTGGTTAGACCCGATAACTTCCATTTGAGGTAAAGCATCTTTCAGCAGCTGATGAGCATTCTGCATAATGCAGCCCTTGCCCGCTAACTTCAGCATCTCTTTGTCATTCATGCCATCACCAAACGCGATGCAATCATGGGTTCCATAGCCATGCAATGCCGTGACTTGTTTCAATGCTTCACCTTTAGAAACGGAACCTGCCATCACTTCAAGGCAGCTGTGTAAGGAGAAAGTAACATGAACCTTGTCCTGCCAACGACGTTGAATACGCTGTTGCAGATCGACCAATAAATCATGATCTTCACTGGTGTAATACACTTTGCAGACTTCCGAAGTTGGAAAATCGCGGTGGTCAAACAGCTGGTAATTAAACACAGACTCTTTGAAAAACTCTTTCTGCTCAGGGCTTTCACGGTTAATAAACCAATCATCACCATGGTAGTAATTGGTGAGAATTTCAGGGTGATCAAACTCCATTAAGCACAGTTCTTTCGCTATCTGCGAGTCAACGTTGTTCGCAAAAATGAGGTCGCCATTGGTATTATGAATACGCGCCCCATTCGAGGTGATCATATAAGCATCAATACCCAGACCATCGCGGATCTGTGCAACATCAATATGATGGCGTCCCGTCGCGAACACAAACCGTACTTCTTCGGTCGCCACAAGCTGCTTAAGTGTGTCTTTGGTATACAGGGTTAAATCATGATTGGGAGATAAAAGTGTTCCGTCCAAATCGGAAGCAACAACCGGATATTTCATACAAGATCCCTAATTATGGCTAATGCTGCTCAAAAAAATCACAAATTGCATTGAGGGCCATGGCTCTCAATGCATCTATTTCAAACAGGATTTCGTGGTGGGCCCCTTCAATAATGAGGGGTAATTTTTCTTCTCGTCCTGTTTGCGCTTTTTGCCGACTTTGACAAAAAGCTTGTAGCTCTCGATTGCTGACTACCTTCTCTTCGCTCGCTTCAAGTAGCATCAGAGGGGTTTCAATCTCTCCCGCTTTCGCAACCAGCTCTTTGCCAATCGCAAAACTTTCTCGTAACCAGTGGTAAGTTGGACCACCGAGACGTAATTCAGGATAATCCGCATAGTAGCGTAAATAGCGTCGGTAACGCTCTTGGCTATGGGTTAACACATTGATTAAATAAGGTAATGGCTGCCATTTCCCCGTAGAAACCGCATAATCATTTCGCACACTGCGGCGCGGTTCTGCGCGCTCAACAATAAAGCTCGCGAGCCAGTGAGGCATCGGTAAATTTACCCCAATCATGGGAGCGCACAATGCGGCAGCGTCAAATGTCACGCTATCTCGGAGTAAATACCCAGCGAGGATCGCGCCCCCCATCGAATGAGCCAGCCCATAGCATTTAGGATAGTGACGATCTCTCACTTCTAAATCAATGAATTTTTCAAAATCATCAATGTAATCTGTGAATTTTTCAACGTGCCCCTTTTGGGGATCCGCCAGCATACGGCCAGATCGCCCTTGCCCACGATGATCAATAATAAAAACATCGAACCCTAAATGATAAAAATCGTAGGCTACTTCAGGATATTTAACGTAACTTTCACTGCGACCCGGTGAGATAACCACGGCTTTATGGTGCTTTGCATGAATAAAACGCACATAGCGAATAGGAACGTCATCAACACCTAAAAACTCAGCTTCTTCACGTAGTTGCCAAAAATCTAAAAGCGGACCGTTGGTAAAGGCCGAAAACTCAGTTTCTCGATTTAACCAACTGGCTTTTAGACTATCTGGCGACATGGGGTTTCCTCATTCATAACCTTCTAGATGGTCTTGGATAAGTGTCATAAATGCCTCACCAAAACGCTCTAATTTTTTCTCACCAACCCCATTAATCAGTAATAATTCAACGGGTTTGGTCGGGCAATGTTCGGCCATTTCAATCAACGTTGCATCGTTGAAAACCACAAAAGGCGGGATATTTTCTTCATCCGCAATGGATTTACGTAGTTTACGCAATTTGGCAAACAGCTTCTTATCATAGTTGCCATGATAAATTTTGTTTTGTTGATTCCGGCTTTTAGTGACTAAAACGCGTGGAACCGCTAACTGTAATGGCATTTCACCACGCAGTATGGGTCTGGCTGCTTCCGTCAATTGTAATGCGGAGAAATGCGCGATATTTTGCGTGATCATACCTAAATGAATTAATTGGCGTAAAACGCTCACCCAATGTTCATTAGTTTGCTCTTTACCAATACCATAAACAGGCAGTTTATCGTGTCCTAAATCGCGGATCCTCTGATTGTTAGCGCCTCGTAGCACCTCAACAATGTAACCAATACCAAACCGCTGCCCAACGCGATAAATACAGGAAAGTGCTTTTTGCGCATCCACCAGCCCATCATAACGTTTTGGTGGATCAAGGCAGATATCACAGTTACCGCAAGGTTTTTGGCGGTTTTCACCAAAATAGTTAAGTAAAACAAGGCGGCGACAAGTTTGCGCTTCCGCAAAGGCGGCAATCGCATTCAGCTTATGTCGTTCAATATCCTGCTGCATTCCCGCTGGTTTTTCTTCTAAGCATCGACGGAGCCACGCCATATCAGCAGGATCGTAGAATAGAATAGCTTCGGCTTCGACACCATCACGCCCTGCTCGTCCCGTTTCTTGGTAATAAGCTTCAATGTTGCGAGGAATATCAAAGTGCGCCACAAAGCGGACATTGGACTTGTTAATCCCCATTCCAAATGCCACGGTGGCAACCACAATTTGCAGATTATCTTTCTGGAATGCATCTTGCACCCAGTCACGTTGGGCGCTCTCCAAACCTGCGTGGTAAGCCGCGACACTCAAGCCACGTTTTTGCAATCTTTCCGCGGTTTCTTCAACTTTACTACGGCTATTACAGTAAACAATTCCTGACTTACCTTTCTGAGCCTTAATAAAAAACCATAATTGATCTAATGGTTTATACTTCTCGACTAAGGTATAGCGGATGTTCGGGCGATCAAAGCTACTCACATGAACTAATGGATCATTAAGCTCGAGTAAGCGAATAATATCAGCGCGCGTGGTTTCATCTGCCGTGGCAGTCAGCGCCATCACCGGCACATTCGGTAAAGAATGGCGTAATTGACCTAATAAACGATATTCAGGACGGAAATCGTGGCCCCATTGGGAAATACAGTGTGCTTCATCTACCGCCAGTAAGGTGATATCCCAGCTGCCAATTTGCTGAATAAAATAGTCGGTCAATAAACGCTCTGGTGCCACATACAGAAGTTTGATTTTCCCCTGAGCGCATAATTCCATGATTTGGCGCTGTTCTAGAGGGGTTTGTGAGGAATTCAAACAAGCCGCTTCAACGCCGTGTAACTTGAGTTGATCGACTTGATCCTTCATTAAAGAGATTAAAGGTGATACCACCAGCGTAATGCCTTGTTTGACCAACGCAGGTACTTGGTAGCAGAGCGATTTCCCTCCCCCCGTTGGCATCAAGACTAAGCAATCACGACCATCAAGAATCCCGCCAATAACAGCGTCTTGCCCCGGACGAAAGGATTGGTAACCAAACGTGCTATTGAGCACATTTTCAGCCAGTGAAAGTTGATTGATAACGCAAGCGGTAGACACGGATTTCCTCTAGAGGTTGAAACAAATAGCTGCCCGAAAAGAGCAGCTATTAGCAAGATATTACCCTGAAATGACTGGGATGTCTGCCCAGATCACATGATATCGTTAAGCATCACACCGATACCAAAACGTGTTTGGCGATAGTCATAGTCTATCATCGACTCACCATAACCACTAAACAGTTGGGTATATAAACGCACATGTTTCGTCATTGGATAGCTCCAGCCCAGCTCCGCATTGCCATAGCCAGAGTTCCAGTTATAGTGACCAGCTGCTGAAATAACGCTATCCCCAAGCGCATACCCCACTTTTACGCGGTAATAGCCGAGATATTTATTAATGTCTGGGTTGTCATCGCTGCTTTCGCTTTCAGGAATGCGATACCACGGTTTTAACTCAACTTGCCAGTTATCATTCTGCGCCATGGCTCGGGCATAAATACGGTTCCAACTGCGAGATGTTGGATCGGAGCGACCGTTTGATTCATGGTTAAAGCCCGTTTCGAATTCGCGTAACGTCCAGCCCGCAAATTGGTTATCTAGTGCCCAACCAACAAAAATCTGTGGTTCATAGTTGGTTTCACGAAATGGCGAAGATTCTTTCTTATTACTAAGTTGCCACCAAGAACGCTGTGTATAAGATGCCGCGAGAACCGAGTTTTCCCCCGCAATACCACGCCAAATAGGAAACGCCAAGCTCAATTGGAATTTCACTTCATCTTTCAGTGCATCATTACCCCAATCATAACTCTCGATGGCCTTCTTATTTATTGAAGACGTATAGGTATAAATGATGTAATTGGGTTCATAAGGATACAAAACGAATGGGTTATCATAATTTTGCAGTAACCCCGAAATAATACTTCCGCGAACGGGTGTATGATTTTCAGTATCCTGCTGTGCCGGTTCGTTGGTATTGTCAGATGCAAAAAGTGAAACAGACCAGAAACAGAGCACAGAACTCAACAACATTTGTAAAGCGCGCATTTGCCATTCCTATTTCAACTGCGGTGAAAAAATTTGTCTCATTTTACACCGAAAAATGGTCAACCGTTGAAAGATTATTCATTTGTTTTCTAGATATTAGCACATACATAATGTTAACTTATCATTAACATCACAGACAAGGATCCTAAAATGAATGACCGCATCTATACCTTCGAAGAAGCTAGCAAATTTATGAGCGATGCATTTATCTATAGAATGCCTTTTAATCAATTACTTGGAATTGAGCTACTACAAATGACCGATGATTTAGTCCAGCTATCCGTGGAAAATCGTTCAGAGCTTATTGGTAATTTCACCCAAAATATTCTCCATGGCGGTGTAATTGCATCCTTATTAGATGTGGCCGGTGGCATGGTGTGTATCAACCGGATCCTTCAACGTATTGAACCTCTCATTCACCAAGACATTGCCGACAAGATGTCCAAAATGGGTACGATTGATTTACGCGTTGACTATTTGCGCCCTGGACGTGGAGAGGTTTTTATCGCGAGCGCCAGCTTACTACGCGATGGTAATAAAATCGCCGTTACCCGCAGTGAATTACATAATGAGAAAAATCAGCATATTGCCACAGCCACTGCGACTTATTTGATTGGATAAAAAACTGATTGAATGAAACCATATCAGCGAATGAAACAGACTGGTAAATAATTAATAACCTCATTAACTAATAGCTTGTAAAAAAACCTGAGCAATGTCACATTAATGGCATCACAAATCGAGCCACTTACATTCCTGGTTTCGATCTCTCAGTTTTACTTTATATCAATTTCAGAGCTATTCATGAGCCAACAAAATACTACCAAAGGCGTACTATGTGCCTTAGGCGCTTATTTTATTTGGGGTGTCGCTCCCATTTATTTTAAATCCATTAAAGAAGTGCCAGCCGAAGAAATTTTGACTCACCGTATTATTTGGTCATTCTTCTTTATGCTGTTATTACTGACCATCACACGCCATTGGAAGTATTTCCGCCAAACCTTAAAACAGCCTAAAAAGATCTTAATTTTAGGTGTAACGGCCATAACAATTGCGTCTAACTGGCTGATTTATATCTGGGCGGTGAATAATGGGCATATGCTGCAAGCCAGCTTAGGGTATTTTATCAACCCTCTGGTTAACGTATTGTTTGGCATGATATTTTTACATGAACGCTTCCGTCGAATGCAATGGGTTGCAGTCGGGTTAGCACTCACCGGCGTATTAATTCAACTCTGGCAATTTGGCTCCGTGCCAGTCATTGGATTAAGCCTTGCCGTGACGTTTGCCACCTACGGTTTATTACGTAAAAAATTGGGTGTCGATGCGCAAACAGGTATGACATTTGAAACCTTATGGTTGCTACCTGTCGGCGTTATCTTCCTACTATTCTTTGCAGATAGCCCGACAAGTGACATGACAATGAACAGCTGGAATTTAAACATTCTCCTGATTGCTGCAGGGATTATTACTACAGTGCCGTTGTTACTGTTTACTGAAGCCGCCAACCATTTAAGACTGTCAACATTAGGGTTCTTCCAGTATTTAGGCCCAAGCATTATGTTCTTACTTGCCGTATTTGTGTATGGTGAAGTGATGACTCAAGAATTGTTAATTACATTTGGTTTTATCTGGGTTGCATTAATTTTATTTACTTTAGATGCTTTATATACACAGCAGAAACTCAGAAGAAAATAGAATTTAGTTTTCCATATTATGGGCATTCGTGCCCATAATATCTGACTTAAATTAGTATTAACCCACTTATTATATTATCCATTTAATACATGTTTCATTTAATGGAACTAGAAAGGTTAAATTATTTAATATAACCAGCTTATTTTTATTAAAAATAATTTACCTTTTGGGTATTTTTATTTTGTTTTAGTTGATTTCAAAATTAAACACTTTCTTGTTTTATTTCAATGGATTATAAAAATTTTTATTCCTTGATTTTATCGGAAATTTGATTCATATTTAACTTACGTTAAATTTCATCTTATTAATACACCTTTCAAACATCAACCCATTGAAATAAAACAGTATATTTATTTGTTGAAATAAATGATTGCTTAATAGGAACTTGATAATTATATTGTACGCCGCTTGTATTCACCCCAGCGGATGGTAATGGTCCGATTCATTACTGACGTTTCATTAAAGTGCGCACGATGACAGTGATTTATATTCTGTCCTGGTGCGAGGTTTTCTGAAATTGAATACAAGGCGTCTATCCACATACCTAATTAAATGATTTATGTATGTAAAAAAATAAAACATGTAGTGCTATAGCTCAAGTTATATGGCTGCATTTTAGGTTCACTCGGCCTGTGTATTCAGAAAGAGTTAACGTTGTTAAGGGCTTTTGGGAAGGGCTTCAAAATGCAACAGAATACCGTTCAAATGAAACGTGTACTGACCACCCCTGCGTTAGTATTTTTCGGGCTGGCCTATATGGTGCCACTCGGAATTTTTACCACCTATGGACAAGTGACTGTATTAAGTGAAGGGCATCTGCCTATCGCTTATTTAATTACGCTCGCTGCTGTCTTCTTTACTGCCATGAGCTATTGCCGTATGACCAGTGCACTCCCGCTTTCTGGGTCTGCTTATTCGTATGTGCAAAAAACCTTTGGTGGCACTCTTGGATTTCTTGTTGGTTGGGCACAACTGCTGGATTATCTATTTCTTCCGATTATTAACTACATTGCGATTGGGATCTTTGTCCACGAAGCCTTCCCGAACATCCCAATGCCAGTGATAATCTGCTCAACCATCGCTGTTGTCAGCATCATGAACATTTTGGGTATCAAATTGGTATCTTGGATGAATATGCTGATTATTCTGATGCAATTTGTCTTCATCGCCATCTTCTTGTACATCTGCTTGCAAAACGCGATGGTACTTGATGTTGAAGCACTGATGGCACCACTCACCGTGATGTCATCTCAAGTGTCGGGGCTGTTTGCTGGTGCTGCAGTACTATGCTTAGCATTCTTGGGCTTTGATGCCATTTCAACTATGGCCGAAGAGACAAAAGACGCTCGCCGTGCTTTACCGAAAGCGATTTTATATACCGTATTTATTGCGGGAGCCTTATTTATTGCCATCTCTTACAGCGCACATTTAATGTACCCAGTATGGCAAGATTTTCTCCCTAACACAGATGTCGCAAGTATCGCAGTAATGCAGCAAGTGGGCGATAAAATGAAGTGGATCGGAGCCTCTTTAATGGCATCGAGCTTTATTACCGCTTATGTTATCGGTGTCTTTGCCTCTGCAATGACCTCGCAAGCCAGTATCGTGCGTATTTTCTATGCAATGGGTCGTGAAGGTGTGTTACCTCGCTCTATCTTCGCGTATTTGCACCCGCGCCTGAATACACCGGTATATTCCATTATCTTTGTGGCAATAGCTTCATTGATGTCGCTGGTGTTATCACTCAGCATGGTTGCGTCGATGATTAGCTTTGGTGCACTGATAGCCTTTACCTTTGTGAACTTATCAGTCATCAAACATTTCTATATTGACCGTAAAGCCTCTTTGGATACGACCAAATTGCTGACTTGCCTGATCATGCCATCGATTGGGGTTGTTTTAACCTTATGGTTATGGACAAGCTTAGATGCAGAAGCTTTCACAGTCGGTTTATGCTGGCTAGCGGCAGGGGCAGGCTACCTCACGCTTCTGACTCATGGTTTTACTCGTCGTCCACCTGCTATCTCTGATGCCGAGACTGAGATGATTATCAATTAATCCTCCGGTACCTTTCGTTGATTATGGGGAAGCTTATCTTCCCCATTGTTTTTTGGTTTTGGCTCCGTAGGAGCCCCTGATACAGACGGTTTACGATGAATAATAAAATTGCTGATGTTATTTATTTCAACGGTTATATCTATACCGCAGACAGTCAAAATAGTGTTGTCGACGCTATTGCCTTGAAAGAAGGTTATATTCTTGCAACAGGGACTTCAGATGAATTACATCAATATGTTGGCCCAGAAACCGAGAGCATCGACCTTGAAGGCAGAATGATGATGCCAGGGATCATCGATGGACATATGCACCCGTTTTGGGGCGGCATTCAGCTGTTTGGCTGCCATCTTAATTACGAATCCCTCACTATCGACCAAATTTTACAGCGCGTGCAAGATCACCTCGATAAAGATCCTCGCACGGGCGAAAACGATTGGCTAAAAGTCACTGCCTGGTTACGCCAAGGCATGTTGCCAGCCGGTATTGACATGTACCGTGAAGATATGGACAAGCTCAATACTAAGCGCCCAGTCGTCCTGTTTTCTAATGACTGCCATACCTTATTAGCCAATAGCCGCGCCCTCGAATTATTCAGGATCACCAAAGAAACCCCTGAGCCATCCGATGGCAAAATTGGTAAATATAAAAATGGCGAACTCAACGGAATTTTAGAGGATGCGCCTGCCATGCGTGCCGCAGATAGCATTCCGTCTATCCGTGATGAGCAAGCAGTTGAAGTGGCTGAGTTAGTGCAAAAAGTGCTGAATCAGCAAGGCGTCACGATGGTGATGGATGCCCGCGTTTCTGAACAGCAATTAGAGGCGTTCCACCAACTTCAACAACGTGGCGAACTCACTTTACGCTTCCAAGCTGCACGAGAAATCACACCGGATAACACGCCAAATGTTGCCGCGGTCGCCGCTGCCGTCGATAACGCCGTAGCATTTGCTAAAAAATGGCATCAAGCTGATTGGACTCCAACACCGGGTATCGGTCTGCGTAATATCAAAATGTTCGTGGATGGCGTGTTGCAATATCCAACTATGACCGCCTCATTATTACAGCCATATCGTGTGAATAAAGGTACTGATTCAGCGCCAAATTGGGTCGAAACCAATAACTACGGCGACCTCTATTTCACGGCTGAAATTCTGGATGAGCTGCTCGAAAAAATCGCAGCAGCCGGTTACGATCCTCACTTGCATACCGTCGGTGAAGGTGCCGTCTCTATCGTGCTGGATGCCATTGAGAAAATGCGTGCGGCTCACCCAGAGAAAGATATCCGCCCAGGCCTTGCCCATAATGAACTGGTTGATGCCAAAGATTATGCCCGCTTTGCGCGCCTGAAAACCATTGCATGCTTATCATTCCAGTGGGCAGCACCAACGCCTGAACTGGCTGCTTTCGAGAAAAATATGCTGGGTGAAACCCGTTTCCAACAGCTCGAACCTATCGCTAAGTTTATTGATGCGGGTGCAGTCGTTGCCTTTGGTAGCGACTGGCCAATCGATGATTTTGACGAATGGTATGATTTGAAAGTCGCCGCAACTCGCCGTGGTCGTGATATTGATGGCCAGCCAGCCCCAAGACTGGATAACGACCGTGATATGACCGTGATCGAGGTTTTACGTTCAGCAACTATTGATTCTGCTTATGCTCAGCATCGTGAAGACGTTTTAGGATCGCTTGAGGCGGGTAAATTCGCAGATATGATCGTACTGGACCGCAATGTATTTACCATCCCTGCGGATGATATTGAAAATGTGAAAGTGCTGCGCACCATTGTGGGCGGAAAAACAGTTCATATCGCTTCGTAGTTTTTTTAATGCGTTAAAATAGTAAAAAGAGCCCCAATTATATTGGGGCTCTTTAGTTTGGGTGCTTAATATCCCAACCGGTAATAAGAAAGAAGAAAGAGTGGGGAATTAATTGTTATTAAACTGAATTAATTCAAATTAACTTCCCCACTCGATGATTAATTGATTTCGTAATCCAATTTCACCTGAACGACTGTATTATCATTATCAATATTCAAATAGCTTAATCTATCCTTTATTAAAAATGAGCAACCCAGTATTGTTACGCAAATAGAAACTACAGCTATCATTGCGTACTTTGTCATTTCTCCTTGACCTCTCTTTTATTAAGAGGCACACTCCCGATTGTGTGGTTGGGAGTGTAGCCTCGTTGGTGAATATCACTAACGGGGCTTTTTCTTTCCCAGACCAAAAATAAATGCTTGAACTGAGTAAGATCAAGCACCCAGCAAGAGAGTAGCAAAGTTAAAATAGCGAAAATATACCTGTTTACGCTTATCTTAATGAAATATTTTTATAATATTCAAATCTAGAATTAAATATAAATTTGAGTTTTTCATTATTATTTATCATGAAAACTATTAGTTTATAAAATAATTAATTACTCATTTATTAATCACTTTAGGATAAAGATTAATTTTACACTTTTTTTCTTTTCTCTCTTGCAAATGAAAAAAGTTCCCGTTAATATCCGCCGCGTTTTCATTCATTCAATTCACTGCGAGGAGGTTCATCATGACAACAATTAATCAAACTCTTTGCGGGCAGCCTCAGAAATAGTCTTAGACGTTATAAATCGTTTTAAACGTTAGTTCAGCTATCTTCTCAAAACTTGCCTGCTAATCACCTTATTTTTCACATTAAAAATGAGTTAATAGCTTATGGGCAATACCCTTCATTCTGTCGGTGAACACGTTAGTTATATCGCGACAGAATCTACATGGATTGAAAGTAAAGCAATCCAACAATTACAAACAACCGCTAATTTACCCAACATGGTTTCTGTGGTCGGCATGCCTGACTTACACCCAGGACGTGGCTATCCAATTGGCGCAGCATTTTTCTCGGTTAAACGCTTCTATCCGGCGTTAGTCGGTAATGATATTGGCTGTGGCATGAGCCTGTTCCAAACCGATATCAAGCGTGCCAAAGTTAACTTGGATAAGCTGGAAAAACAGCTATCTGAAATGACGGATCATGCGCCATTAGAGTGGTTAGATGAGCACGTTCCTGAATCCATGAAATCCCATGATTTTATGGCATCACTCAGCTCCATCGGTGGTGGTAACCATTTCGCGGAGTTTCAATCCGTCGATAAAATCATAAACCAAGAACTGTTTGAGCAAAGCGGCCTTGATAAACAAAAATTACTGTTGCTCGTGCACAGTGGCTCGCGTGGTTTGGGGCAATCTATTCTACGCCAGCATATTGAGCAACATAGCCATAATGGGCTGGATGAACAATCTGAAGAGGCGGAAACTTACCTCAACGCACACCAAGACGCCCTACAGTTCGCACAAATCAACCGCCAATTGATTGGGCTGCGCATGATGCAGCAAGTTAAAGCCTCTGGAGAGCAACGTTTCAGCCTCAACCATAATCTTGTTGAGCCATGCCGTATCAGCGGCATTGACGGCTGGTTACACCGTAAAGGAGCCACCCCCTCTGATAGAGGTTTTGTGGTTATCCCCGGCTCTCGCGGCGATTACAGCTATTTAGTCGCGCCGACTGCCAATGATTTGAGCTTAAATTCCCTTGCCCATGGCGCAGGGCGAAAATGGATGCGAACGGAATGCAAAGGTCGTTTATCACATAAATATACGCCATTGCAGCTATCCCGAACCACTTTAGGCAGCCGCGTTATTTGTGCAAACAAACAATTGATTTATGAAGAAGCGCCGCAATCCTATAAATCCATTGAGACCGTTATCGAAAGCATGGTAAACGTCGGCATCATTCAGGTTATTGCCCGTTTAGCGCCGGTGATCACTTATAAAACGAGCGGAGATTGTTAATGACATTATTACAATTTTCTTCAGCTCAAGGCCCTGATGAGTGCTGTATCGCCGTGGAAAAAGCGTTTTCCTGCTTTTTAAAAGAGGCGACTTTGTTAGATGTTCAGGTTGATGTGTTGGAATCTTTTCCCTCAAAACAGGGGCTAAAGTCAGTGCTAGTCTCCTTAGAGGGGAAACAGAGCGACCAATTGGTCAACGCATGGAGTGGAACCGTTCAATGGCAATGTCAAAGCCCACTGAGACCACGTCATAAACGTAAAAATTGGTTTATTAGCGTGATAGCATTTTCGCCTATCCACCCCTTAGAAGAGAGTGAAATCGAATATGAATTTACAAAATCTCAAGGGGCTGGTGGTCAGCATGTGAATAAAACCTGTTCCGCAGTACGTGCTAAACATATTGCAACGGGGATTAGTGTGAAAGTCCAATCAGAACGTAGCCAGCATGCGAATAAGAAGCTGGCAAAAGAGCTAATTCATTGGAAACTCAGTGAATTTCAATCTCAGCAACTGAGCACTCTAGATAAGCAGCGCCACCTTTCTCATTACCAAATTGAGCGAGGAAATGCCGCATTAGTTTTTGCTGGAAAAGAGTTTAAGCGGGTTAACTAAGTTATGGGAAGCCACAGTAAATCTGTGGCTTCCCAATTTACGCCCTAGTAGCAATACTGAGTACCAAGATAAATTTCACAATAAGTAGCATTCGTTTCAAATGCCTTTAGCATTTGGTTATCCATCGAGCTACTCTCTACCGACTCAAGTTGTGCCATTTGTTCAATCATCATCGATGCATTTTCATAGCCATTAAAACAGTCCGAAATTCGCGGCCCATTCATTTTCATTAATGTATCATTTGCAACCTCACTGAATTGAAGATATTGACCATTTAAATCATAAAACTTCTCATCCATTTCCAATTTATTATTATAAAGTGACCATACTGCTTGCTGAATTAACGGCGTTGACGATAGATTTTTTTTAGGGAAAATAGCCGATTTTTGAGGTAGTGAATCTATAATGGATTGTAATTCATTAATAAAATCCACTGCATTTTCTAAATTATCGCTATATTCTAAATCATTCATGTAGTTATCAATTTTTGTTATTGCAGCTTCATAGCTGGAATATCTTTTTTGGTTAATTCTAATATCTCTTTCCGCTTGTGAAATATATCTGTCTGTAGGCTTTTTATCTTTCGTTAAAATTGAACCATCTCTACCAGTGAGCTCTTTTAAATCACTCAAATATTTTTTATGGTTCCCTTCATGTTTTTTAAAAGATTCTTTGTACTCTTCAAAGTTTGATTTAAATTGGTTAAATGCATTTTTTAAATTAATCATATAATTCATCCTTTATTTATATTTAAATTAATAAAAATTCATTATCTTTATGCCAACCAAGATAATAGATTTAAAATAAAGGCAGGTAGTTTAAAAAACAAAATTATTATTTATATATAAGTTGTAGTTTTATTACTATGGTAATTAGTTTACAGCCCACCCCTTTGCAGAGGCGGCATAGACGAGAAAGGGCTACAGTATTTTTTCAGTCAGGAACCAACCGGCAATACTTTCACGCTTTTTTTGGGTAGGTAAAACTTCATGGGGAAAATCTTCAGACATAAAAAATACCATGCGCCCTGCTAGCGGATCTAAGGTGAATAGCTCACTATCCTGCAAGTCATACATCACAATTTCGCCACCATCCCCCTGTTTCCATGATTCATTCATATATAGCACTGTGGTGATTTTACGGCGTCCTTGTCCACGGAAATTATCGACATGCTTTTTGTAGAATCCACCATTAGGATAACGGCAAAAATGGGTTTCAAAATCCCGTAATCCAAGAAATAACTGGCCGTTAAGCGCCTGACGTAAGTTCTCCATTTTATCTAAGTAATGTACGACTGGCTCTCCCATTTCAGGTTCAAGCCACACCGTTTGGTCACCGCGGATAGTTTTATTGCCTTGCAACGTGTCTTGATGACCAATACGTGCATCTTGCAGCGTATCGGGGATACAACGTTTAATAGCCTGAATATCTGACAGGTTCAGAAAATCGTCCCACACATACCAACCCTGAGTGGAAAGTGAATCAATAAGTTTATTGATAGACATGATGAATCTATAGATGGTGATTAGGTAAGATTTTATACTTGATTAGCGGAAAAAATTAAAATAAAAAACGTAAATCTTAATGATTCAATTGGCAAATCAAAGGTAAATATCTCCCTATCAAAGAATCGTCATTCTCGATTGAAAATGGCGCTTAAAAATATTTAAGCGCCAAACAAGACTAAAATTAAGGTGTTATACTTAACTTAGACACGTATATGCATCAGGACAAACACTTAATGTTGGTGCAAGCATACCAAGTGAGCCGCCATTCATGTCTCTCGTAATCGCACTCTCTTTATTCACTGGCATGAAACTCGCTAATTGCTCGCTAATTATATTAACCCCAGATGATTCATTGTACTGATGAACACTCTTCGCATAATCTTGTTGTATGTATTGCTCATCTCTCTGTAGCACTAAAATTTCTCTTTGTGCATCAATCGATGTTCTATCAATATCTTGCATAACGGTTAAGAATGCTGAATTTTCTTGATTAAAATCGCTGACAGATTTTGCAATTATATCTTTCACTTCAGGACTTAATGAATTAATTATTTTATAACTGACATTTTTTTCAGAATATGTTTCAAAATCAAAGAACGCTAAATTTTCTATTTCTTGATAAATACTTTTTATTTCAGAATCTATTGCAGACAAATTCAGCTCATCCGTCACGCGATATTGGTTATCATTAATTTCATTAAATGCTTGATTTATTTTTAATAGACCATTATTGGATGATTCGATAGCTAACTTTTGTTTTGCTATTTTATTATCCATTGATAATTCAATCTTATTTAAAACACCTTTAACATATTTTTTTAATCTATCAGGAACATTATTCATAATTTCCTGATACTTCCCTCTGAATGTATCACGGGCTTTCTCACTACGTATTAGAATATCATTACTTTGCTTTATATTTTCATTCAAGCTATCAATATTAATAAAAGCCTTACTTAATAAATTTAATTCCATATCACTATCCATATCTTAATCCTTTAATTTTCATCAAAACGAAAAATGAATAAAAATATTAAATTAGGTGAAAATAAAAAACAAATATTTAAATTATATATTTATTATATAAAGATAAAGGATAATTATTTTATATAATATAATATTTTTTGGATTTATTTTGGGTTAGCACCGCGATTCTTTGCGGTGCTATATTTAAATTAGGTCTATAGCATTTCTAACCGAGCATAAGACGCCACCAGCCACTTAATCCCTTGCCCTTGGAACGCAATTTGTAGTCGGCAATGCTCACCGCTACCTTCAAGATTAATAATGGTACCTTCACCAAATTTAGGGTGCATCACTCGCTGCCCTAATGCGTAGCCAGAATCATTTTGGCTAATCGGTGTGCCAAGACGCTGATGGCTGACAGGGCGTGAAACAGTGGCTCTTAATCGAACTTCCTCCACACACTCCGTCGGTAGCTCGCCAATAAAGCGTGAAGGACGATGGTAAACTTCCTTACCATATAAGCGACGGCTTTCTGCATAAGTGATTGTCAATTTCACCATCGCGCGGGTAATACCCACATAGGCAAGGCGGCGCTCTTCTTCTAAGCGCCCACTTTCATCCATCGACATTTGGCTTGGGAACATACCTTCTTCCACGCCCACCATAAATACGACAGGGAATTCCAGTCCTTTTGCTGAGTGCAGCGTCATCAATTGCACTGCATCTTGGCTGGCATCCGCTTGGCTTTCACCCGACTCCAACGCCGCATGCGATAAAAATGCCTGCAACGGCATTAAATCTTGGTCTTCATCTTGATAGCTAAAATCGCGGGTTGCGTTGACTAACTCTTCCAAGTTTTCAATTCGCGCTTGAGCTTTTTCGCCTTTTTCCTGCTCATACATCGCTCGCAAACCGGAGTCCTTGATCACCCGATCAGCCTGTACATGCAGTGGCATCTCTTGAGTCTCTTTCGCTAATGCTTCGATTAACTCTAGGAAACGCTCGATAGAGCTTGCCGCCCGACCGCCCAAGACTTGTTCGCGAAGTAAGTACTCACAACTTTCCCATAATGTCAGTTGCTGATCTCGAGCGGTTTGGCGAACGGTATCCAGCGTACGCTCACCAATGCCGCGTGTTGGTGTGTTTACCACACGCTCAAAAGAAGCGTCGTCGTTACGGTTAGCAATTAATCGGAGGTAGGATAATGCATCTTTGATCTCTTGGCGTTCAAAGAAGCGCTGACCACCATAAATACGGTATGCCATCGCGCCTTGAATTAACGCTTCTTCCATCACACGAGATTGAGCGTTACTGCGGTAAAGGATGGCGCAATCTTGCAGCGCACCGCCATTTTCATGCCACTGTTTAATTCGTCCAACCACATAGCGAGCTTCATCAAGCTCATTGAAGGCGCAGTAAAGGGAAATAGGCTCACCATCACCGCCTTCTGTCCATAAATTCTTACCGAGACGGTCGCTGTTATTGGCGATCAGGGTATTTGCTGCTTTCAAAATATTATTGGTAGAGCGGTAGTTTTGCTCAAGACGGATAGTTTCTGCGCCAGGAAAGTCATTCAAGAAACGCTGAATATTTTCAACTTGAGCGCCACGCCAACCATAGATTGACTGGTCATCATCACCCACGATCATCACTTTGCCAGTGTCACCCGCTAACACGCGGATCCACGCATATTGAATGCTGTTGGTATCTTGGAACTCATCCACCAAAATATTGGTAAAACGCTCGCGATAATGTTGAAGAACATGAGGCTTATTCAGCCATAATTCATGAGCGCGTAGCAGTAATTCGGCAAAATCCACCAGCCCTGCACGATCACAGGCTTCTTGATAGGCTTGATACACCTTCAGCCATGTCGCTTCGACTGGATTACCATAACTTTCAACATGCTGGGGACGTAGCCCTTCATCTTTTTTGCCGTTGATGTACCACATTCCCTGACGAGGCGGCCACTGCTTCTCATCAAGATTCATGGCTTTAAGCAGACGACGAATCAAACGGTATTGATCATCACTGTCTAGAATTTGGAAATCTTGCGGCAGATTCGCATCCAAGTAATGCTGGCGAAGTAAACGGTGCGCGAGACCGTGGAAAGTACCGATCCACATACCGCCTTCGCTAGTACCCACCAGCTGATTGATACGATGACGCATTTCTGCGGCAGCTTTGTTGGTAAACGTCACGGCCATAATCGAAAATGGGGAGGCATTCTCCACCGACATAAGCCACGCAATGCGATGAACCAACACGCGTGTTTTACCGCTACCCGCCCCTGCGAGCACCAGTAAATTAGTACGCGGGGCGGCAACCGCTTCGCGCTGTTTGTCATTAAGACCTTCGAGCAGATATGAGACGTCCATAGTTACCATCAAAGCAAGACAGTGGCTATCACCACTGTGAGGTTACTGACAAAGAGGGAGAAAAGCGTGGTTTTTCCCTCTTTGTATTATCAGACGAAAATCAATAACTTGATTTTCCTCGTTTATTTTCATAAACCCAAACAACCATTTCAAACCTGATTGGTTTCGAAATGGTTTAACAGTGGCTATCACCACTGTGTTTTTATACAGAGAAAGGATTATACCAATGACAAGAGAGAATCCAACCGACAAATTTCCACATGAGGCAATATACGCCCCTCTTTCTCATCCATTAACGTCATATGATCTACGTTGAACCAGCAGGCTTGCATACCGCTATTAATCGCCCCTTCGACGTCTGTCAGCAGATTATCCCCAACATGTAAAATAGCGCCCGGCTCGATATTCAAACGCGTAGAGGCAAGGTGATACATATCACAGCATGGTTTAGAACGCCCATCCGGCCCAGCTTTTAATACGAATTGAAAATATTGCCCCAGCCCACATGCTTGCGGTTCTGCGTTACCATTCGTAATCGCCACCAGCGGTAATTTTTCGGCTAACTTTGCTAGCGTTTCATGCGTAGATTGCGGAATGTGAATTTGATTACGCCAGTAGGTAAAGTGCGCCATAATATCGTCCGCACCTTTGAGAGCATCCTCTTTACTGTAACCATAGTGGCACAGCATCATTTTCGACGATAACCAGCGCCAGCGGGTAATATCATGGCGAATATTCGGTTCTTGTTCTTCCACAAGATAGCGAAACGCATAAATGTCATCATTCGTAAAATGATGAAAACGCGGGTCATATTCACGAATAAATCGTAAAACTTCTTCTTCCGTTTTATCAATCACGGGATGGTTGTCGTACAACGTATCATCCAAATCAAACGTCATCGCTTTAATGGGTGATAACGGACGGTAAAAGTGCATTAAGATTTCTCCCTCTTCGCTCGCGGATGTGCCACATCATAAACATTAGCGAGATGTTGGAAATCAAGATGGGTATAGATTTGGGTGGTAGAGAGATTAGCATGACCTAATAACTCTTGTACCCCACGTAAATTACCACTTGATTCGAGAATATGAGTTGCAAAAGAGTGACGTAATTTATGGGGATTGATATGGCTATTCACCGATTGTTTGATACCCCACTGCTCAAACCGCTTTTGCACGTTGCGATTCGAAATACGCTTACCACTTTTTGTGGAAATAAATACCGCGCCATCGACAGGCTCGTACAATTCGCGCATTTCAAGCCAGCGTTTTAGCCAGCTCACGGCCGTTTTTCCTAGGGGGATTTTGCGTTCTTTGCTGCCCTTCCCCATCACCCAAACCTCCCCTAAATTGAGGTCAAGGTGCTTCACATCCAAACCGACCAGTTCAGAGAGACGTAATCCCGCGCCATACATCACTTCCAGCATGGTTCTGTCTCGCACCACGAGCGGGTCGCCACTGTCCATATTCAACAGTTGGGAAACTTCGTCCACATCCATATTTTTAGGCAGGCGTTTTTTGGCTTTAGGGGCATGAATGGTTTTAACTGGGTTTGCTGGTAGTTCACCTTGCTGCACCATCCAATCACAGAAACTACGCAGCGCGGAAAGCCTTAATGCCATGCTCGCTGCTTGCAAGCCTGTTCGGCGGCTCTTCGCAGCAATGTTGCGCCCCACCGTCATATCCAATTGCTGCCATTGGCTCACTTTCAGTTCACCTAAAATTTGGCAAATAGCACCTAATTGGCGGCGATAATTCGTTATCGTGACTGGACTTAACCGGCGTTCAACACGGAGGTAACGCAAGAAGGCTTCCACTTGAATCATCAGCCCTTCTGGCTGAATGTCTACAGGCGTTCTATCCATTGACATAATAACCTCGGTAGAATTTGAGCCACTTTTTCCAGCATCACCGTGCCCATACCCTGTTGATAATGTTCACGATCACGGCTGGTAAATATCACCATGCCAGATTCCCCATGATGCCCAAACAGCGAAATCGCTACTGAGCCCACATTTTGGGCATCAGGAAGTAAAAGCTGGAGCTCTGGCCCATTTAACCGCCCAAGATAATTGAGGTTATCCCCAAAACGCTGAATACGTACTGGGTCAAAAACGCGGCGTGGGAGCACCAATTCGTAGGCATCCAATGGCGCAGATAATCGCCAGCTGTCACTAAACAGGCGTACAGAAGCCCCCGATAGCCCGAGCTTTTTAGCCCAGCGATTCAACACAAACAGCATCTCCCGCAAACTATTTGCGGAAGACATTTCAATGACGAGATAAAGAAGCTCATCGAACAGCTGCCCATTTTCGTGAGCTTGTTCCACCATAAAGCGGATGTCCTGTTCGAGATTTTTGATTTTTTGGCGTTGACGGCTCATTACCAATTCAGGAAGCGAGATAGCCTCCTGAACGGCATGAGGAACCTTGATATGTTCAGCAAGAGACACATTGCGAATAAAGAAATAAGGGTTCTGTTTTAAATATTGCACCACATCTTGCTCATCAATTAACTGAGCAATCTCTGGCACTTGTTCACGCTTATCCATTATTCCCCTCTTTCCACTCAATCAAGATTAAATTTGGATCACTCCATCATAAACATGGGTCGCAGGACCTGTCATATACAGCGGTGATCCTGGGCCTTCCCAACTAATATCGAGGGAACCGCCCGGTAAATCAACACGAACACGGCTAGCTAATAAGCCCTGACCTACGCCCACGGCAACTGCGGCGCATGCACCACTTCCGCACGCTTGGGTTTCCCCCGCACCACGTTCATAAACACGTAAGCGAATATAGTCTGCGCTGACAATTTCCATAAAACCGATGTTGGCACGTTCAGGGAAGCGTTCGTGGCTTTCTAATGCAGGGCCCAACACTTCTACCTCTGCGGTTTGGACACTGTCCACTTGTACCACACAGTGCGGGTTACCCATGGAGACAACCCCCGCAAACACTGTACGTTCTTGAGCCCGAATAATATAGGTCTTTTCCGCTTTGACGGCACGAAACGGGACGTTTTGCGGTTCAAAATCAGGCTCGCCCATATTCACACAAACATCATCATTTTCATTAATTGTGAGAGTCATACGCCCAGACTGGGTGCTCACTTTAATTTTTTGTTTGTTTGTCAGACCTTTTAAACGGACAAAACGTGCAAAACAGCGCGCTCCGTTGCCACATTGTGCAACTTCACTGCCATCTGCGTTAAAAATACGGTAATGGAAATCGAGATCAGGATCATAAGGGGCTTCAACCAGTAAAAGTTGGTCAAAACCGACGCCAGTATGCCTATCCGCTAGGCGACAAATCAGTTCAGGTGAAAAATAAACGTTCTGAGTGACGCCATCCACCACCATAAAATCATTGCCTAAACCATGCATTTTTGAGAACTGCAATTCACGTTCCATAACAGAGGCTTACTGTTTGGTCGCAGCAGGCTCTTGGTTCGAGCTGCTTGGAGCTTTAGATTGCACGTCAGATTTAGCAGGCACCGCTGCATTGTCTTCAGGCGGAAAATACAACGGCCCTTTTAAGCCACAGCCAGAAAGGGTGAATAAAACGAGAAGTGCGCTAAGTCCAAATAAACTTTTTTTCATTATGATGTTTCGCCTGTAAGACTAAATTTTGCAATCTGATATTTCACACAGTAACAGGAGTCGCTTTTCAAATCACGCCTGTTTATCAAACATATTAATATTATATACGTTAAATAATTCAAATGGCATCTCACAAGTAAGATGTACGCCGTTTGACCCCTGAACACATTCAACCCTATAATTTCGCCTAAATAAAAGTATAAACAGGAAATACATCATGAACGATAGCGAATTTCATCAGTTAGCTGAGCAATTGCTCAGCTCGATTGAAGAGCATTTAGATAATTACGATGGCGATGCGGATATTGATAGTGAAATTAATGGCGGCGTCATGACCTTAAGCTTTGAAGATGGCAGCAAAATCATCATCAACAAGCAAGAAGCCTTCCACCAGATCTGGTTAGCAACCAAACAAGGTGGCTATCATTATGATTATAAAGATGGAAAATGGATTTGCGACCGCTCAGGTCAAGAGTTTTTGTCCATGCTGGGCAATGCGATTACCTTCCAAAGCCACTTCCCATTCTCGTTCTAAACACGCACATCAAAAATCACAGGCAGAGTCTATAACTTACTCTGTCTGTTTTTTATCATAATAAAATCAACATAATAAAATTAATAATATTGAGCGTGCTGTTTGGAGTGGTCTAGTTGTTCAGACTGGTTTAATTGTGGTGACGAGGGATATTCATCGTCCTCTTCATCTTCAGTAAATGACCAAGAAGCGTCAGAGAAGACAATAACTTGCTTTTTGCCTTCTTCTTCCACAATTTGATAAAACTGCGGCAAATTGAAATTGATAAAGTTAGCACCGTAGGTAAAACGGTCATGGGAGGAAGAGTAGAATTTGCTGACATCGCGCACTAGCTCTTCTTTGGAACCTTCACAATGAGAGTAAATTTCTACGCGATTAGCTTCATCCAATACGTAAATATTAAACCCTGTATTATCGGGTGTATTTTCAAAGAAAAACTGCACAATCCCTTCGCTGGCATAGCCATCCACAACCGCAGGAAGATGATTATCCCCTTTCGCTTGTAATTTTACCGGCCAACCATGCAATTTGTTATGGGAGATTGCACCGTAGAACTCAACGGCATTTTCGAGTTTTTGTACAGAGACGTTTAAACGCTCGAAGAACAAGCCCCATGTTTGCCCTGCAATGCGTAATGCCTTAAAGCGACCAGGTTCATGGCGATTGCTGGATAAGCGCAATTCAATGCATTCGGACACTAACTGCTGCACGCGAGTACGAATAAGCCCACGTAGATGTTCACTATAACAGAAGACTTCAACCGCTTCAGGCGGTGCAGCATCTTGGTGCATTTTACCAAGGATGGTTTTCAGCGCTTCTAACATGCATTGCTCACCGCTGAAATGTAGGGTCCGAACTTCATTCCATGAATTGCGATACAGAAGATCGATGCTGCTTATCAAACACTGCTGAGATTCACCAAAACTGAAAATATCCAGTTTTCTGAAATCCACATGCACCACCTGCTCAGAATAAACCTGAGTTGGGTCTTTTTCTAAGTTAACGATGATCGCTAAGTGGCGAATTTCACACGGGCTATACAGTGCTTTAGGGGTTGGGGCAGACAATCTTATTGGGAAATGGCTCGATACATCATGCATTAATTCCAATAACTTACGTTCATCACATTGGGATTTACCATGATGCATATGGACTTGCGTATTTTCAGTCAGTAACCCATTAAAATAGGCCCACGCCACCAGCTTATTCAGATAGCGGTTATATTCTAACGGTTGATGACCGATAATCGTGTCGATTTGCGGCGCTTGGTTATACAGATACCAGCCGCTACGATTGGCACGCCCTTCCGGCACATAAATAAATGTCAGGTGCTCTTCGCTAAGATCCGGTGAGATTTGTGGATTTACTAATGTCACTTTACCGGGTAGCGCTTCAAACGCGGCATATAACTTACGGGTTAATACCCCAATATCTTGTGGGCTAGCACTAACACTTAAATTATTACGACGGGCAAATCGAATTAAGTTACGGTAACTTTGCATCATCGTATCGAGCAGCTCATTATGCGCTTCACGCACACGCTCAATTTTCCACTGGCTACGCGTATCTAACAATGCTAGACGCTCGGCGCTCCATCCCCACGACTCCACTAACTGGGACAGTACATCACGTCGCCAACCGGAACATTGGTCACCTTCATCTTCAGAAAGCTTTTCACAGACTTTTAAATAGAAGCAGCGACGAATTAAATCCAAACGCGTGGAATCATTAATTTCGGTCAGATAACGGGTTACGCGCTCCAACATCAAACAGTATGAATCCAATCCATAACAGACGATTTCACCGGCATGTAAATGGCGTTTAAACTCCAACGCTAACAACTTACCGTGCGGATAATCCCAAGAGTAGGACTCCAGTAAAATACTTTTCAGCACCGCTTTATACGGGGAATCAACACTTTTATATAGCTGCCACAAGCTGGCACCAAAGTATTCCGCAGCTGACAATTCACCGAGGCCGCCTAAATCCAGCCATTCGTTCGGTGTCAGTACCCCTTGAGCGTACAATCCCATGACATATTCGTCATAGTGTTGCTCTTCTTCAACAGGTACCATTGTCCATAGCAGACGTTTCCCAGCCATACGCACCGCGGTACGATAAAATTCATCCAACAATAAAATATGTTGTGTGGAACCACAATCTTCACCACCAAGATGCCCGCTCGCATTATGGCGAAAACGGTTTTCATCGATTAAAAATACGGTGACATCAATGCCCAGCGAGGCTGCCCACTGTTCAATTAGCGTACACTTTTTCTGTAAAGATCGTTTTTCTTCGTTATCTAACCAAGAAGGATGACAAACCCACACATCAATATCAGAGCAGTGGCTTTGCCCCACAGAGGAGGTACTACCCATTGAGTAAATGCCTGTAATTGGCAATTCACCATTAGCTTGGTTGTTAATGGATAAGAAGCGTTCGAAAGGTTGTAACCATTTGAGTTGTTCTGTATCTGGCGAGAAAAAACAGACGCCATGAGGGACGTTGCCTTCAATATAACCCGGCATCATTGGATGATGATAATGAAACAAGACCGGCAGCAAGCTGTAAACCTTCGAAAAGGTTTCACTCATAGAAGCCGTCGCGCGTTCCAACCGTAATTGGTTTATCGCATCAAGTCTTTGCTTTAAAGTTTCAATATAGAGGTACAAAGGTTACGCCTGACTGAAAGAATGTAATGACAAACCTGGGGGAATTTTCCCAGCACCCAACAGATAGAGAAAAACTTAAATTACTTTTCAAAGGGATTGTCGGAAACGTGATCAATTTAACACCTTGGAGCAAAAGGGTAAAGTAGATCACATAATTTTTCCCGTCTATTTTTAGTACAGATTGTTTTTCAACATATTGTATAAAAAGACTTTTTATTTTTGTATCGCGGAAATATCCCTTGTTTTTCAATGGAATAATATCACCATCACGAATTGTATAACAAAAAAGCAGCCTTAATCTAAATTCAGCCCAGTGCTGGCAGGGTCTACGCTTACACGCTTCAACAAAATTGCTGCAAAATAATCCCCACTGCAATTCTAAAAAAGCACGAATAGCTAAAGAAATTTGTTATGTAGATCCTTTTTTAAGTCATATTTTTCTAAGAGGCTCACAAAAAAGATGTAAAAAAGCGAACTTCTCTTGATACATCTCATCCGTTCTTTCTTCTTATATCGCTCATTCTGCGACCAACTGGAAAAATTACCGCTAACATGTTAAAACTAACGCCAATTGTATGGTTAATCTGCGGCGATATTCGCCTGAGAAAACAGTGAAATGACATCAACAAATATCGTGCGTATCGCAACGCGTAAAAGCCCTCTCGCCTTATGGCAAGCTTATTTCGTAAAAACAGAATTAGAGCAACGCCATCCCGGCTTACAGGTAGAGTTAGTCCCTATGGTCACCAAAGGGGACATTATTTTAGATACCCCATTAGCGAAAGTCGGTGGAAAAGGTTTATTCGTCAAAGAATTAGAGCTAGCTTTACTTGAAGGTCGCGCGGATATTGCCGTTCACTCAATGAAAGACGTGCCTGTAGAGTTCCCTGAAGGGTTAGGCTTAGTCACCATTTGTGAGCGCGAGGACCCACGAGATGCGTTCGTTTCTAACCATTATGCCAATATTGATGCACTCCCTGCGGGCAGCATCGTCGGTACATCCAGCTTACGCCGTCAGTGCCAGTTAAGAGAATTACGTCCAGATTTAGTTATCCGTGACCTACGCGGCAACGTCGGCACCCGCCTGTCTAAACTCGACAATGGCGAATACGATGCCATTATCCTTGCTGTGGCAGGCCTAAAACGCTTAGAACTCGATGAGCGCATCAAAACCGCACTGGAGCCAGAGCAATCTTTACCTGCCGTTGGACAAGGCGCTGTAGGTATCGAGTGCCGCTTAGATGATCAACGCACCCGTGATTTACTGGCAGCATTGAATCACGATGAAACTTCCGTGTGTGTCCTTGCTGAGCGCGCCATGAACATGCGCCTTGAAGGCGGTTGCCAAGTCCCTATTGGGAGCTATGCTATTTGGCAAGGGGATAAAATCTGGTTACGCGCGCTCGTCGGTGCCCCAGATGGTAGCCAAGTCATTCGTGGAGAACGCTTAATCGCGCCTGCCGACGCAATCCAAGCCGGTATTTCTCTCGCGGAAGAGTTGCTTGATAATGGTGCCCGTGAAATTCTTGCGGAAGTCTATAAAGGCAATGCACCCGCATGAGGGTCCTTGTTACTCGCCCAGAGCCATCTGGCTCCGCGTTGATAACAGCCATTAATGCTACTGGGGGGCAGGCTTATCCGGCTCCCTTAATTACGATTGGAGCAGGTGCACAACTCAATACTTTGTGCTCTCGCTTAGATGGATTATCGGAAAACGACCTTGTCTTTCTTTTATCCAAAAATGCCGTCTGGTATGCAAATTTAGCATTGGAACAAGCAGGACGAGACTGGTCAGATAAGTTATTCTACTATGGTATAGGACAATCTACAGGTCACTATTTTCAGCAACTAACTGGGCAAACTATCCGTTGGGCTGAAGCAGGAGAAACCAGCGAGGTGTTACTCACCCACCCTGACCTGCAAAATTTAGAGGGAAAACGCGCCTTACTCCTGCGAGGTAATGGTGGACGTGAACTCCTTGCCTCAACATTACGCGCCCGAGGTGCAGATGTTGATTACTGCGAATGCTACGCAAGGCGACCTGTACACTATGATAAGCCTAAGTTTAACCAAACTTGGCTTAACACGGATATCACCGACATTGTGGTGACAAGCGGTGAAATGTTGACCCTACTTAACGATTTGATTGCTGAAGATATGCAACAATGGTGGTATTCCCGCCGGCTACTGGTTGTCAGCGAACGAATTGCAGAAAAAGCCCGCCAAAGTGGGTGGCGTCGAGTCTGCGTGGCAACTAGCGCAGATAATCACGCTTTACTTGAAGCATTAATTTCAACCGATATGGGATGCTAATTTATGACGGAACAAGACAAAATTACCGACACTGTTAATGATGAAGCTGTGACAGAGAAAAAAGAAACTCGTCAGCTGACGCCTTCATCCAAACAGAAACGCCCTGGTCTTGCAGTCAGTGCGATCGCTATCGCCATTATCGTCGTCATGGGCGGCGGGATGTACTACTTTACTCAGCAAAGCAATGCGCAATTGGTTCATGATAATAACCAACTGAAACAGCAAGTTAGTGAATTAGTTGAACAACAAAATGCCGATAGGCAACGTGTGGATGCGCTCATCGCGACCAACACGGAGCTGAAAAACCATTCGCGTGATTATGAAGATCAACTCAACCGTCGCATGCAAGAATTACAAGCTCACGTCACTGCACTTTCCAGCTCTGACGTAAAAAACTGGCTGATTGCCCAAGCCGACTTTATGGTGAAAATGGCGGGCCGCAAATTATGGAATGACCATGATCCTGTCACCGCTGCCGTACTATTAAAAAGCGCAGACACCAGTTTAGCGGAAATGAATGATCCAAGTTTGCTGGATATTCGTAAAGCTATCGCCAATGATATGAACCGCTTAGCTGCCATCAACCAAATTGACTATGACGGCATTATTTTACGTTTGAATCAGCTCAGTAACGATGTCGATAACTTACGCCTCGCCGATTTAAATAATGGTGATGCACCGGAAGAGACTGGCACCGATGTCAGTGGCGACATTGCAGACTGGCAAGATAACCTCGCACGCAGCTGGAAAAGTTTCACAAGCGATTTCATCACCGTGCGCGCCCGTGATGGTTCTGAAGCCCCATTGCTAGCCCCAAACCAAGATATTTACCTGCGTGAGAATATTCGTTCCCAATTGCTCATTGCAGCCCAAGCGGTACCGCGTTATCAAGAAGAAACGTATAAACAATCTCTTGAACAAGCGTCTACGTGGGTGCGTGCTTACTTTGATGTAGAAGCGCCAGCCACTAAAGCATTTTTAACGGAACTCGATGATTTAATTAATCAACCGATTGATGCCGATATGCCTGAAACTTTAGAAAGCCAAGCGAAGCTGGAAAAAGTGATGCAAACGCGAGTACGTAATTTGCTATCTCAAAATCCAGAACCGACTGGCGTTGCCGTTGATGCCGCGCTTGAGGCGGTAAAAGAAGCCGCTAAAGCTGCCGAAGAGGCAACAATCCCCGCAGATACGCAAACCAACAAACCGGACGTTGCCGCCGAAGCTCCTGTAACGGATGCGGCAAACGCCCCTGAGCATAAGGGGTGATCATGATTAAAGTCTTTGTTCTCTTTATCGTCCTGATTGCTGGCATTATCTTGGGCCCTCTATTAGCAGGGCACCAAGGCTATGTATTTATTCGTACCGATAGCCACGATATTACAACCAGCGTCACCAGCCTTGTGCTGTGCTTTATTCTGCTGCAATTTGTTCTGTTATTCCTTGGATGGTGCTACCGCCGCTTTATGAGCACTACCTCACGAACAAAAGGCTGGCTCAGCGGCCACAAATACCATAAAGCGCATACTCAAACTCAAAAAGCCTTACTCAAATTAGCCGAAGGGGATTTGGAGCAAGTTGAGAAATTAATGAGTAAGCACGCTGATTACTCTCAGCAACCAGTCATTAACTACTTGATGGCAGCAGAAGCCGCCCAGCAACGTGGGGATAGTTATCGTACCCATCAATATTTAGATAGAGCTGCTGAAGCCGCAGGTAAAGATCAACTTCCCGTGGATATTAGCCGTGTTCGCATCCAATTGGCGGAAGGCGAAATTCATGCTGCCCGTAATGGTATCGACAAGCTACTCGACCAAGCGCCACGTCACCCAGAAATTTTACGCTTAGCTGAACAAGCTTACTTAGGTAGCGGAGCATACCAGGCACTCATTGAGCTGCTGCCAATTATGGCAAAAGTCCAATTACACAATGAAGATGAGCTTGAAGCATTAAAACTCAAAGCGTACAAAGGACTAATGAACCAATGTATGGCTGAAGGTGGTAGCGATGGCTTGAAAAATTGGTGGAAAGCTCAACCGCGTAAAGTTCGCCATGAAGTCCCTTTACAAGCCTTCTTAGCTGAACATTTAATTGAATGTGGTGATACGCGCAGTGCAGAAAAAATGATCATTGAGGGATTAAAACAGCAATATGACGAACGTTTACTGCTGCTGATCCCGAAATTACAAAGCGAACAACCTGAAGCGATTGAAAAAACACTGTTAAGCCTCGTCAAACAGTCTGGTGCAACACCATTACTCAATAGCACATTAGGGATCCTTGCACTTCAACATGCCCAATGGGAAAAAGCAGAAAGCTACTTTAAAGCTGCATTGGCACAGCGTTTTGATGCTTATGATGCTGCTTGGTTAGCCGATGCTTATGACAAACTACACAAACCGAATGAAGCAGCGAAAATTCGCCAAGAGGCGCTCACTCACTCCCTCAAGCAAGAGCGAGTAAAGGCATAAATTTTTAACTCATTCGTTGAGCTTTGACCTAAAACGCCTCCTAGTCCGAGGCGTTTTTTATGTCTACGGTTTGGATCTTTACTATTTATCTCAAAAAGATAGTCTCTGTGAGCGTCACTTTTAGCGAATCGAGGCAAACCGCATATTGCTATGTTATAAAAGGGTCACATAGTGTATAAATAATCGTATACATTTTCGTTTTGAATGAATTCAGGATAAAGATATGAATGTAGTGAAAACTCTCTGGCGTTGGATTGTAGCGAGCCAAAATCGTTTACAGATCTTTTTTGACCTGCTACTTCTGATTTTATCCCCGTTTATTTTTATTTCGATCATTGGCTTCAATACCGCCGATCTGAATAAAGATATCTTTATTATTACCTTTATTATTATTGCCTATACCTATGTGACTCGCTGGATCAGTAAGTGGTTAAGCAAAGAGAAAAAAGCGTAAGCGAGTAGATAATGTTTCTTTCCTAATGCTCATCAGGTTAGGAAAGGAAATGACAACCCAAGATTGATACAAAAAAAAACACCTGCCGAAGCAGGTGTAAATAACAATCAGGTCTACAGACGGATGGTGCCTCACTCAACGTTTCGCCCGTTCGCTGATGGTAAGAGGATTAGCTCTTGATCATCTAAATTGGACAATAGGCACCGATAATCGGCTTTGCGTCATCCCTGGGTTTATGAAGCTAGGCTGTCATAATAAGTGGGATGAGCATCTACATAATAGATAATGCAGAATGCGTGCCAACTTTTATATCTTCCCACGTTTTTCTTTTCTCACCCTGTAACTCCCCTGCTTTTAAACGATATTTTTATTTCTTACTTATTGTGATTTTTTAACACTGCATTCTTACTAAATCTCATTCTGTTCGATTCAGCTACTTTGTCTCAATTTAGAGACAGCTTAGAATACCTATTAATTTTTCTATATAAATCAATCAGTAAAATGTCTCTTTTTGACGACAAGAAAATGGGGGTTTGTATCGGATCTGCGACAAATATTTTTATTCATTAAAAACATAATGTTACAAGACCATTCAGATAAGAACTATTCTTATTTTATTAAGAGCAATACCGAAGGTCTCGAGAATAAAGATAATAAAAAACAGATTCAAGGATAAAGATAAGAATACGGAAGGGAAAAGAATCAGGTTAGAAATAGTTAAGGCTTCAAAATGCAAAAACCCCGCTCGATTGAGCGGGGTTCTTTAAATTGGTCGGCGAGAGAGGATTCGAACCTCCGACCCACTGGTCCCAAACCAGTTGCGCTACCAAGCTGCGCTACTCGCCGAAATTTAACTGCTTAAGGCAGTAACTCGACATCATTTTTTTCGTGGTGCGAAAGGGGGGACTTGAACCCCCACGTCCATAGGACACTAACACCTGAAGCTAGCGCGTCTACCAATTCCGCCACCCTCGCAATATCACAAAAAAAATGGGGTGGCTAATGGGACTCGAACCCACGACAACTGGAATCACAATCCAGGGCTCTACCAACTGAGCTATAGCCACCATAACTTCACTTATTTCAAAGTGTTGTCATACTACTCCATACAACTTTGTTTTGCCACCGTAGCTTGTCACCTTTTGATGGTGCGCCCGACAGGATTCGAACCTGAGACCTCTGCCTCCGGAGGGCAGCGCTCTATCCAGCTGAGCTACGGGCGCTTAACGCCGTTGCGGGAGAGGATAGTACGGATTTATCCCCCTGCTGTCTAGTCCTTTTTTCAATAAAATTATCGATTGCTTGCCTTTTATCCATTTCGTCGAGAAAGAGAGCATTTTTTCCCTCTTTCTCGTCTATTAGATGAAATTTTACTCACAAAATATTTTTACGATGGACTTTTTTCCTTACGGCTCAGACTGCGGATCACAAAATAAAGCCCTGAAACCGTCAATAAAAAGATAGCCCCGACAATCAGTGACAAACGCGTTTCTGGGTTAATCGCCATCCCCACCAACACACAGGCTAAAAACAGCAGTGTGGCGTAGTTCACCCATGGAAACAGAATTGATTTAAACGTATGCCCTGCCATCTGCTGCTGGTTCTGCTTGCGAAAACGTAGTTGGCTGGTCAAGATCACGAGCCACGGCACCATTCCCGGCAAGACGCTCGCACTATACACATACACAAACACCTGCTCTGGATTTGGAATGATGTAATTCAAACTCGACCCAGCGACTAAACATAAGATAGTAAAACCGACACAACGCGCTGGAACGCCATTTTTCGTTAGTTTTAATAATCCACTCGGTAACTGCTTATTTTGCGCCAGCGCATATAACATACGCCCGCCGCTGTACATGCCGCTATTGCAGCCAGACAATGCTGCGGTGAGCACCACAAAGTTAATGACAGCGGCTGCCGAGACAATTCCCACTTTAGCGAACGTCATCACAAACGGGCTGCCTTGTTGCCCGACTTCCGTCCACGGGAACAGCGTCACCACAATAAAAATAGCGCCGACATAGAAAATAAGAATACGCCACAGAATATTATTGATAGCTTTTTTCAGTGTCACTTGTGGGTTTTTGGCTTCTCCTGCGGTGATCCCGACGAGCTCAACGCCTTGATACGACGCCACCACAATACACAACGCAAATAAGAAACCTTTCCAGCCACCAGCAAAGAAGCCACCGTGTTCTGTCAGATTACCCAAGCCAATTGGCTCAAAGTTATTACCCAAACCAAAGAAAATCAGCCCCAGTCCAATCAAAATCATCACCACAATCGTAGTGACTTTTATCATCGCAAACCAGAATTCCAGCTCGCCATATAGCCTCACTGCGGCGAGGTTTGCCAGTGCCACCAATGCAACAGCAACCATCGCAAATATCCACTGGGGCACATCAGGGAACCAATACTTTGCATATTCCCCTATTGCGGTTATCTCTGAAATCCCAACTGCGACCCACATAAACCAATAACCCCACGCGGTTAAACATCCCCAAAAAGGGCTTAGATATTTATAACCGAATGAAGCAAATGAACCCGTGACTGGCTCTAGAAAGAGCATTTCACCCATTGAACGCATGATGAAGAAGACAAACAGCCCTGCGATAATATACGCCAGTAATACGGATGGCCCCGCCCACTTCAACGTACTCGCTGAACCCATAAATAGCCCAACTCCAATTGTTCCGCCCAAAGCAATCAGCTCAATATGACGGGCTTCTAGCCCTCGCTGAAGACCTTGCTGTGGCTTATCCATAATTTCCCCTGTCGATAATAACCATTCGATATCCGCAGCTCTAATAGCCATAACTTTTTAGTCATCGCGGCTGGTTGTCGAAAATAAGATAAAAAACACAATCCCCCAAGATACCGTGAGATCCCTTAGGTTGCATCTATTTTTGAACAATTGCAGGTATTTTTGAAGCGAGAATGAGTACGCCAGAAATAAATAAACCCGCATTATGCGGGTCTATTCAGTCAGAAAGGGACTTAAAGCTTACCACCGTAGTAGTAGCCTAAAAACTTCAGCAATTTAAACTGTCGTTTAATTCGCGTAGGTTGGGAAAGTAAGCGATACAGCCATTCTAACCCTAAGTTTTGCCAAACTTTAGGTGCACGCTTAACGTGCCCAGTGAATACGTCATAAGTTCCACCGATGCCCATATACAGCGCATCAGGATGCACGACACGGCAATCACGCATAAAGATTTCTTGCTTAGGAGAGCCCATTGCCACTGTCACAATCTTGGCACCGCTTGCATGAATTCGCTCAAACAGCGCACTGCGGTCTTCTGCCGTAAAGTAGCCATCTTGGGAATCCACAATGTTCACATTCCATTGTGCGCGAAGCTTCGCTTTCGTTTGCTCAAGAATTTCTGGCTTGCCACCCACTAAAAATACTGGGGTGCCTTCTTTTCCTGCGCGTTCCATTAAGCCTTCCCATAAATCGGCACCTGCCACACGAGAAACCTCCGCTTTCGGGTATTTACGGCGAATCGCACGCACAATGCTGATCCCATCGGCATAAAGGTATTCTGCCTGCCCTAATAAGGTATTCAGTGCGGTATCTTGCTCCGCAATCATCACTTTTTCTGCGTTGATAGCCACAAGTGTGCCTGTTTTGGTCTCACCGTCAGCAAACAAATAGTCTAAAAAGTGGGCCATGTTTTTAAAGCCCCAAATATTATGACCTCTGATGCTATATTGAGGAATTGACGACTGTTCCATGATGCTCCTTTTAACGGCTTTCCCGTTGACCACTTTTTAAATATAAAGCGGCTTTGGTACGAATAAGACCGGCACTTTCAAATAACCAGTACAGTAATTTAGCTAACACTAAACATAGTCCGAAGACTAAACAGAAAAAGACCACGCGCGAAACGAAGGAATCGACGCCTTCACGGGCTAATACAATCATGTTGAAGATGGCACCGAAACAAAATGCCTGCATAATCGCAGCCTTGTAGCGATTGGATTCTTTTAGGCTTAAACCATAAATCCAGTCAAACCATTTAATGATCATACCCACCACGATGGCACCCAGCGGGATAAACAGTACTCCCCCCATGACCACCAGCGAACCAATTAACGTAGGCGAAATCGCTAACCCAGAATGGTTATTAAGCACTTCCCACGTAAAATAGTTAGCCGAATTTAATACTGTATCAGGGCGCTCCGGCCATACCCATGCAGGAATGAACACATAGAAATCACGGATAATCGGCGCTAAACCTTGGAATTCCATTTGGTCATAATAGCTGAGCAATAACCCTAAGTTTTCCCATGGCGAGAACGTATCACGGGTTAGATACAAGAAGGTGTAAAATGCTTCGGCACCGCTCACATCAAGACCATAACGTTTGAGTGCTAACCAGAACATCCCGACAATGCTTGCCACACCCGCCGCAGCCAGCATCCAAAGTGTGATCCAGCCTCTAACAATCCCAATAAACAGGAACAGAGCAAATGCCAAGATAATGTTGGCACGGGTTCCGCCCACAATCACATAAGTTAAGAAACCGAATGAGACCGTGCTGATCAGGAAGAAAATCCAGCGTTTTTGCGTGGGTTTCAAGAAATAGACAATCAGCATGGCAGGAATAAAGAAGTAGAAAAAGCGCTTCAAGGCCACGCCCGACACCTGACTGGAGAATATCTGGCTATAGGATTTCAACTTAAATAGCAAAAAGCCGTTATCCATGAAGAAAATACCTACAGTAACCACAGCGACAGAGATCAACAGTAGACAGGTCAGATTGGTTTCCACTTTATTCATGCTAAATACGGCGCGACGCTGGGTATCCACGCGCTTAGTTAAACGCGTTTTGTACGTCACATAGTAAATGGCGTAGAAGCTGGTTGACGCCAGCATGGCATACATCAAGTAATCTGCGGGGACGATTGCCACATCAAACTGGAAAACCAATGCACAAGTCAGCGGAAACCCGAAGTAAAACGTCAATAAATACAATAAAGTAAAGAAAATATTAAAATTAAAGCGCACACGTAAAAACTCTTTATACATCAGCGTGCCGATAAAGATAATAGAGATTAGGTAGATAAGCGCTAAGCCACCCAATTCAAGCAATGTCATGCTTTCGCCTCCGCAATGCTGAGGATCTGTTTCCAGCCATCAGTAAAGTTAGGCGCAAAGAATTCAATATGCTGTTTATTAAGCGAATTCATTTGACGTTGTGCTTCATCCACTAATGGCAGAGTCAGCTCATCACCATAGAAAAAGACCGGGACATTCTGCGCCGTTAAATCTTGCCAGAAGGTATTTTGGCGGCTAATGACAAAAGGAATAGAGAACTGAATAAGCAAGCAAACCGTTCCAACCCCTTGTTGGCGATTAAAAATAAAGTAGCCAAGGTCGCAGGTTTTCAGCAAATTTAGATAGTCATCGAATGCCATACGTTCTTTGAGAATATCCACTTGCCCATCAGGGAATTCGCTTTGTGCTGCTTGCTCAACTTCTGCAATATAGTTTTGGTTATTCGCTGGGTAGCCCATCGGGACTATCACCTTCACCTTGTCACCAAATTGCTGTTTAATCGCGCTCAGCGCTTCCACATGACGATTAGATCGGTCACCTGAGTTACCGAGCAGGATAGTTAATTGCTCGCCCTCACGAGGCTGACGTTCGTTTAGCGTCAATGCCGGATCCATACGAGTCGGGAAATAGAGAACCGACGATGGCACATTAGGATTCGACTGCTGAAAATGGCACAAATCTCCCCGCGTTGCACAAACGTGCCCCACTTTCTTTTGAGCCAGACGACGTAGAATATAAAACAGCTTAAATTTCAGCGAGCTAGATTCTTCATAGAGATCAGCCCCCCAAATATGCCACCAGAATTGATGGGATTTTATCTTGCCAAAAAGCAGTGCTAACCAAATTGGCGCATTAAATTGCCCATGGAAGAAAAAGCGTGTACGACGCTCCGCTTTCGCGCGACGAATAACGCTGTCTGCAATAGATTGTTTGCTGTCAAAAACTTCAATTTCAAGCATCGGATAGGCAGCAGCAAGCTGCGCATCCTGGCTCACCACCATAAAATGCGGCTTTTGTGACGGTGCCATCTCTTGGCAAATAACGTTATTAAAAAACGTTAAAACCGTCTGATTATGATGCGGGAGATCAGATCCCAGTACATGTATTAAGGTTGTCATGCTCGCCTACGGTAGATCAAAAATACGCAACAACAGAGAGTAAAATATACGATATAGGTCGCCATATAGGCTTGTGTCGCCCCCACAGCGCCATGCTCAGGAATAAACCAATGAGCAAAGCCCGTTAACAAGACAAATTGGCTAACTTCTGTAAGAACATAAAAACGCAATGCTGCTTTCGCGATGACGAGATAACCAAAGACGTAAGCACCCACTTTCAATACATCGCCGACCAACTGCCAAGCAAACAGGTCTCTCATCCCTGTAAACTCTTTGGAGAACAGCAGCCAAATCGCAAAATCACGCAGCAGCCAAACCGTAAAGCTGACGGCGGCAACAGCAGGTAATACAAACTTCAATGCCTTAACAATTTCGGCAGAAATTTCATTTTTATGCTGTAAACGAGACAGCGTGGGCAGCAAATAGACCGAAAATGTTGCCGTGATGAATTGTAAATAGGCATCCGAAATCGTGGTGACACCCGTCCATAACCCTACTTCATCCCAGCTATAGGTCTGTGCCAGTAAATTTCGCATCATGATATAGGCAACAGGCAGTGTGATTGCCGTTAGCATTGCCATGATGGTGAACTTACCTAAATTGGTAGCAATGGCTTTATCCCATGCAGGTTTGAGTGATGACAACGCAAATTGTTTACGTCGAATAACCATCCCTGCCGCAGGCAGTACTACCAACGCGGGCACCAATGCTAACCCTGCAAGTGCGCCATCATATCCCCCCATCAGATAGCATAAATAATAGGCGACCACGCCGATTATGCTACCAAAAATGATGGCCGTCGCATTCCCAGCAGCATCCCGGTAACCTTTCAAAATCGCCAAGAAATAGTTCGCATACCCGATGCCCATTTGAATCAAGGCAACCATGCGGATCACGCCACTGTATTGCTCAGTATCAAATAGTGCGGCACTGATCGGGGCACTGCATAGCAAGAAAATAATCGCCAGTAGCGTTGAGAATCCGAGGATTATCGTTGACGACGTTCCCAGAACAGCCCGTAATTTCTGCGGGTCTTGATGGTGTTCTGCCACATATTTTGTGACACCATTGAAGATCCCTGCGCCAGACAATACGCCTAGCACTGTAATTAATTGGCGGAAGTTCCCCGCCAGACCCACACCGCTAGGGCCAAATGAGACTGCAAATAATTTCACGATCAATAGGCCCACCCCGATTTTAATCAGGGTAGACCCAGCAGTCCAAACCGATGCTTTAGCGAGTGACATTAGGCAAAGAACGCTTTGATTCGCTCAATAACCACTTGTTGCTCGTCGTCTGTCATGTTGTAGAACATTGGCAGACGCACTAAACGGTCACTTTCAACCGAAGTGTACTTATCTTCACCGTGGAAATAACCGAATTCCATTCCAGCAGGGCTGGTGTGTAGAGGTACATAGTGGAAAACAGTCAAAATCCCATGAGATTTCATATAGTCATTAAACTCTGTGCGCTCTTCCACATCTTTGAGTTTGATATAGAACATATGGGCATTATGTTTCAAATCTTCCGGTACAGTTGCTAACACTAAACGACCCGCAGCCACCAGCGGTTGTAACGCTTGATAATAGCGATCCCACAACAGTAAGCGGCGTTCGTTGATTTTGTCTGCTTCTTCTAACTGCGCCCACAAATAGGCTGCTTGTAAGTCAGATAACAGGTAGCTTGAACCGATGTCGCGCCAGGTGTATTTGTCCACTTGACCACGGAAGAATTGGCTGCGGTTTGTACCTTTTTCGCGGATCACTTCTGCACGGTTAATCAACGCTTTATCATTGATTAAGGTCGCACCACCTTCACCACCTGAAGAGTAGTTTTTAGTTTCATGGAAGCTATAGCAACCAATATGACCGATGGTACCTAGTGCTTTACCTTTGTAAGTAGACATCACGCCTTGCGCAGCGTCTTCAATCACAAATAAATTGTGTTTCTTCGCAATCGCCATGATGGTGTCCATTTCGCAAGCCACGCCTGCGTAGTGAACAGGAACAATTGCACGAGTACGATCAGTGATTGCCGCTTCAATTTTGGTTTCATCGATATTCATCGTATCTGGGCGAATATCCACGAACACAATTTTGGCACCACGTAACACGAATGCGTTAGAGGTCGATACGAAGGTAAAGCTTGGCATGATGACTTCATCACCCGGCTTAATATCAATCAGGATCGCTGCCATTTCTAATGAAGCGGTGCAAGACGGCGTTAACTGGACTTTCGGGCAGTTAAAGCGTTTCTCCATCCACTCTTCACAAAGCTTAGTGAAACCACCATCCCCGCACAGTTTGCCACTTGCCATGGCCTGCTTCATATACTCAACTTCAGTACCTACAACGGGTGGTTTATTAAATGGAATCATGTTGTCCCCTGTATAACCAATATGCTGTGCTGGCGATAGCCGCACCGCTACGTGAATAAAGATTTAACGCCGCAACATTGCTCATTTGCGTGGCAACATTTAACTGTCTTTTTTGGTGTTGCACACACCACTGATACGCTGCTGACATTAATTTCCGACCGATACCGCGCCCTGTTGCACTTGGCGTTGCCGCTAACAGCCCAATTCGCGCTGTATCTGCATCAAGGTTGCGTAGGCTAACGAAACCTAAAATATCACCTGCATTATCTCTAAGGAGTAAACAGGTATGGTCAAAGGTGCCGAGAACGGCTTTTTCTATCCATAATGCATAAAACCGGCCGCTGTCCCCTTCATGGTACCAAGGGGTTCTAAAGCGACTGCGACTAAACACAGAGGCAGCAGTGTCGCGCAGAGAAACAATATCCCCTGTTTGTGCAACAACCACATTATCCGTCTCTGATAACGCTGTGTTTAGATAAGCATTTTCTGTGCCAATAGTTAACGAAAAATCAATTTCGCCTTCAACAAAACTGAATCCCATACTGGCAAGTTCATCGATTTTAGCTGTCTCGGATGCCGCAACTTTCGCTTGCACAATATCAAACTTATCCAATTGATAAGAAAGAATAATCTGCGCATCAGTCGCGGCGAAATCCAGTTTCGCCGTTGAACGTTTGAAAAAATCAGATTCCCAATCTAGGGGATCAATATTGGCGCGGACGGACACGAAGTAAGTCCTCTAAATATTTGCCATAGCCTGTTTTATTCAAGCGAGCTGCGGCTTCTTTAACTTGGTCGTCAGACAACCAGCCATTACGCCATGCAATCTCTTCTAAACAAGCCACTTTAAAGCCTTGGCGTTTCTCAACGGTCTGAACGAAAGTTCCGGCTTCAATTAAGCTGTCATGGGTTCCCGTATCTAACCAAGCAAATCCACGACCGAGCAGCTCAACGCTAAGCTCGCCGCGCTCTAAATACATTTGGTTGATGGAGGTAATTTCTAATTCACCACGTTCGGAAGGTTTTACTTGCTTAGCAAAATCAACCACTTGGTTATCATAGAAATATAACCCCGTCACTGCCCAGTTTGATTTCGGCTGTTTTGGTTTTTCTTCGATAGACAACGCTTTGAAATTGTCATCAAATTCCACCACACCAAAACGCTCAGGATCCATGACTTGGTAGCCGAATACCGTCGCGCCCTTTTGACGTGCCGCAACTGACATTAATTTAGGGCTGAATGAGTGGCCGAAGAAAATATTGTCTCCGAGCACTAAGCAGCAAGAGTCCCCATTAATGAACTCTTCACCAATAATAAATGCTTGAGCCAGTCCATCTGGAGAAGGCTGTTCCGCGTAGCTCAATTCGATTCCAAATTCATGACCATCGCCCAGTAAACGCTGGAACATTGGCAAATCATCCGGTGTCGAAATCACCAGAATTTCGCGGATCCCAGCCAGCATTAACACTGACAAAGGATAGTAGATCATTGGCTTGTCATAGATAGGCAGCAACTGTTTTGAGATGCCGCGAGTGATCGGGTGCAAACGCGTTCCCGAGCCACCAGCCAGAATAATACCTTTCATATTGCCTCCTAGCTGCCTAAGCCCAGACGTTCGCCGGCATAGGAGCCATCTTGCACACGACGCCACCAGGTTTCATTGTTTAAATACCACAGCACCGTTTTACGGATCCCGGATTCAAACGTCTCTTCAGGTGTCCAGCCTAATTCACGCTCAATTTTATCGGCGTCAATGGCATAGCGCATATCATGACCCGGACGGTCTTTCACATACGTGATTAAGTCGCGGTAATGGGTAACCCCTTGAGGTTTCTGCGGGTGCAGCTCTTCAAGTAATTCACAAATTGTTTCAACCACTTGAATATTACGACGCTCGTTATGACCACCAATATTGTAGGTTGAACCCGGCTGCGCTTGAGTCGCCACTAAATGCAGCGCACGCGCATGGTCTTCCACAAACAGCCAGTCGCGAATTTGTTCGCCTTTGCCATACACTGGCAGTGGCTTACCGGAAATCGCATTCAAAATAATCAATGGGATCAGCTTCTCAGGGAAGTGATATGGACCATAGTTATTTGAGCAGTTAGTGATCATGGTCGGTAAACCATAAGTTCTCTGCCACGCACGCACTAAATGGTCACTAGACGCTTTTGAGGCTGAATATGGGCTGCTTGGTGCGTATGGAGTGGTTTCCGTAAAGAAACCATCAGGACCTTCCAAGTCACCATACACTTCATCGGTTGAAATGTGATGGAAGCGGAAAGCCGATTTTTTACTATCTTCAAGCGCAGACCAGTAATGACGCGCTGCTTCTAACAGGGTGTAAGTACCCACTATGTTAGTTTCGATAAATGCAGCTGGGCCATCAATCGAACGGTCAACGTGGCTTTCTGCCGCTAAATGCATCACGACATCAGGTTTGTGTTCAGCAAACACTTTATCCAATGCAGCGCGGTCACAAATGTTCACTTGTTCAAAAGCATAACGCTCGCTATTGGCGACTTCTGCTAATGATTCCAAGTTACCTGCATAGGTTAAACAGTCGACCACAATCGCGTGGTCTTTAGTGTTTTCAATCACATGGCGAACAACAGCAGAGCCGATAAAACCGGCTCCACCTGTAATTAAAATACGTTTCAACGCCATACTCCTTTTGTATCCACAACCCATTTTTGTGGGATAGCAGAGCCTTGGATACCTTTAAACAGGTTATGGTCGACTAACATCAGCACAACATCGGCTTCGCTAACGGCTTGTTCAATCGAAACCAGCTCAGCAATACCTTTTAGTGCAGTTGGTAATTCGTGAATATGTGGTTCAACCGCAAATGTTTTACCTGGGTTCCAGTTCGCAACCATCTTGGTGATGTGCATTGCTGGGCTTTCGCGCAGGTCATCGATATTTGGTTTAAATGATAAACCAAAGCATGCGATTTTGATTTCATTCGCTTTCTTGCCAGTTTCCACTAAGCAGTCAGCTACTGCTGCTTTTACTTGATCAACAACCCAGATTGGCTTGCCATCATTCACTAAACGCGCAGTGTGGATCAAACGAGATTGTTTTGGACTTTGTGCCACGATAAACCATGGGTCAACTGCGATACAGTGACCACCAACGCCTGGGCCCGGTTGCAGAATGTTCACGCGTGGGTGACGGTTTGCAAGGCTAATCAGTTCCCAAACATTGATATCTTGGTCTGCACAAATCAGTGATAACTCGTTGGCAAATGCGATGTTAACGTCACGGAAGCTGTTTTCCGTTAACTTACACATTTCAGCCGTTCTTGAGTTAGTGATTACACACTCACCTTCTAAGAAGATGTTGTACAGTTCGCTAGCACGCAGTGAAGATTTAGGCGTCATCCCGCCAACAACACGGTCGTTTTTGATCAGTTCAACCATCACTTGGCCCGGCAGTACACGCTCAGGGCAGTATGCTACGTCGATATCCGCTTCTTCACCAGCTTGGTGAGGGAAGGTCAAATCAGGGCGAGCTGCTGCTAACCACTGTGCCATTTGCTCAGTCGTGCCCACTGGAGACGTGGACTCAAGGATCACTAAATCGCCTTTCTTCAGGACCGGTGCGATAGACTCAGCTGCTGCTTTCACGTACACCAAATCAGGCTCGTGTTCACCTTTGAATGGTGTAGGAACAGCAATCAGGAATGCGTCTGCGGGTTGTGGCTTGGTAAAGGCTTTTAAGTGGCCTTCTTCAACCGCTTTTTTCACCACAACGTCCAGCTCAGGTTCCACAATATGGATTTTACCTTGATTGATAGTGTCAACAGCATGCTGGTTGACATCTACGCCGACAACTTGCTTCTTACGAGATGCGAAGGCTGCCGCTGTTGGTAAACCGATATAACCGAGGCCGATAACAGAAATAGTTTCAAAACTCATAATTTCACCTGATTGCTTTTTAATGCTGCAAGAATACGCTGACAAGCATGACCATCACCATACGGGTTATGTGCGCGGCTCATTTCGTGATATTCCGCTTCATCTGTCAGTAACCGATTAACTTCATTTACAATGGTTTGTGTATCTGTTCCCACTAAACGAACTGTCCCTGCATCAACAGCTTCAGGGCGTTCGGTGGTATCTCTCATAACTAAAACAGGTTTGCCTAAAGATGGTGCTTCTTCTTGAATACCGCCTGAATCCGTTAAAATCAGATACGCGTGGTTCATCAAATAGACGAACGGCAGGTATTCTTGAGGGCTAATTAAGATAATATTATCAATACCATGCAGAATACGTTTTACAGGCTCGCTCACATTCGGGTTTAAGTGAACAGGGTAAACCACTTGAACATCAGGGTGAGTTTGAGCGATATCCGCTAATGCATGACAAATGCGCTCGAAACCACCCCCAAAACTTTCACGGCGGTGACCAGTCACAAGCAACATTTTTTTGTTTGGATCGATAAATGGGTAATTTCCGGCTAATTCAGCCATCATATTTTGGTTACCCATTACCTTCTCTTTGACCCACAACAGCGCATCAATGACGGTGTTGCCAGTCACTGAAATATGGCTATCAGGAATGGATTCGTTGAGTAAATTTTGGCGCGAGTTTTCTGTCGGCGCGAAGTGATATTGCGCAAGGTGCCCCGCAATTTTACGGTTACCTTCTTCTGGCCATGGTGAGTAGAGATTTCCTGTGCGCAGTCCAGCTTCAACATGTCCAACAGGAATGCGATGATAGAATGCCGCAAGACTGGTTGCCATTGTTGTGGCAGTATCGCCATGCACAAGGACAACATCCGGTTGGAAATCCGCAAATACTGCCTTTAATCCTTCCAGAATACGGCAAGTAATATCGGTTAAATCCTGACCTGGTTTCATAATGTTGAGATCATAATCGGGCGTGATCTCAAATAAGTTCAGTACTTGATCTAGCATTTCACGGTGCTGAGCGGTGACACACACTTTCGCTTCAAAGTCTGCATCATCAGCAAGAGCATGAACCAATGGAGCCATTTTAATGGCTTCAGGCCGTGTGCCGAATACAGTCAATACTTTCACAGTGACTCTCTTATATTTTCTTCGCAGTTTACTGCTTTCTTTAGTTTTAATGATGCTATTTCGCCACCGGCCTTGCCGCCAGTGGCGAATATGACATTACGATGGGCGACGGCGAGACAGTACCACTCCGGCACCTACTAACATACCAATTGCCCCCCACAGAACGGCAATAAATGCTCTGCGAGGACTATCGCGTTTGATTGGATCTTCAGGCGTTCGCAGATAACGATACGCATGGAAATTATCTTGAAGAGCAGGCTCAACATTCAGCGTCGATAACATCGCCACATTTTGATCATAATCTGCATCAAAATCTGGACCTGTTGCTTTTAACGTCTCAATTTGAGCTTGCAGTAATGGAACGCCTAACATGAACATTTTTGAGTCAGGAATTTCATTCACTGGCGCAGTAATTTGATTACGCGAAATACCTTGTTTTTCTGCCACCTTAAGGGATTGTTCAAGGCTATTTAGTCGACGATCATACGCTGCTGTTGCTACCATCGCTTCACGTTTAACTAACGCTTTCATTGATTGGGTTTTGGTTGCCCACGTCCCTTTCAATTCATCATTCAAATTTGTGGTTGCACGCTGATTAGCAAACTCAATATATTCACGTAAGAGTTGATTGCTGTCTGTTGCTGTTTCAGCCACTAACTTCACGCTATCTGTTGGGTTTTTGAGTGCATCGGCTGGCGTATACTCGATATTGTTGATCAGCTCATCCAACAATGCCGCATCTGCTTTCGGGTCATTTTCCAAACGTTGCTTATAATACTCAGTACCTAACCAAAATTGGCGGCGAGTATCATAAGAACCTAATTGTTTGGTAAATTCCTCATAAGCTTCTTTAGCAATCGTTGGGAGTTGGCCTTCTTGCCCCACTACATTAATTCGAGAATCAAGGTTGCGCAGAAACTGTTGCTGAGAATAATAACTTCCCAGATTGTTTACAGTCGGTAAATCCGTGATAGCCGTAGTACTCCACTTCGGCTGCATAAAATAGGACGCTCCCAGTGCAATCGCAGCAAAAATCACTGCACATGCGACGATCCAAATTTTACCCTGCCATAGTGAACGGCATAAATCACGAATATCTAACTCCGCTTCAAGCGGGGTTTGATGTTGATTAGGTTGCGTTTCTGAGTTATTCACTGCACAGAACCTCTATAGTTCGTTTGTCGTTACCGGACCGCACTCTTACGCGCACGACGTCTAATTCGTTTGATAAAACGGGCGACTTTCCATGCTCGTTTGATGCAGTAACCATACATCATAAATACAAGCAAAAATAATGCCAACATTACCCATTCAGGAACGAATGACAGGCGTTCGCCAATAATACCAATACACGCAAGAATTGCCGCAGCCAATGTGATGATTACAAATGCCCCTTTCGGGGTAAAACCTGAGCGCATAATCAAGTGATGAATATGCTGACGATCCGGTGAAAATGGACTCATACCTTTACGAATACGGCGGTACATAATTGCCACCATATCCATAAGAGGAATAGCAATAATCCATAATGCAGTCACAGGGTTTATTGGATGGACATCTTCTTGTGTTGAAGCAACAAGGATCCAAATAATGGTAAAGCCAATCAACGTACTTCCTGCATCACCCATGAACACTTTAAAGCGACGTCCTAAAATGCCCATATTCATGAGGATATAAGGAAGAATAGCTGCTATAAACGCAAAACACCAAAACGCTAACGCATAGTTACCATTTTGATACAGTAAGAAACCAAGGGCTCCAAAGGAAACCGAGGACAAACCGCCTAACAGGCCATCAATACCATCGACCATATTAAAAGCATTGATTGCAGCCCAAACAGCAAATAGTGTCACGATGTAACCAAATGGTCCAAGTACCAGCTCCCAAGGACCAAATGCATGGCCTAGAGACTCTAATGACAGACCACCCGCTGTCATCATGACAACAGCGACAATAGCTTGGACCCCAGCGCGTAACTTCACACTGATATCAAACCTATCATCCAGAGCACCAACGAACACTAAGAGCCCCGCACAAGCAATATATAGCCACTTATGGGGAATATATTCTTCCGTGATCATAAACGCGAAGCAAACGCCAAAGAAAACAGAGATCCCTCCAACGAGAGGAACCAATCCTACGTGTTTCTTCCTGAAATTCGGTTTATCAACCAAGCCAATTTTTTTAGCCACGATACGCGCGACAAAAATAAAGGCTAAGGTAAACAAAAAAACATAGAAGAGATTACTTACAAAGTGTGTGCTATCCACTGTTCTACTCTCTTATATTTCTATCCAACTTTTAAAAACTAAAACTTTTGGTTGCTGTGATAAATTACTGCCACCACATAGTATTCGAACAAAACATAGTATTCTAAAACGGATTTCTCTCGTTTTGATATGCACAAAACATGCCGAAAATACCAATACGACATATATAGTTTTGCGTTACAAACTCACCTTAACGATTTTATCCCTTAACCCTGCAAGATGCATGCCATAAAAACAATCTCCAACATATTAACCGACCATTACCATCGCTTTTCATATAAATAAGTAAATATCAGTCATTGGATAAATCTAAGTATAAAAATTAATGTAGAAAATACCATCTTATAAGGAATAAGCTAGCATCCGTTGATTATTTCATTTTACTCATCAAGAAAGTAATTCATGCTCATGTTCATAAATAATAAAGACTATTATTTGGTGAATACTCACAGTTCATTGATAAAAAAATAGGCGCTCTAATTAGAGCGCCTATTTCTATACTCATAATCCTAACGAGACTATGCTCTTTTCATAAAATCAAAGAACTCTTCGTTAGTCTTAGTCATTGCTAATTTGCTGATGAGGAATTCCATTGCATCGATTTCGCCCATTGGGTGAATAATCTTACGCAGGATCCACATTTTTTGCAGTTCATCTTGAGAGGTGAGCAGCTCTTCTTTACGTGTACCAGAGCGGTTGTAATCAATCGCAGGGAAAACACGTTTTTCAGCAATTTTACGGGACAGGTGTAATTCCATGTTACCTGTTCCTTTAAATTCTTCGTAAATCACTTCATCCATTTTCGAACCGGTATCAACCAACGCGGTCGCGATGATAGTCAAACTACCACCTTCTTCGACGTTACGAGCAGCACCGAAGAAACGTTTTGGACGATGTAATGCGTTTGCGTCCACACCACCAGTCAATACTTTGCCTGAAGAAGGCACGACGGTGTTGTATGCACGAGCAAGACGAGTAATAGAATCCAGTAAAATGATAACGTCTTTTTTATGCTCAACTAGACGTTTCGCTTTCTCGATAACCATTTCAGCAACTTGAACGTGACGCGCAGCTGGCTCATCAAACGTTGAAGCGATAACTTCACCTTTCACTAAGCGTTGCATCTCAGTAACTTCTTCTGGACGCTCATCGATCAGTAGAACCATCAATACACAGTCAGGGTAGTTATGGGCAATGTTAGCTGCAATATTTTGCAGTAACATGGTTTTACCCGCTTTCGGTGGTGCAACAATCAGACCACGTTGTCCACGACCAATAGGTGCGGCCAAATCCAATACACGCGCAGTTAAATCTTCAGTAGAACCGTTACCACGTTCCATGCGCAGACGATTATTGGCATGTAATGGGGTTAAGTTTTCAAAAAGGATTTTGCTGCGGGCGTTTTCAGGTTTGTCAAAGTTAACTTCGTTAACTTTCAATAGTGCAAAATAACGTTCACCTTCTTTCGGTGGACGAATTTTCCCTGAAATGGTGTCGCCGGTGCGTAGGTTAAAGCGGCGAATTTGGCTAGGTGAAACATAGATATCATCAGGGCCTGCGAGGTAAGAACTGTCTCCTGAACGGAGGAAACCAAATCCATCCTGCAATATTTCCAGTACGCCATCGCCGAAAATATCTTCTCCACTTTTAGCATGCTGCTTCAAAATTGAGAAAATAATATCCTGCTTTCTCATACGGGCTAAGTTCTCTAGCCCCATGTTTTCGCCTAACGTAATCAGTTCTGATACTGGCGTATTTTTTAATTCGGTAAGATTCATAATGGTGGGTTCTTTAACTCGGGGTATTTCTCGAACTATGAACGTAAATTGGAGGCAACTTTTATAGTGAACCTATTTAGTATAGTGAACCTATGAAGCGCCAGTTTAACTTTATAGTGCCCTGTTGACAGATATGGACTCATAACCAACAACAATGCATTAAAATTTGTGCTAGCTACAACTAATATTGCTGTGAAGGTGTTGTGACTAACGAAAGCGTTGTAATCATCAAGATGACATACCGCATATTATTAGAAACGTAATCAATATTAGCAATAGTTTTTTATACATTTTAAGACAACATCTTATCCCTAATACAGCCCATTTATTTTACTCAAGACTTAAGCCACAGTGATACAACCATGAATTATCAACTTTAGATTATATAGTCAGTAACTAAAATTGGCATTGAACAGAACTGCAAGCTAGACGTTTCAGAAAAGAGCAAAGGAAAACAAGGTAATTCTTATGGGTACTCTATGAGGAATGCGGATAACTTATCATGCTTAAATGGGGACGTCTAGCGACTCTCTATATAAAATAAATGTGCCGCTAAACGTTTTGGCTTATATAAAGCTATAACTTACAGATTTTCGTCTAAAAATTCTTTCAGTTGAGTTTTAGATAAAGCACCAACTTTAGTTGCAGCTACGCTGCCATTTTTGAATAATAACAATGTAGGGATACCGCGAATACCAAATTTTGGGGCAGTCGCTGGATTATCATCAATATTCAGTTTTGCGATAGTCACTTTGCCTGTATATTCTTCAGCAACTTCATCAAGAATTGGCGCGATCATTTTACAAGGTCCACACCATGCAGCCCAGAAGTCGACTAAAACAGGTGAACTTGCATTTAGAACGTCTGACTCAAAACTTGCATCAGTAATATGTTTAATTTTGTCGCTCATGTTGTACTCCAAAGGATCATTTTTACAGACATAGTGTAACATTAATTGGCAGCAGTATGCTTTATTTCAAAAGATACGCTTTCGTAAACCAACCGATAACTGATATTCTAACATACTATGAGTAAAGCACACTTGACAGAAAAGAAGTTTTCCGACTTCGCATTGCACCCAAAAGTCATTGAAGCGCTGAATAAAAAAGGCTTCAACTTTTGCACGCCTATTCAGGCGTCTACCCTGCCTTATACTGTCGAAGGCAAAGATGTTGCGGGGCAAGCACAAACAGGTACAGGTAAAACGTTAGCATTCCTAACGTCTACATTTCATTTTCTCTTAACTCACCCGGCAATTGAGGGGAAAAAAACCAATCAGCCACGCGCGCTGATCATGGCACCTACTCGCGAATTAGCCGTACAGATATATTCCGATGCTAAAGAGCTGGCTGAGTACACTGGTTTGAAAATGGGTCTAGCCTATGGCGGTGATGGCTATGACGAGCAATTACGTGTATTACAAGACGGCGTTGATATCCTTATTGGAACAACTGGTCGCCTTATTGATTATGCAAAACAAGGTCACGTTGATTTAGCGGCTATCCAAGTTATTGTTTTGGATGAAGCTGACCGTATGTATGACCTCGGTTTTATTAAAGATATTCGTTGGCTATTCCGCCGTATGCCTGGCGCAGCAGACAGACTCAACTTGCTGTTCTCCGCGACGCTCTCTTACCGCGTTCGAGAATTAGCATTCGAACAAATGAACAGCCCGGAATATGTGGAAGTTGAACCACTACAAAAAACCGGTCATCGTATTAAAGAAGAGTTATTTTATCCATCCAACGAAGAAAAAATGCGCCTGCTCCAAACGCTACTCGAAGAAGAATGGCCTGAGCGCTGCATTATTTTCGCCAATACGAAACATCGTTGTGATGATATATGGGCTCACCTTGCTGCCGATGGTCACCGTGTCGGGTTATTGACTGGCGATGTTGCACAGAAAAAACGTCTGCGCATTTTAGAACAGTTCACTCAAGGCCAAATTGATATCTTAGTGGCGACTGACGTTGCCGCTCGCGGATTACATATTCCATCTGTAACTCATGTATTTAACTATGATTTACCTGACGATTGCGAAGACTATGTACACCGTATTGGACGTACAGGCCGTGCGGGTGAAAGCGGAAATTCTATCAGCTTAGCGTGTGAAGAATACGCATTAAACTTACCTGCAATCGAAGAGTATATTCAGCACTCCATCCCTGTCAGTAAATATAACAGTGATGCACTGCTGAGCGACCTGCCGGCACCAAAACGCCGTCATCGTCCGCGTCCAAGTGGTCCACGCCGCAATTCGAATGCGCCGCGTCGCCATAATGGCCCACGTAATAACCATAAACGTGCAGGCTGAGTAATTACCCTATGCTGAAATCTTCTTCTCTGTATGCCGCTATTGACTTGGGTTCCAACAGCTTTCATATGCTGGTTGTTCGCGAAACAGCAGGTAGCATTCAGATTATTTCTCGGGTTAAACGAAAAGTTCGTCTGGCTGCAGGTTTAGATAAAGATAATATTTTATCTGAGCAAGCCATGGAGCGAGGCTGGCAATGCCTGCGTCTTTTCTCAGAACATCTGCAAGATATTCCTAACTCGCAAATTCGAGTTGTGGCAACCGCGACATTGCGCCTTGCCAAAAATGCCGATGTTTTTATTGAGAAAGCCAGCCTAATCCTTGGAAACCCCGTGAAAGTGATCCAAGGAGAAGAAGAAGCTCGCTTGATTTATCAAGGAGTCGCCCATACAACAGGCGGTCCAGAGCAACGCTTAGTCGTCGATATCGGGGGCGGTAGCACCGAACTTGTCACCGGTACAGGCGCTAAAGCTCAGCTACTTTATAGCCTCGAAATGGGCTGTGTGACTTGGCTTGAACGCTACTTTAGCGACAGAACGCTAACAGAAGAAAACTTTGCTCAAGCCGAAGCGGCAGCTCAACACGTCATTGCGCCTATCGCAGACGCCCTTAAAAATCACGGGTGGAAAATTTGTGTTGGCGCATCAGGCACTGTACAGGCAATTCAGGAAATCATGATTGCTCAAGGGATGGACGAACTCATCACCCTGAGTAAATTACAGCAACTGAAACACAAAGCTATCCAGTGTCATAAATTAGAAGAGCTTGAGATTGAGGGCCTCACATTTGAACGTGCCCTCGTTTTTCCGAGTGGCTTATCGATTCTGATCGCGATTTTCAAAGCACTGAATATCGAGAATATGACATTAGCCGGCGGTGCTCTTCGTGAAGGCTTAGTATATGGCATGCTTGAACTTCCCATTGAGCAAGATATTCGTGCACGTACCCTACGCAATATTCAGCGTCGCTTCCTTGTAGATATTGAACAGGCTAGCCGCGTGCGTCAGCTTGCTGAACATTTCTACCTGCAAGTTGCCAAGGAGTGGGAATTAGATAGCCGTTGCCGTGATTTATTGTCCAGCGCTTGTGCATTACATGAAATGGGGCTGAGTGTTGATTTTCGCAAAGGCCCAGAGCACGCAAGTTATTTAATCACTCACCTTGATTTACCGGGCTTCACGCCAGCGCAAAAACGCTTTCTCGCAGTTCTTCTCAAGAACCAGCAAGGTCAAATCGACCTCGCTTCGCTGAGCCAACAAAATGCATTACCCGTTCAGCAAACTTACGCATTATGCCGTTTATTGCGCCTAGCCATTATTTTTGCCAGCCGTAGACGTGACGATACATTGCCAGCATTACGCCTCAATGCAGATGGACAAAATTTAATCATTGCACTGCCATACCGCTGGCTTGAGGAACATCCTTTACGAGCTGAAAATTTACAGCAAGAAGTTCAGTGGCAAGGGTATGTGAATTGGCAATTGGCCTTAGAAGAGCGTAATAGCTCCAATTGATATTGTTCTAAATTGGTCATAATAGGTTCCCACCTCATAGTGGGAACTCTCTCTTAAACTCTTTCGCTACTGATCGTTTTTTTTATTTAACCCTAAACGCGCCTTGATATCTGCTAAAGCGGACTGCCCTTTTTGCATTCGCTCTTCGGCGGTAACCACTTTTCGTTGCTGCTCCCACACCAAATCATCTTGCGGTAATTCCATCAAAAATCGGCTCAGTTCAGGGCGGATCAGTTCACCGTATTGACGACGCTCGCGGCTATGAGTAAAGAATAACTCTCGCTGCGCTCGCGTAATACCCACGTAAGCCAGCCGTCGCTCTTCATCAATATTATTTTCATCGATACTACTTTGATGAGGCAATAATCCCTCTTCCATTCCCACCAAGAAAACATAAGGGAATTCAAGACCTTTAGACGCGTGCAATGTCATTAACTGAACCTGATCTGAATCTTCATCATCTTCCCCACGCTCCATCATATCGCGCAACGTAAAGCGAGTGACAATCTGATTGAGCGTCATTGGATCATTCAACTCATCCCCTTCAATCATTTCACTCATCCATGTAAACAATTGATTGACGTTTTTCATTCGCATTTCGGCAGCTTTGGTACTGGCAGAGGTTTCGTACAACCAGCTTTCGTAATCCATCTCCCGTAAAAGATCCCGTACCGCTATCAACGGTTCACGCTCCGAAATCCGAACTATCCCTTCCATCCAATGAGTGAAACGCTGCAACGCTTCCAAACCTTTCCCTGTTAAAGTCTGTTCCAGACCTAAATCAAAGCTAGCTTGATATAAGCTTTTACCTCGTTGATTCGCCCATTCTCCCAATTTTTGGATAGTTTTAGGACCAATTTCTCGGCGTGGCGTATTTACAATGCGTAAAAAAGCGCTGTCATCTTCAGGGTTAGTCAGCACCCTCAAATAAGCTAAAAGATCTTTAATTTCAGGACGTGAAAAAAACGATGTCCCCCCCGAAATTCGGTAAGGAATGCGGTTTTGCATCAGCATTTTTTCAAAAATACGCGACTGATGATTGCCCCGATACAAAATCGCATAGTCTTTATATTGAGTTTTATTAATAAAGTGGTGGGCAATTAATTCACCAATCACGCGTTCCGCTTCATGGTCTTCATTATTGGCTGTCAGCACCTTTAATGGCGCTCCATAACCCAATTCAGAAAATAATTTTTTCTCGAAGACATGAGGGTTATTGGCGATCAAAATGTTGGCCGCTTTCAAAATACGGCCTGATGAGCGGTAATTTTGCTCCAGTTTAATCACATTCAGTTTTGGAAAATCTTGGCTAAGTAACACTAAGTTTTGCGGTCTTGCGCCACGCCAAGAGTAAATAGACTGGTCATCATCACCAACGACGGTAAAGCGGGTGCGGCTACCCACGAGTAATTTCACTAACTGATACTGGCTGGTGTTGGTATCTTGGTATTCATCCACCAGCAAATAACGAATTTTTTGCTGCCAACGCTCACGGACTTCTTCATTATGATAAAGCAGCAATGTTGGTTTACTGATTAAGTCATCAAAATCCAAGACATTACAGCTTTTTAAATGCAACTCATAGCGACGATAGCACTCAGCAAAATGGTGCTCTTTTTCAGTTCTCGCCTGCCCAACTACTTGCTGTGGAGAAATAAGATCGTTTTTCCAATTTGAGATCGCAGAGATCAGCTGTTGAAGAAGATCTTTATCTTCCTCAAGCAGATCAAACGTGAGTTCTTTGAGTAATGCCATTTGGTCTTGGTCATCAAACAAAGAAAAATTGGCTTTGATCCCTAACGCTTTATATTCACGTTTGATAATTTCCAATCCCAAGGTATGGAATGTGGAAATAATTAATCCTCGTGCCTCTTTTTTACCTAATGTCTGCCCCACACGCTCTTTCATCTCACGCGCGGCTTTATTGGTAAACGTCACCGCCGCAATCTGCCGAGGCTGATAACCACAATGGCGGATCAGATGTGCAATTTTATTGGTAATAACCCGTGTTTTACCCGAGCCTGCCCCTGCCAAAACAAGGCACGGACCATCTACATATTCAACTGCCTGTTGCTGGCTAGGATTTAATCGCATGGTTTCTCTGTATCACTTAGTTATTCAAAAAGGAATTCGCTACAGATTGTAGCAGAAACCCAACCAACTCTTGAGCAACGATCCTGCCTATTTATAAAAAACAAAAAACCACATCATTCATCAGAGCGATGTGGTTTTGTTTGCTTTCTATTTTCTATTTTCTATTTTCTGTGACAGCCATACATTTTTCTAAACTATTCGCGTTAGAGGAAGGCGGCAAACAAAACTATCCCTAGGAGCATACAAAAGTATGTGACTAGGGTAGCTTTGTGAAGCCAACGCGCCTATCACGCAAAGAGTGACAAAAAATTATTGTGCGCTAGAAATCTTCTTCATATCCGTCATATAACCCCGTAACGTCTTACCGATCTTCTCGATAGGATGATTACGAATAGCTTCGTTGATATCACGTAATTGCGCGTTATCTGTCCCATTGTCTGCAACTGGTTTTGCTAAATCACCCGCTTGTAACTTCGTCATAAACTCTTTCAGCATTGGAACTGCTGCGAATGAGAACAGATAGTTACCATATTCCGCAGTATCAGAGATAACAACGTTCATTTCATATAAACGCTTACGTGCAATTGTGTTAGCAATCAGTGGCAGCTCATGCAGCGATTCATAGTATGCTGACTCTTCTAAGATACCAGCTTCTAACATTGTATCGAACGCTAACTCAACACCCGCTTTAACCATCGCAACTAACAGAACGCCGTGGTCGAAATACTCTTGTTCTGCGATTTTACCCGCAAATTCAGGGTAGTTTTCAAAAGACGATTTACCAGTCTCTTCACGCCATGTCAGCAGGTTTTTATCATTGTTCGCCCAGTCAGCCATCATTGTTGATGAAAACTCACCAGAAATAATGTCATCCATATGTTTTTGGAACAGTGGCGCTAAAATAGTTTTCAGTTGTTCTGATAATGCATAAGCACGGATTTTCGCTGGGTTAGACAAGCGGTCCATCATCAACGTGATCCCGCCCTGCTTCAATGCTTCAGTGATTGTTTCCCAACCAAACTGAATTAATTTCCCTGCATAGCCCGGCTCTACGCCATCAGCAACCATTTTGTCATAGCTCAGTAACGCACCCGCCTGCAACATACCGCACAGAATAGTTTGTTCGCCCATTAAGTCAGACTTAACTTCAGCAACGAAAGAAGACTCCAGAACACCGGCACGATGGCCGCCGGTGGCTGCTGCCCATGCTTTTGCAATTGCCATACCCTCACCTTTCGGATCATTTTCAGGGTGAACAGCAATCAGTGTCGGAACGCCGAAACCACGCTTATATTCTTCACGAACTTCGGTACCTGGGCATTTTGGTGCAACCATTACAACAGTGATGTCTTTACGAATTTCTTCGCCGACTTCAACGATGTTAAAACCGTGGGAATAACCCAAGGCAGCACCTTGCTTCATCATTGGCTGAACCGCACGAACAACGGTAGAGTGTTGTTTGTCTGGCGTTAAGTTAACAACTAAATCTGCTTCAGGGATCAGTTCTTCATAAGTCCCAACTTTGAAACCGTTTTCTGTCGCTTTACGCCAGGATGCACGTTTCTCGTTGATTGCTTCTGGACGCAGCGCATAAGCGATATCTAAGCCAGAATCGCGCATGTTCAAACCTTGGTTTAGACCTTGAGCACCACAACCGACGATGACGATTTTTTTACCTTTTAGATAGCTAGCTTCATCCGCAAATTCTTCGCGTCTCATGAAACGACACTTGCCTAATTGCGCTAACTGCTCACGTAAATTCAATGTATTAAAATAATTCGTCATGGTCTTACTCCATTATTCGGTCAGTGTTCTGTTGTGTTCGTATTATCAGGCAACCTCGTTACCTGTTGCTCATTATTGAGCAGTTATGGATTTACTATATGCGATGATGAGCATTGCTTAAATTGATATATTAACAATATAATGTTGCAATATTTGCAACGATAATCAAGGCATCATCAGAGGGCAAAATGGATATTCGTGATCTACAACTGTTTTTACACTTAGCAGAAAGCTGCCACTTTGGTCGCACGTCAAAAGCCATGCATGTCAGCCCGTCCACACTATCCAGACAAATTCAGCGTTTAGAAGACCAATTAGGTCATCCTCTATTCATCCGTGATAACCGCTCAGTGAAACTAACCCAAGCGGGTGAGCATCTCAAACAATTTGCCCAGCAAACGCTGCTGCAATATCAGCAACTAAAACATGCCCTCAACCAGCAAAGTCCATCATTAAGCGGTGAATTACGCCTATTTTGCTCAGTCACCGCCGCTTATAGTCATTTACCTCAAGTACTTGATAAATTTCGTGCTTTGCACCCGCTCGTTGAAATAAAGCTCACCACGGGCGATGCCGCAGACGCCGTTGAAAAAGTCGAAACCAAAGAGGCAGATTTAGGCATCGCAGGTAAACCTGAAAAATTGCCAGATAATGTGCGATTCGCCAAAATTGGGGAAATTCCCCTTGTACTTATTGCCCCATCGCTGCCTTGTGCAGTACGGAGTATGGTGACTGAAGAGGAGCCTGACTGGTCTACTGTGCCTTTCATCCTTCCTGAGCATGGGCCTTCTCGTAAACGTATTGAATTATGGTTTAAGCGTCATCGAATCCATAACCCAGTAATTTATGCGACTGTTTCGGGTCATGAAGCGATTGTATCAATGGTGGCATTGGGTTGCGGTATCGCATTGATACCGAGTGTCGTCGTCGATAATAGTCCCGAGCCTGTTCGTAGCCGTGTATCTCAACTCGATAATATTTCGATGGTTGAACCGTTTGAACTTGGCGTTTGCCTTCTCAGCAAACGCCTGAGTGAACCATTAATTAAAGCATTCTGGGAATTGCTCCCAGAACACTCAATCTAATGTTTTTCTGCTATCTTGAGGCGCTAAAAAGAAACGGAAGGATGGATTCCCTGTCTCATCATGATATTCATACCCTAGCGCATCAAGGTGGCGATCAAAGCGTACTTCTGGACCAGAAAGCTCAAAGGCCGCCAGCACTCGCCCATAGTCTGTTCCGTGACTACGATAATGAAATAGCGTAATATTCCAGTGAGTTCCTAGTGTTTCTAGGAACTTCAATAGCGCCCCCGGAGATTCAGGAAATTCAAAGCTATACAGTTTTTCATCCAATGGCTTCGATGGTCGCCCACCAATCATATAGCGCACATGCAGCTTCGCCATTTCATCATCCGATAAATCAGCCACTTCATAGCCATTATTCTGCAGCCCTTGAATGATGTCATGACGCTCTTGCTCACCACCATTTAACCGAACCCCCACAAAGATGCAGGCACGCTCTGGGTCAGCATCTGTATAACGATAGTTAAACTCAGTGATTGAGCGGTTACCAAGCAATTGGCAGAATCGCAAAAAACTACCTTTCTGTTCAGGAATAGTCACCGCAAGCAGCGCTTCTCGTTGTTCACCTAATTCGCAACGCTCGGATACATAACGTAAACCATGGAAGTTCATGTTTGCGCCTGACAGAATATGCGCCAGCCTTTCACCTTTAATGTTATGTTGCTGAGCATATTTTTTCAGTCCTGCCAGCGCTAATGCCCCCGACGGCTCTGCAATCGCTCTCACATCTTCAAAAATGTCCTTCAGGGCCGCACAAATTGCATCACTATCAACAGTGATCACATCATCGACATACTGCTGACATAGTCGAAAGGTTTCGTCGCCAATGCGTTTCACGGCAACGCCTTCCGCAAATAAACCAACACGAGGGAGATCAACCGGATGACCAGCTTCTAATGCGGCTTTTAGGCAAGCTGCATCTTCAGCTTCTACACCGATAATCTTAATTTCAGGCATCAACTGCTTGATTAATACAGCGACACCAGCAATCAATCCACCGCCCCCAACAGGCACAAAAATACGGTCGAGGTGTGCATCCTGTTGAAGAAGTTCTAGTGCAATAGTCGCTTGACCAGCTATCACAGACGGATGATCAAACGGCGGCACAAAGGTATATCCTTCACGTTTTGCCATCTCAATTGCGTGCGCTTTGGCTTCATCAAAATTTGCGCCGTATAAAATGGCCTCTCCACCAAAACTACGAACAGCATCTACTTTGATATCTGCAGTTGCCACTGGCATAACAATTTTGGCTTTAATACCGACGCGATTAGCCGATAACGCTACGCCCTGCGCATGATTCCCGGCAGATGCAGTGACAACACCTTTGGCTTTTTGCTCTTCGGTCAAGCCCGCAATCATGGCGTAAGCGCCACGTAATTTAAAACTATGAACTGGCTGCCTATCTTCACGTTTGACTAAAATCGTATTACCCAGACGAGAAGAGAGCTTGCTCATTTCTTGAAGCGGCGTCACTTGTGCCGCTTCATAAACTGGCGCACTAAGTGCTGCCTTGAGATAGTCGGCACCTGTCGGTGCCTCAGGTAATGGTTTTGCGGCTGCCACAATTAGCCTCCTAATTTAGACTTATCGCGTACAGCGCCTTTATCCGCACTCGTCGCCAAAGAAGCATAAGCACGTAAAGCGAAAGAAACCTCACGCTGACGATTACGCGGAGTATAAGCTTTCTCTCCACGCGCTAACTCCGCTTCACGACGTTTTGCCAACTCACTGCCATCAACATCTAGGGACATAGTACGTTTTGGAATATTGATATCGATAATATCCCCGTCTTGTACCAGCGCCAGTAATCCACCACTTGCCGCTTCAGGGGAGATATGCCCGATTGATAAACCTGAACTTCCTCCAGAGAAACGTCCATCAGTGATCAGTGCACAATCCTTGCCTAATCCCATCGATTTCAGATAGGAAGTTGGGTACAACATTTCCTGCATACCTGGCCCACCTTTAGGGCCCTCATAACGGATGACAACAACATCACCAGCGACAACTTTTCCACCTAAGATAGCCTCTACCGCATCATCTTGGCTTTCAAACACTTTCGCAGGCCCTCGGAAAGTTAAGCTACCTTCATCAACCCCTGCCGTTTTCACGATGCAACCATCTTCGGCGATATTTCCAGCAAGTACCGCCAAACCACCATCTAGGCTATAAGCATGCTCAAGGTTACGAATACAGCCATTTTCACGGTCAGTATCTAACGATGGCCAACGGCAATTCTGAGAAAATGCTTGAGTGGTACGAATGCCAGCCGGGCCTGCTGAGAACATAGATTTAACGGCTTCATCTTTTGTTAACATCACATCATACTGAGCCAATGTTTCTTGGAACGTCAGCCCTAAAATATTCTTCACATCTTCCTTCAACAAACCTGCACGGCTCAACTCCCCAAGAATACCAATCACACCACCAGCACGGTGTACATCTTCCATATGATATTTTTGGGTACTTGGCGCAACTTTACATAAGTGAGGGACTTGGCGAGATAAGCGGTCGATATCATCCATGGTGAAATCCACTTCCGCTTCTTGTGCTGCTGCCAGTAAATGCAGAACGGTATTTGTGGAGCCACCCATCGCGATATCTAATATCATCGCATTTTCAAATGCAGCTTTCGTCGCGATATTACGTGGTAATGCGCTTTCATCATTTTGTTCATAATAACGTTTAGTCAGCTCAACAATTCGCTTACCTGCATTGATAAATAACGTTTTACGGTCAGCGTGAGTCGCAAGTAATGAACCATTTCCTGGCTGAGAAAGACCTAATGCCTCGGTTAAACAGTTCATTGAATTCGCAGTGAACATCCCTGAGCATGACCCACATGTTGGACATGCTGAACGTTCAATTTTTTCACTATCTTCATCACTGACATTTGGATTTGCACCTTGGATCATCGCATCCACAAGGTCAAGCTTGATGATTTGATCTGAAAGCTTGGTTTTTCCTGCTTCCATTGGCCCACCGGAAACAAAGATCACGGGAATGTTCAGGCGCAAGGACGCCATTAACATACCTGGGGTAATCTTGTCACAGTTGGAGATACAGACCATGGCATCTGCACAGTGCGCATTCACCATATATTCCACAGAATCAGCAATTAGCTCTCGGGAAGGTAAGGAATACAGCATACCGCCATGCCCCATCGCAATCCCATCATCCACAGCAATAGTGTTAAACTCTTTCGCTACGCCGCCTGCTAGTTCAATTTGTTCTGCGACGAGTTTACCTAAATCACGTAAATGCACATGACCCGGAACAAACTGAGTAAATGAGTTTACAACGGCAATAATTGGCTTACCAAAATCATCATCGGTCATACCTGTCGCGCGCCATAATGCTCGCGCACCAGCCATATTACGGCCATGAGTGGTTGTTGCTGAACGGTACTTAGGCATATCTTAACTCCCGAGTTTTAAAACAGGCGGGGAACGACCGCCTGTAAATTATAATATTTAGTTACTGAGGGTTTACTGGATCTAACCAGCCCCATTTGTCTTCTGTTGTACCGTTAAATAAACCAAAGAATGCTTGCTGAATTTTCTTCGTCACAGGACCACAACGACCGATACCAACTTGGATACCATCAACACTACGAACTGGGGTGATTTCAGCCGCTGTTCCAGTCATAAAGACTTCATCGGCTAAGTACAGAGATTCACGAGATAGCGTTTGTTCACGTACTTCGATCCCCATATCTTTCGCCAATGTCAAAATAGCATCGCGGGTGATCCCCGGTAAGGCAGATGAAGTAAACGGCGGGGTATACAAAATGCCATCTTTCACTTCAAAGATATTCTCGCCAGCCCCTTCAGAAAGATAACCATGAACATCCAGAGCGATACCTTCTTGGTAGCCATGACGACGCGCTTCGCTACCAACCAGTAATGAAGACAGGTAGTTACCACCGGCTTTAGCACCAGTAGGAATAGTATTTGGTGCAACACGATTCCATGAAGAAACCATTGCATCAATTCCTTGGTCTAATGCTTCTTCACCTAAATATGCTCCCCATGGGAATGCGGCTAAAATGACATCAGTACTGTAACCATCCGGTGGGTTCACGCCCATGCCCACATCACCAATGAAAACTAATGGGCGAATATAGGCGCTGACTAAGTTATTTTTACGTAAAGTTGCACGACAAGCTTCCATTAACTCATCGACGCTGTAGCTGACTGGCATACGGTAAATTTTCGCAGAATCATGTAAACGCTGCATATGTTCACGATGGCGGAAAACAACAGGTCCCTTGTGTGAATCATAGCAACGGACACCTTCAAATACGGAAGTACCGTAATGCAGGGCATGAGACATCACATGAACTTTAGCATCTGCCCATGGCGTCATTTCACCGTTAAACCAAATAAAGTCAGCTTTCTTAGTCATTTTATCTATTCCTTACATTGCACTTTGTGTGCGTAATAGTCGCGATTCTTGTTGTTTTATTTCAACTTCAGTGATGTCAGCCAACTTCGTTAATTGTGCACATAACTGTGCCAACGGTCTCTGGCTGCTGACAGTCAGTTCGATACTTACATTATCACTATCTGATAATTGATCCACATTCATAGAACTAATCCGAAATCCACGATGGCGAGTCACTCGCAAAATACGCTCTAAAACCTCGGGGCGGAAACGGGCTAATATCGAGAGTTGATGCTGCATCATAACGGTTTCTCCATCATTTTTTCGTTACTAGCCCCTGGTGGAACCAATGGCCAGACATTTTCTAATTCATTAATTGATACCTGTAATAAAAACGCGCCCTCACTTGTCAGTAACTCATCGAGTGCTGCGTTCACTTCTGATTTACATGTAATACGGCGACCTTTAATGCCAAAAGCGTTCGCTAATGCAACAAAGTCTGGGTTGTCAGTCAAAATGGTTTCACTGTAGCGTTGCTCAAAAAACAGCTCTTGCCATTGACGAACCATCCCTAATCGTTGGTTATCTAACAATAAAATCTTAACGGGTAACTGTTTGCGTTTAATCGTTCCCAGCTCTTGCACGTTCATCATGAAAGAGCCATCGCCAGATACACAAACAACAGTATCTTCGGGGCGAGCGACTTGAGCCCCCACCGCTGCGGGGATCCCAAAACCCATCGTTCCTAACCCGCTTGACGTTAAAAAATTCTCTGGTCCATCAACAACAATATGTTGGGCAGACCACATTTGGTGTTGACCAACGTCTGTTGTGACAACGGTATTGGGTTTCATTTTGTCTGACAGTTGTTTCAGCAATAATGGGGCGTAGATTGGTTCACCAGGGTGGTCATAACGCCAACCAAACTCCTGCTTGAGCTGTTGAATTTCTTTCTGCCAACTCGTGATATTTTTTGTCACCATCAATTGAGGTAATAACGCTTTCGCATCACCCAATAGAGCGACATGGGTTTGACGTAATTTATCCAATTCAACGTGGTCGATATCGATATGTATAACTTTCGCATTCGGAGCAAAAGTGTTTAATTTACCGGTGACTCTATCGTCAAAGCGAGCACCAACTGCGATGAGTAAATCACAGCGTTGCACTGAAATATTGGCCGCTTTTGTACCGTGCATCCCCAACATCCCTAGATAGTTTTTATCTGCTGGATGTACTGCGCCTAAACCTTTCAAGGTGACAACTGACGGGATCTTTGTCTGTTCTATAAAGGCTCTTAATTCAGTTACAGCCCCTGACATTCCGACTCCGCCACCAATGTATAACATCGGTTTTTCTGACTGCTCCAACAGCGTTCTTGCTTGTTGGATTGCATCCTCAGAAGTCGAGTCTTGTTGCTTTACAGGCATTAAATAGGGGGATAAATCTGCATGTTGCAGCTGAATATCTTTCGGAATATCAATCAGTACTGGTCCGGGACGTCCACTATTTGCGATTGCGAAAGCTTCAGCAAGAATACGAGGTAAATCCTCTATGGATTCCACCAAAAAACTATGTTTCGTACAGGCCAAAGATAACCCTAAAACATCAATTTCCTGAAAGGCATCTGTACCAATAAACTCTGATGCTACCTGCCCTGTGATAGCAACAACAGGGACAGAGTCGAGCAATGCGTCAGCCAGCCCTGTAATCACGTTTGTTGCTCCAGGACCAGAAGTCGCAATGCAAACACCTGTTTTTCCTGTTGAACGAGCATAGCCGATGGCGGCGATAACTGCGCCTTGCTCATGGCGACAGAGCAAGTGTTCCACTCCACCATCGTATAAAGCGTCATAAACAGGCATGATAGCGCCACCTGGATATCCAAAAACAGTATCAACGCCTTGTGTCCTTAATGCTTGAACTAACCACTGTGCTCCGTTCATGTTTATCACCTATCTGCCTTTGTTTATTTGCTTGTATTTATTGTGTTTTTATTGTTTTTGTTGGTTTGTATAAATTTTGTGTCAAAAAAAACCCCGCGCCTTTCGGTGCGGGGTTCTCGTAAGATTTAGCTATTATTTCAGCCTTCGTCGTCCAAGTGCAGCCCCGCACGGTGGGATAATAATCACCACCACGCTAATAATTAGGCTAATCACTTGGATGAATTTGTTCATGTGTTTAATCTTTTCAACTTTAATCGTTATCTTTATTAAAGAACTATCATTTTAAAATTACTTTGACAACTCTTATTTATTTTTTAAATGATCAGGTTTTTTATTTCATTTAAATTCAATGAATTACAATAAAATCAGACTAAACAACTATTAATAAAGCAAAAACCTAGCGATTAGCAATAACATTTACCCATGATTTAGCTCAATTCTCTATCTCTGATTTAGCGAAATGTACGCCATCAAGCCTATCCAAAAAATTAACCTCACTTAACAAATTTGCTGTTGAAACTATTGTTATTCAAAAAACAAAATGAATGTAACTAGCTAAATTAAAGGCTTCAAAGTGCATCGAGAAAAAATGAAACACCCATGCAATTAAACAATTTAATTATCGAGTTGCTTCGCAAATATCAAAATAACAATAGAGAAATACGCCTGATTCACAACAGAATATTATGCTAGTCAATCAAAGAGGTGATTTATGACATTAGCGATTGTTTACACTCGAGCATCTATTGGATTAGACGCTCCACTTGTGACTGTTGAAGCCCATATTAGTAATGGACTACCAGGATTAACTCTAGTTGGATTACCAGAAACTGCAGTTAAAGAAGCGCGAGATAGGGTGCGGAGTGCTATGGTTAATAGCGGTTTTGAATATCCCGTAAAAAAGATGACGGTAAATTTAGCGCCAGCAGATTTACCTAAGGAAAGTGGTCGTTATGATTTAGCTATTGCGATTGCAATACTTGCGGCATCTGGACAAATTCCTGATCAATTGTTGGAACGCCATGAGTTTCTTGGTGAATTAGCGCTCTCTGGAGATATACGCTATGTCAACGGTGGGATCCCTGCCGCTCAAGCAGCAATAAACCAAAACAGGCAATTAATTCTATCGAAAGATAATCAATATCAACTCAGTTTATTAGCTGATAGCAGCGTCAGTTTTGCCACATCCTTACTGGAACTTTGTCATTACTTGCATCAAAAAAGTACACTATCGAGTAATCAACAAGTTATTCAACATGCTTATCTCTCTGATCATGAAAACGATATTCGCGATATCATAGGTCAAGAGCAAGGAAAGCGAGCATTAGAAATCAGCGCTGCAGGTGGGCACAATTTATTACTGCTAGGTCCTCCCGGTACAGGTAAAACTATGTTGGCCCACCGATTGATAACTTTACTGCCGTCCTTAACGCCTCAAGAAGCACTGGAAGTCACAGCATTACATAGCCTTAGCCAAACCATGGAAACCATAGATAAGTGGCCTACACGACCATTTAGGTGCCCTCACCACAATACATCAATGACCGCTTTGATTGGCGGTGGTTCATTACCTAAGCCAGGAGAGATATCCCTCGCCCATCACGGTATATTGTTTCTAGATGAATTGCCTGAATTCACACGCTCTATATTAGACTCTTTACGAGAACCGTTAGAATCTCATCAAATTGTCATTTCAAGAGCAAAAGCTAAAATCTGTTTCCCTGCTAACTTCCAATTAATCGCAGCCCTTAACCCCAGTCCCACAGGGCATTATCAAGGAGAAATGAGTCGTACCTCTCCAGCGAAAGTACTACGATACTTATCACGCGTTTCAGGGCCATTCTTAGACAGGTTTGATCTCTCTATTGAGATCCCATTACTCCCTCTAGGTACTTTAAGCCAACAAACGCACCAAGGCGAAACTAGCAAGCAAATTCGCTTACGAGTTATTGAAGCAAGAAACCAACAAATCAATCGAGCTGGTAAAATTAATAGTCAGCTAACAGCAAGTGAAACAACAAAAACCTGTCTACTGACTGCCGAAGATGCACTATTTTTAGAAAATGCACTTATTAAACTAGGGCTATCTATCCGCGCTTGGCACAGGATTCTTAGAGTTTCGCGAACAATTGCAGATCTTAGTTATTCACCGAATATACAACGGGAGCATTTACTAGAGGCACTAGGGTATCGGGCAATGGATAAGTTATTGCTTCATTTGCAAAAACAAGTAAGCTGAAGGAATTAAGGCAAAAGTTAATGATTAGACATAAACAACAAAAGGGACCTAAGTCCCTATTTGTTTTAATGCTTATACTGTTTTAATACTAATGAAATTAATCATCCGTATCGGTATAGTCTTCTGATGGATCTATCTGTGGCTTACCACCTGATAGTGTGTGGAAGCGCTTCGGACGATTAATTCTGCTAGAATATTTCACCCATACCTTTTCTTCAAGGGTTGTAGGCTCGCGCTCTCCACGGCAAACAGCGACGAATAATTTTTCTTCTTCTGTTTGCGCTGCGCGTTTTCCTGTATCAAGCTCATTGAAAGCTTGACCATGACGTTCTAGCAACTGAGCTTCTTTGATGGTGAAATCACCATGACGAGAAAAGCCACGTGGGTAATGTTTATTATCAAAAAAACGATTAGTCGTGATGAAGCTATCTGCCATCTGACACACTCCTAACTGATTACGGTCAACTCTATATGGCGCGGAGTATTAGACAGCATTGACAATCTGTAAAACAAAACATTTGAATCATCACGACAAAAATTATTGGAGATACGTGTGGACAGCGAGTTATTAAGAACTTTTTTAGAAGTCAGTAGAACCAGACACTTCGGCAGAGCCGCAGAATCTCTCTACTTAACCCAGTCTGCCGTTAGCTTTCGTATCAGACAGTTAGAAACACAATTAGGCACAAGCCTATTCACACGACACCGTAATAATATTCGTTTAACTGCTGCTGGAGAACGTTTAGTTCCCTATGCTGAATCTCTAATGAATACATGGCTTCAAGCCAAAAAAGAGATAACACACGCATCCCAACATACAGAACTGTCCATTGGAGCTACTTCATCATTATGGGAAAGTTATCTCACTGGCTGGTTGGAGGTTCTATATAGCCAGCATGATGAACTACGATTAGAAGCCCGCGTATCCACACGTCAATCACTCGTAAAACAACTACATTCTAGAGAGCTAGACTTACTGATAGCGATCGAACCACCAAAAATGGATGAATTTGAAAGTACCATCATTGGTTCTATTCAACTTCAATTAATGGCCTCCCAAAAGAACATAGCCCTTACCCAATATAATTTTATCAAGTTAGAATGGGGAGCTGATTTTCATCCCAAGAATGAACCAACGCTACTTCAAGATGATTCCCCTGTAATGATTACGACGTCCGCAGAAATTACGCGTCAATTATTGCCTGTATCGCTTTCAGCGGCATTTTTACCAACACATTGGCTCCAACATTATCCAACGTTAAAAACACTCTCAAATAACGTTATTACTAAGCCTTTATATGCAATTTGGCTGAAAAAAAATGATCAGCAAGTTCTAATTAATCAACTTATTAAAACTCCAATACCAAACACCCAATAGACATTAGAGAATTCAAAAACAGGGCGAACTATCGCCCTTTTTTATTATAAAAAGTTATCGCTTAGATGGGATATTTAAAGATAGGTAGATAGGTAGATAGGTAGATAGGTAGATAGGTAGATAGGTAGATAGGTAGATAGGTAGATAGGTAGATAGGATAAATGCTAAGAAATCTTACAGTTAGGAAAAAATTTAAGGGCTGGAAAAAGAAAAACCCGATTAATATAATCGGGTTATCAATAGATACTTCTTTTATTATTACTTAATTGGTAACTGGCAGGGGCGGAGAGACTCGAACTCCCAACACCCGGTTTTGGAGACCGGTGCTCTACCAATTGAACTACGCCCCTAAATTAAGTGGCGGAACGGACGGGACTCGAACCCGCGACCCCCTGCGTGACAGGCAGGTATTCTAACCAACTGAACTACCGCTCCACTTATTCTTTTGCCTTTCGGCAACTTATCGCTTCGCAATAAGCTTTAAATTAATGTCTGGCAGTTCCCTACTCTCACATGGGGAGACCCCACACTACCATCGGCGCTACGGCGTTTCACTACTGAGTTCGGCATGGGGTCAGGTGGGACCACCGCGCTATTGCCGCCAGACAAATTCTGTTTATTCCCGTTTAAGTTTTTTCTTAAACCAGAATATCAATCCTGAACAAGCTGCTGTGTCCTTCACCTTTCGGCTTCTCACTCGCTATTGAATCAACTTAATCTCTCAATCTCTAAAACACCTTCGGTGTTGTCAGGTTAAGCCTCACGGTTCATTAGTATTGGTTAGCTCAACGTATCGCTACGCTTACACACCCAACCTATCAACGTCTTAGTCTTAAACGTTCCTTTAGGACCCTTAAAGAGTCAGGGAAGACTCATCTCAAGGCAAGTTTCCCGCTTAGATGCTTTCAGCGGTTATCTCTTCCGCACTTAGCTACCGGGCAATGCCATTGGCATGACAACCCGAACACCAGTGGTGCGTCCACTCCGGTCCTCTCGTACTAGGAGCAGCCCCTTTCAATCTTCCAACGCCCACGGCAGATAGGGACCGAACTGTCTCACGACGTTCTAAACCCAGCTCGCGTACCACTTTAAACGGCGAACAGCCGTACCCTTGGGACCTACTTCAGCCCCAGGATGTGATGAGCCGACATCGAGGTGCCAAACACCGCCGTCGATATGAACTCTTGGGCGGTATCAGCCTGTTATCCCCGGAGTACCTTTTATCCGTTGAGCGATGGCCCTTCCATTCAGAACCACCGGATCACTAAGACCTACTTTCGTACCTGCTCGAGCTGTCACTCTCGCAGTCAAGCTGGCTTATGCCTTTGCACTAACCGCATGATGTCCGACCATGCTTAGCCAACCTTCGTGCTCCTCCGTTACTCTTTGGGAGGAGACCGCCCCAGTCAAACTACCCACCAGACACTGTCCGCACCCCGGATAACGGGGCGACGTTAGAACATCAAACATTAAAGGGTGGTATTTCAAGGTTGGCTCCACGCAGACTGGCGTCCACGCTTCAAAGCCTCCCACCTATCCTACACATCAAGGCTCAATGTTCAGTGTCAAGCTATAGTAAAGGTTCACGGGGTCTTTCCGTCTTGCCGCGGGTACACTGCATCTTCACAGCGAGTTCAATTTCACTGAGTCTCGGGTGGAGACAGCCTGGCCATCATTACGCCATTCGTGCAGGTCGGAACTTACCCGACAAGGAATTTCGCTACCTTAGGACCGTTATAGTTACGGCCGCCGTTTACTGGGGCTTCGATCAAGAGCTTCTCCTTACGGATAACCCCATCAATTAACCTTCCAGCACCGGGCAGGCGTCACACCGTATACGTCCACTTTCGTGTTTGCACAGTGCTGTGTTTTTAATAAACAGTTGCAGCCAGCTGGTATCTGCGACTGGCTTCAGCTCCATGGGTAAACCATTTCACCTAATGCCAGCGTGCCTTCTCCCGAAGTTACGGCACCATTTTGCCTAGTTCCTTCACCCGAGTTCTCTCAAGCGCCTGAGTATTCTCTACCTGACCACCTGTGTCGGTTTGGGGTACGATTAATGATAATCTAGAGCTTAGAGGCTTTTCCTGGAAGCGGGGTATAAGCTACTTCGCCACCGTAGTGACTCGTCATCAGACCTCAGCATATAGTGAACCGGATTTGCCTAATTCACCTGCCTACATCCTTAAACCGGGACAACCGTCGCCCGGCCAGCCTAACCTTCTCCGTCCCCCCATCGCAATTATCACCAGTACGGGAATATTAACCCGTTGCCCATCGACTACGCATTTCTGCCTCGCCTTAGGGGTCGACTCACCCTGCCCCGATTAACGTTGGACAGGAACCCTTGGTCTTCCGGCGTGCGGGTTTTTCACCCGCATTATCGTTACTTATGTCAGCATTCGCACTTCTGATACCTCCAGCATGCCTCACAGCACACCTTCACAGGCTTACAGAACGCTCCCCTACCCAACAATATTTACATATCGCTGCCGCAGCTTCGGTGCATAGTTTAGCCCCGTTACATCTTCCGCGCAGGCCGACTCGACCAGTGAGCTATTACGCTTTCTTTAAATGATGGCTGCTTCTAAGCCAACATCCTGGCTGTCTGAGCCTTCCCACTTCGTTTCCCACTTAACTATGACTTTGGGACCTTAGCTGGCGGTCTGGGTTGTTTCCCTCTTCACGACGAACGTTAGCACCCGCCGTGTGTCTCCCGTGATAACATTCTTCGGTATTCGTAGTTTGCATCGAGTTGGTAAGTCGGGATGACCCCCTAGTCGAAACAGTGCTCTACCCCCGAAGATGAGTTCACGAGGCGCTACCTAAATAGCTTTCGGGGAGAACCAGCTATCTCCCGGTTTGATTGGCCTTTCACCCCCAGCCACAAGTCATCCGCTAATTTTTCAACATTAGTCGGTTCGGTCCTCCAGTTAGTGTTACCCAACCTTCAACCTGCCCATGGCTAGATCACCGGGTTTCGGGTCTATACCCTGCAACTTATTCGCCCAGTTAAGACTCGGTTTCCCTACGGCTCCCCTATACGGTTAACCTTGCTACAGAATATAAGTCGCTGACCCATTATACAAAAGGTACGCAGTCACCCTGATAAATCAAGGCTCCCACTGCTTGTACGTACACGGTTTCAGGTTCTATTTCACTCCCCTCGCCGGGGTTCTTTTCGCCTTTCCCTCACGGTACTGGTTCACTATCGGTCAATCAGGAGTATTTAGCCTTGGAGGATGGTCCCCCCATATTCAGACAGGATAACACGTGTCCCGCCCTACTCGTCGAGTTCACAACACTAACATCTTCAGATACGGGGCTATCACCCTTTACTGCCGGCCTTTCCAGACCGTTCTCCTGATGCTAATGCTGATTAAGACTCTGGGCTGCTCCCCGTTCGCTCGCCGCTACTAGGGGAATCTCGGTTGATTTCTTTTCCTCGAGGTACTGAGATGTTTCAGTTCCCTCGGTTCGCCTCGTTTGACTATGTATTCATCAAACGATAGTGCAACGAATTGCACTGGGTTTCCCCATTCGGATATCGTCGGTTATAACGGTTCATATCACCTTACCGACGCTTTTCGCAGATTAGCACGTCCTTCATCGCCTCTGATTGCCTAGGCATCCACCGTGTACGCTTAGTCGCTTAACCTCACAACCCGAAGATGTTTCGTATCAGACGAGCTTCGGCGTCATGGCTGCGCAGACATCAATTCTGTGTTGGGCAGTGCTCGCTATGCTCACGTACTTATGTACGTTGCGCTAGCTGTGCGCTGTCCGCCTTGAATTGCTGATTGCTCGCTCATGCCACTTGCGGTTCGTTTTGATGAAACCTTCAAGTTGAGATTTTTGAGAGACTCTCACATTGTTTAAGCGATAAACAATGTGCGTTGTTTTCAATTTTCAGCTTGTTCCAGATTGTTAAAGAGCATAATTGTTAAACCAACTACAAGGTAATTGGCTTAATCATTATTGGGGACATCGTCTTTCACTCGATATCGGCGCAATTGGCGTCCCCTAGGGGATTCGAACCCCTGTTACCGCCGTGAAAGGGCGGTGTCCTAGGCCTCTAGACGAAGGGGACACGAAATACTGCACAAATTACTTTGTTGCATATCTCGTGTAAGACCCATTCTTTCGAATAGCTCTCCCACGTATAGCCTATTGCTCTACTTTCTATCAGACAATCTGTGTGAGCACTTCACAAAAACACTTCAATGGTAAGGAGGTGATCCAACCGCAGGTTCCCCTACGGTTACCTTGTTACGACTTCACCCCAGTCATGAATCACAAAGTGGTAAGCGCCCTCCCGAAGGTTAAGCTACCTACTTCTTTTGCAACCCACTCCCATGGTGTGACGGGCGGTGTGTACAAGGCCCGGGAACGTATTCACCGTAGCATTCTGATCTACGATTACTAGCGATTCCGACTTCATGGAGTCGAGTTGCAGACTCCAATCCGGACTACGACGTACTTTATGAGTTCCGCTTGCTCTCGCGAGGTCGCTTCTCTTTGTATACGCCATTGTAGCACGTGTGTAGCCCTACTCGTAAGGGCCATGATGACTTGACGTCATCCCCACCTTCCTCCGGTTTATCACCGGCAGTCTCCTTTGAGTTCCCACCATTACGTGCTGGCAACAAAGGATAAGGGTTGCGCTCGTTGCGGGACTTAACCCAACATTTCACAACACGAGCTGACGACAGCCATGCAGCACCTGTCTCAGAGTTCCCGAAGGCACTAAAGCATCTCTGCTAAATTCTCTGGATGTCAAGAGTAGGTAAGGTTCTTCGCGTTGCATCGAATTAAACCACATGCTCCACCGCTTGTGCGGGCCCCCGTCAATTCATTTGAGTTTTAACCTTGCGGCCGTACTCCCCAGGCGGTCGATTTAACGCGTTAGCTCCGGAAGCCACTCCTCAAGGGAACAACCTCCAAATCGACATCGTTTACAGCGTGGACTACCAGGGTATCTAATCCTGTTTGCTCCCCACGCTTTCGCACCTGAGCGTCAGTCTTTGTCCAGGGGGCCGCCTTCGCCACCGGTATTCCTCCACATCTCTACGCATTTCACCGCTACACATGGAATTCTACCCCCCTCTACAAGACTCTAGCTGACCAGTTTTAGATGCCATTCCCAGGTTAAGCCCGGGGATTTCACATCTAACTTAATCAACCGCCTGCGTGCGCTTTACGCCCAGTAATTCCGATTAACGCTTGCACCCTCCGTATTACCGCGGCTGCTGGCACGGAGTTAGCCGGTGCTTCTTCTGTTGGTAACGTCAATCGTTGATGATATTAGCATCAACGCCTTCCTCCCAACTGAAAGTACTTTACAACCCTAAGGCCTTCTTCATACACGCGGCATGGCTGCATCAGGCTTGCGCCCATTGTGCAATATTCCCCACTGCTGCCTCCCGTAGGAGTCTGGGCCGTGTCTCAGTCCCAGTGTGGCTGATCATCCTCTCAGACCAGCTAGGGATCGTCGCCTTGGTGAGCCATTACCTCACCAACTAGCTAATCCCATATGGGTTCATCCGATAGCGCAAGGACCGAAGTTCCCCTGCTTTGCTCCTGAGAGATTATGCGGTATTAGCTACCGTTTCCAGTAGTTATCCCCCTCTATCGGGCAGATCCCCATACATTACTCACCCGTCCGCCGCTCGTCAGCGAGAAGCAAGCTTCCCCTGTTACCGCTCGACTTGCATGTGTTAGGCCTGCCGCCAGCGTTCAATCTGAGCCATGATCAAACTCTTCAATTAAAAAGCTTGATGCTCAAAGAATGTTACTGTCGTTTGATTTCCGAAGAAACCAAATTACCTATTAGTTCATATATATGAATTAACGTGTTAGTCACTCTTCAAGACTTAAAATCAAATATTTTTTTGATAGTGTCCTGTGAGTGCCCACACAGATTGTCTGATAAATTGTTAAAGAGCGGTGCGACTTAATCTTTCGATTTTCGACTTTAGGTCGTTGTCGCGAGGTGTCGTATACTACGTTTTTTATTTAGAAAGTCAAGCGATTATTTTCAACTATTTTCTTTCTTCACCTCTGTTATCACGGGGCTTCGAGGTTTTCTTCGAACCGGTTTGTCGTGACAACGGATGCGCATTATAGGGAGCTCGAAAAATTACACAACCTTTTTTTTTAAAAAAAATATCGTTTGCAGATAATTTCATCATTATGCTTTTTTTACTATCACTATGGTTATAAAAACAGCTGTTTTGTCGTATAATTCTATTCTTACTGCCCCCTCTTAATTATTTGATTCTTAATTAAGAGCTTCCTTATAGCTACCTTTATATCCATCTACGTTTTATGGCTACGAATATGAATACATTTTTAAGACCTTATTTAGAAACCTTCCCTTCTGTTGCTGCAAATGTTTTTATTGATCCATCTTCTGTAGTCATTGGAGATGTTCGCTTGGCCGAAGATGTCAGCATCTGGCCACTATCAGTCCTACGTGGTGATGTGAATTATATCTCTATAGGTGCACGAACAAATATTCAGGATGGCTCCGTGCTACATGTCACCCATAAGTCCACCAGCAATCCTGATGGAAATCCATTAATCATTGGGGAAGATGTCACTGTTGGACATAAAGTCATGCTGCACGGATGCACGATAGGTAATCGGGTTCTCGTCGGTATGGGAGCTATCGTGATAGATGGGGCTATTATTGAAGATGATGTCGTGATCGGTGCTAACAGCCTCGTCACTCAGGGAAAAAGGCTAGAGTCCGGTTACTTATATATGGGAAGTCCAGCCAAAGCGATTCGAAAACTCACCGAAGCTGAACTTAGTCATTTACGTTATTCAGCTAATAATTATGTTGAGTGGAAAAATAATTATTTATCGTCCAGCAATTCATAGAAGCCATTTTCATTATCGAGTCCTTGTTCAATCAAGGCCTCGAGCTCTTCTTCTATATCCCAACGATAATGTTGAAAAAGCGCCAGTGGCGTTTCATTCTGGCCATATCGTTTGATTAGTAGGGATTGTGAAACAACGCACTCTGAAAGTAGTCCATTGACTAAAACAGGGAAACGTACCTTATTAATAGCCAAGTCCCACTCTTCCCTATCTGGAAATTGAATCGCCTGATTCATTATTCAAGTTCCTTTTTTAACTCTTTTAATACTGGTTCAATCTCAGGTATCACCCCATGCCAAAGTTTAAAGGCAAATGCAGCTTGCCCAACCAGCATACCTAAGCCATCAGCTAGCTTATTCACTTGATACTGCTTAGCAAATGACAAAAAAGGTGTTAAACCTCGTTGATAAAACATGTCATAGCATGCGGTCTGTTGAGAAAATAGTTCAGGGCTGATTTTAGGAATCTCACCAGTCACTCCTGAAGAAGTACCATTAATGATCAGATCAAATTCTACTGAAGTAAGCTGATCCATTGGTCTACTCTGTATTTTTCCAATAACCGAAAATTGGTGGGCTAAAGATTCTGCTTTTATAAAGGTTCGGTTAGTCAACGTAATATCACAGCCGTATTCAAGTAAAGGCAATAGAGCGCCACGAGTTGCGCCACCAGCTCCAATAACCAATATTTTGCTTGACGGCGAGATAAACCCAAGGCGCTGTAAATCAAGCAACAACCCCACACCATCAGTATTGTCACCCAATAAGCGGTGATTATCGAGCTTTCTAATCGTGTTTACAGCACCACAGGTCTGAGCTCTCTCAGTCAACTCTGAGACAAATTGAAAAGCCCTTTCTTTAAACGGCAATGTAATGTTTGCACCCTGCCCGCCTTTTTCGAAGAAATCTGATAAATAGGCTTCGAAATCTTCAACAGGTGAAAGTATTTTCTGGTATTCAAGATCAATGCCTGTCTGTTTGGCAAACATTTGATGTATTGAAGGTGATTTACTGTGCTGAATCGGGTTACCAAAAACTGCAAACATTCCCATTAATCATTATCCTTTACGATATAATTGCCCAGTCATGACATCCCGAATTTCTGATGGATTTAATCTTCCACCAACAACCCCATCAAGAACAGGGATCATTTCTTTAAACTGCTCAATCACTTCTTCTGTAGTTCGACACGGCTCTAATCCACTCAAGTTTGCACTCGTTGACACGATTGGTTTGCCATATTCGCTGCAAAGGGCTTTCACTAATTCATGATTTGTGACACGAACAGCTAAAGTATCAAACTGACCAGTTAGCCATTTTGGGGTCGTTTTCTTAGCAGGGATCACCCAAGTCACAGGCCCTGGCCATGTTGAAAACATCGCTTGGCGCTGTTGTTCATTAAGTTTACTGTCATCGACATAACTTTTGAGCTGTTCATAATTATCAGCAATCAAAATTAACCCTTTTTCCCAAGGGCGCTGCTTCAATTCAAGTAATTTATTTACTGCAGCTTCACTATCAGGATCACAGCCTAAGCCAAAAACGGCCTCTGTTGGATATGCGATAACTTGTTGTTGTTTCAGTGCTTCAATGATATTTTTAATTGCAGGTGTAGATTGATTTTGCATAGTTTTAACTCATAATTATTCTTGTAACTTACCGCAGCGTTTGCTCGCACAGAACAATCTTACTCCCTGTCCAACCTTTTTTTCCATAAGTAATGGGTATTCACAAGACTGACATTTTCCCACTACAGGCTTATTATTCAGGATAAACTGACAGTTAGGATAGTTATCGCAAGCATAAAAAGTTTTACCGAAACGGGATTTTCTTTGTAGCAAATTGCCTGTTTGGCATTGAGGACAAGGAACCTTAGTTTCATCCGGTTTATCGATGAGTTCTGTATGTTCACATTCAGGATAGTGGCTACAGCCAATAAACATCCCAAAACGCCCTTGTTTTAATACCAAATCATACCCGCATTTAGGACAGCTTTGACCTTCCAATACTTTGACAATGTGAGTCTCAGCAACTGCTCTTAATGGCTTAATATAATGACATTGAGGGTAACCAGAGCATGCTAAAAAAGGCCCATGAGCTCCGTTACGAATAACCAGCAAAGAGTTACATTCAGGACAGTATTCATTTTTATCTGTATCAAAAGGCAATTGCTTCGACATATTTCTGTTTAATCCACTCTGATCTTCAACGACTAGTTTACTCTGATATACCCACCAGCCACTGATATAATCACGCCATTGATCTCTAATTCAGTTAAGACTGAGATCACTTGAGTTATAGGTAACTGTAATTCAGCAGCGATGATATCTATAGGGGTCGATTGGTATCCTACCATACTTAAAATCCGACTTTCTGTCAGATTTAACTCTGGCTTCACAGAGGTTTCAATCTGTAATTCCGATTGTATCCAATTTGGTGAACATTCCAGATGTAGTAATATGTCCTCCGGCTCGACCAGCAGGTATGCCCCTTGCTGTATCAACCAATGATTACCGCTAAATGCTGAGTTACCTAATGGCGCTGGTAGTGTAAATAGCTCCCGATTTTGTTCAATTGCATATCGGGCTGTAATCAACGACCCACTTTTCATACCAGCTTCAATAACCAATATCGCTTTGCTTAGCCCACTAATGATACGGTTTCTTCGAGGAAACTGTTTTGCTAATGGAGGAGCATCAGGCAAATACTCTGAAACTAATACCCCTTCAGACCTAATTCGTTCAGCTAAATCAAAGTGTTGTTTCGGGTAGATATGGGAAAGCCCACTTCCTAATACTGCGACTGTTTTCCCTTGGTTTTCTATCGCGGTTCTATGACTGATACCATCAATACCTAATGCTAAGCCGCTAGTGATCACCAAATTATAATCGATAAATTTTCTAACAAATGCTTCTGTCCATTTTTTACCATATTCAGTGACTTGCCGACTTCCTATGATGGCAATTTGTTTTTCAGATAATAATTCACTTCGTCCCGACACAAAAAGCAATAAAGGTGGGTTATATATCTGCTTTAATAAAAAAGGATATTGCACATCTAAAAATGTAATTAATTGGTTTTCTTTGACTTCTAACCATTTTAGAGTTGACTCAATTCGCTTTAGAGAGACATTTAGGAATTGCAATCGCTGCATTTCATTCAACCCACAGGCTTTTAAGACTGTATGATTTATTTTATCCACTTGTTTTAATAGAGATACTATCTTTGGCGCTGTTTTTATCCCAACTCGGCTAACTTGCGAAAGTCTTAGCCATATTTCCTGTTCATTCATTTTGTCTTCCTGACAGATAAGTTAGCACATTTGGAAACGAACAAATCATAACCAATACTGTCAATATGACTGATAAATGTCTAGAATAGACGGTAATTACCTTTCAAATTTTGGAAACTACTCGAAAAATTTATGTCAGTCTTAAACGTGTTACATTATCCAGACGAGCGCCTTCGCACCGTTGCAAAACCAGTTGAAAAAGTTGATGCATCTATCCAGCGTATTATTGATGATATGTTCGATACGATGTATGACGAAGAAGGTATTGGGCTCGCAGCAACGCAAGTGGATATCCACCAGCGTATCATCGTTATTGACGTTTCTGAATCACGTAACGAGCGCCTTGTACTTATCAATCCTGAACTTCTTAATAAAGAAGGCGAAACAGGTATAGAAGAAGGCTGCCTATCAGTCCCTGAACAGCTAGGATTTGTACCAAGAGCGGAGAAAGTGAAAGTTCGTGCTCTTGATTATAATGGTGCATCATTTGAACTTGAAGCTGATGGTCTACTGGCTATCTGTATTCAACATGAAATGGACCATTTAGTTGGAAAACTGTTCGTTGATTACTTATCACCGTTGAAGCGTCAGCGTATCCGCCAGAAAGTAGAAAAACTTGATAGACTAAGAGCTAAAGAAGCTAAAGAAGCTAAAAATCGTTGATTTAATAAGAAGCTATTCTTTATTACTATAAATGGGAAAGGATCGTGTCAGAACCATTAAGAATTATTTTTGCAGGTACGCCTGATTTCGCAGCTAAACATTTGGCCGCATTGTTAGAAACCAATCATAATGTTGTTGGTGTATTAACTCGTCATGATAAACCTGCAGGTAGAGGCAAAAAACTAACACCTAGCCCAGTAAAGATCCTTGCGGAAGAGCATGGAATACCGGTTTTCCAGCCTGTTACTTTACGTGATTCAGACAATCAACAGTGGATCAAAGATCAAAATGCTGATCTGATGATTGTCGTTGCTTATGGTTTGATCCTGCCACAAGCAGTTTTGGATATTCCCCGTTTAGGCTGTTTGAATGTCCATGGTTCATTGTTACCACGCTGGAGAGGTGCCGCCCCAATTCAACGATCTATTTGGGCAGGCGACCATGAAACTGGTGTTACTATCATGCAGATGGATGCCGGTCTTGATACCGGAGATATGTTATATAAAGCCACTTGCCCGATTACTGCTGAGGATACGAGTGCAACTTTATATGAAAAGCTGGCGATTACAGGGCCTAAAGCACTTATTCATACAGTTGATTTACTCTCTTCAGGGCATTGTTCCCCAGAAAAACAAGACGATTCACTCGCTAATTACGCTGAAAAATTATCTAAAGATGAAGCGCGAATTGATTGGCAACTACCCGCTGAACACATTGAACGCTGTATTCGTGCCTTTAATCCTTGGCCAATGAGCTATTTCATGGTTCAAGAGCAATTAATCAAAGTATGGCAAGCAGAAGTCATCGCTCAAGCACATAATCAGCCCCCAGGCACTATCATCAGTGCTGATAAAAAAGGCATCAATGTGGCAACTGGCAATGGGATATTAAATATTACTCAGCTACAGCCACCAGGTAAAAAAGCAATGAGTGCGCAAGATATCCTTAACTCCCGCCGCGAATGGTTCATACCTGAACAATTGCTAGACTAATATATTAGTAGCATTACCTGAAAATACAGAATCCAGTAATGCTACTTAAATAACTAATAGACTCTCTTTCAATTATGAAAAACAAATATAATTTGCGTAGTATCGCTGCGACCGCCATTAGTCAGGTTTTAGATAACGGACAATCATTAAGTACCGTTTTACCTGATCTGCAACGTAATATTAATGATAAAGATAAAGCACTACTGCAAGAGATTTGCTTCGGTGTTTTACGCTATCTACCAAAGCTAGAATGGTTTATTAGCCAGCTTATGGAGAAACCACTAACAGGCAAGCAAAGAACTTTGCATTACCTCATCATGGTTGGGATCTATCAATTACTCTATACACGTATCCCTGCACATGCAGCTTTAGCAGAAACCGTGGATGGTGCAGTTGCATTAAAGCGCCCGCAGTTGAAAGGCCTAATAAATGGAGTACTACGATCTTTTCAGCGTCAGCAAGTTCAGTTAGAAGAACGCAATAAAAATAACAATAGCCAATATTTACATCCTAGTTGGTTATTAAAACGCATTCAAACTGCCTACCCTGATAGCTGGGAAAATATCGTTGATGCTAATAATCAACGTCCACCCATGTGGTTGAGAGTTAATTCTCAACATCATACAGCTACACAATATTTAGAGTTACTCGAACAAGCGGAAATTACAGCACACTTTCACCCATCACATCCAAATGCAATTCGCTTAGAAGAAGCAGCCCCCGTGACTTGTTTACCCGGTTTTGAAGATGGCTGGTCAACAGTGCAAGACGTTTCTGCACAAGGCTGTGCTGAATTACTATCTCCCGTTAATGGCGAAAATATTCTCGATTTATGTGCAGCGCCGGGCGGAAAAACAACACATATTTTAGAGCTTGCTCCTAAAGCCCATGTTCTCGCCGTAGATATTGATGAGTCACGACTCAAACGAGTGAAAGAAAATCTGCAAAGATTAAAGCAACAAGCTATTGTTATTCAAGGGGATGGTACGAAACCTGAAGAGTGGACGAAAGGTCAACAATTTGATCGTATTTTGCTTGATGCTCCGTGTTCTGCAACAGGAGTTATTAGACGCCACCCTGATATTAAATGGCTAAGACGCGATTCAGATATTCAAGAGCTATCTCAGTTACAGGCTCAAATCTTAGAGGCTGTATGGCCATACTTAAAATCTGGCGGCACATTAGTGTATGCCACATGCTCCATTATGCCTGAAGAAAATAGCCTGCAGATTAAGAATTTCCTTTCTAAACATACTGATGCAAGTATTAATGATGGTACAGAATTAGGCTTACAAATATTGCCAAGCGCAACTGGGGGCGATGGCTTCTTTTACGCCCGCTTATTCAAGCACGTACAGTAATATTTAACCAAAGACTCTGAGATAGGAAGATGCTATGAAGATCATTATTCTAGGTGCAGGGCAAGTCGGTGGGACACTCGCTGAAAACTTAGTGGATGAAAATAACGATATTACCGTTGTTGATACCAACGCCGATCGCTTGCGTCAGCTACAGGATCAGTTTGATCTGCGCGTAGTTAATGGGCATGGATCCCATCCCCGAGTTCTTAGAGATGCTGGAGCTGAAGATGCGGATATGTTAGTTGCAGTGACTAACTCGGATGAAACCAACATGGTTGCTTGCCAAATCGCTTATAGCCTATTTAATACGCCAAATAAAATCGCGCGTATTCGTGCAACCGAATATATCCGTGAAGCTGACAAACTGTTTTTGGCAGAGCAAATCCCTATTGATTATCTGATATCACCAGAACAGCTGGTTATCGAGTATATCTATAAACTTATCCAATATCCGGGAGCTCTACAGGTCGTTAATTTTGCCGAAGGTAAAGTGAGCATAGTGGCTGTAAAAGCCTACTATGGGGGTTCTCTAGTAGGCAATGCATTATCTAGCTTACGTGAGCACATGCCACACATTGATACTCGCGTTGTCGCAATATTCCGCCAAGATAGACCGATTCGCCCTCAGGGTTCCACTATTATTGAAGCGGGTGATGAAGTTTTCTTTGTTGCCTCTACTCAACATATTAGAGCAGTAATGAGTGAGCTCCAACGATTAGAAAAGCCATACAAGCGTTTAATGATTGTTGGGGGTGGTAACGTAGGTGCCGGCTTAGCGAAGCGATTGGAAAAAGACTATAGTGTTAAACTGATTGAGCGTAATCAGGAAAGAGCAACTGAATTAGCGGAGTTGCTCCATGACACGATTGTTTTTTATGGTGATGCCTCAGATCAGGAATTGCTCACTGAAGAACATATTGAACAAATGGATGTATTTATTGCACTTACCAATGATGATGAAGCAAATATCATGTCTGCTATGCTTGCGAAAAAAATGGGAGCCAAAAAAGCCATGGTATTAATTCAACGGTCTGCCTATGTTGAATTAGTTCAAGGCGGTGTCATTGATATTGCAGTATCACCACAGCAAGCTACTATTTCAGCTTTACTTGGTCACGTCCGAAAAGCGGATATTGTCAGTGTTTCATCGTTACGCCGAGGAGTTGCAGAGGCTATTGAGGCGATCGCCCACGGTGATGAGAACACATCAAAAGTGGTAGGTAAAAAAATATCAGAAATTAAACTTCCTCCAGGCACAATTATTGGTGCCATCGTAAGGGAGGAAGAAGTCATCATTGCTAGCGATTACCATATTATCGAGCAAGGTGACCATGTCATTATGTTTATTACCGATAAAAAATATGTGCCGGATGTGGAAAAGTTGTTCCAGCCAAGTCCGTTCTTTTTATAATTATCTAAAATAAATAGTAAAAATTTGCAGCTTAATAATTCTAGATACTATAATTTTGATACGTGGTTCCACGCATTTAATCATTTAGTTAATAAAGGGAAGAGGTCGTAATGAGTTTTTTAAAAGAGTTCCGCGAGTTTGCCATGAAAGGCAACGTTATGGACATGGCAATCGGTATTATTATTGGTGCTGCATTTGGTAAAATCGTTTCTTCATTAGTCGCCGATGTGATCATGCCCCCACTAGGATTAATCATTGGTGGCGTAGATTTTAAACAATTCAGCCTTGTACTTCGAGAGGCGGAAGGGAGTGTCCCTGCCGTAGTGATGAATTATGGGATGTTTATCCAAACTGTTTTTGATTTTGTGATTGTCGCATTTGCTATTTTTATGGCAATCAAGGTAATGAATAAAGTACGTCGTGAAAAAGAAGATGCTGCACCAGCAGAGCCTGCTGCGCCAACTACAGAAGAAGTTTTATTGTCCGAAATTCGTGATTTGCTAAAAGAACAAAATAAAAAATAACTAAAAGGCCAGTGGTAATAAGTTTATTAACCGATTACCACTGGCCTCCCAGTTACCTACCTTATTCGCTTTTCCTTTTCTTGTATAGCTTCCTTTTCCTTTCTTATTCTTCTCAATCCTCTGGCGAAATAGAGGGTCATGTAACAGAGCCTCAATAGCATTATCTTTAATCTCACCACGTTTATGCTGATACTTATTCATAATCTACCTTCGTAATCAGTTTTAAATTAATAAATTTTTGATGCGCCTTTTTCTAAAATCTCCATGATAGAACAGTATGTCGATGCATGCTCATCACCACAACATGCTGAACTCAAGGTTTTCAATGAGTCTCTCATAATGATCAGTTCTTGGATCTTCTTTTCTACTTCAATCAGTCTGATATCAACAATATTTTTTGATTCCTGACAAGTGTGGTGTTCGGGATCAACACGGATCGATAATAACTCAGTAATCGCTTCAAGTGTAAACCCTAACTGCTTAGCATAACGGATAAAACGTAAGCGCTGTAAATCTTGCTCCGTAAACAACCGGTAGCCACCTTCCGTTCTCGTTTTGTGCCCCATCAAACCCTGTTTTTCATAAAAACGGATTGTATCTGGTGTTACATCTGCCAACTTAGCTATTTGACCTATCTTATACATGCTCATTTGCTTATGCCTATAAGTATGGATAGAAAATAAAATTTCAAGGATGGAAAAGAATTAATTTGGAGGGTTAGAATAGCAGGTACAAAAAAACCGGGCAATACACCCGGTTTTCTTGAAAGCAATTACAGATTACTCTGCAGCTGCTTCTTGAGACTCAACAGCACGGTCAACAAGCTCGATGTAAGCCATCGGAGCATTGTCGCCTGTACGGAAGCCACACTTAAGAATACGAGTGTAACCACCTGCACGAGCTGCGAAACGCGGTCCCAGTTCATTAAATAATTTTGCAACGATCTCGTTATCACGAGTACGTGCGAATGCCAGACGACGATTAGCTACGCTGTCGGTCTTGGCAAGAGTAATCAGCGGCTCAACGACGCGACGCAGTTCTTTCGCTTTAGGCAGAGTCGTCTTGATAATTTCATGACGAACTAAAGAACCTGCCATGTTACGGAACATAGCTTGGCGGTGGCTGCTGTTGCGGTTCAATTGACGACCACTCTTACGATGGCGCATGACCTTATCCTTCTCAGTAAAACCTTAACCTGTGATCCTAATCATCAGCAATACTAGCTGGTGGCCAATTTTCTAAGCGCATGCCCAGAGAAAGACCACGAGATGCCAAGACGTCCTTAATTTCAGTAAGAGATTTCTTACCAAGGTTCGGAGTTTTAAGCAACTCAACTTCTGTACGCTGTACCAGATCACCGATGTAGTGGATAGCTTCTGCTTTGAGGCAGTTAGCAGAGCGGACAGTCAATTCCAGATCGTCAACTGGGCGCAGTAAGATAGGATCGAATTCTGGTTTCTCTTCTTTAACTTCTGGCTGACGTACATCACGTAGGTCAACAAAAGCTTCAAGTTGTTCAGCCAGAATGGTAGCTGCACGGCGAATCGCCTCTTCAGGATCGATTGTACCATTAGTTTCCATTTCGATTACTAACTTATCCAAGTCAGTACGCTGCTCAACACGAGCTGCTTCAACATTGTAGGCAATACGCTCTACAGGGCTATAGCAAGCATCGACTAACAGACGACCAATTGGGCGCTCATCTTCTTCCGAATGAACTCGGGCAGAAGCCGGCACATAACCACGACCACGCTGAACTTTAATACGCATATTTACAGATGCGCTTTCGTCAGTGAGGTGGCAGATCACATGCTGTGGCTTGACGATTTCGACATCACCATCATGGATAATGTCGGCTGCAGTCACAGGGCCAATGCCAGATTTATTCAAGGTTAAAATAACTTCATCTTTCCCCTGAACTTTTACCGCCAGCCCTTTCAGGTTGAGGAGAATCTCCAGGATATCTTCCTGTACACCTTCTTTGGTGCTGTACTCATGCAGTACACCATCAATCTCAACCTCTGTCACCGCACAACCCGGCATAGACGAAAGCAGAATACGGCGCAGTGCGTTACCTAGAGTGTGGCCAAAGCCGCGCTCTAAAGGCTCAAGGGTCACCTTAGCGTGCGTCGAACTCACTTGCTCGATATCTACCAGGCGCGGTTTTAGAAACTCTGTCACAGAACCCTGCATTGTGTCCTCTCTTTGGTGCTAAGCTTTACTTGGAGTAAAGCTCGACGATCAGGTGTTCGTTAATGTCCGCAGACAAGTCAGTACGTTCAGGAATACGTTTGAACACACCTTCCATTTTAGCAGCATCAACTTCCAGCCAAGTTGGCTTCTCACGCTGTTCAGCCAGCTCTAAAGCAGCCTTGATACGAGACTGTTTTTTAGCTTTCTCACGAACGCTGATAACGTCATTCGGGGAAACCTGATAAGAAGCGATATTAACTACACCACCATTTACCATGATAGCTTTGTGGCTAACCATTTGACGTGCTTCTGCGCGAGTTGCGCCAAAGCCCATACGGTAAACGACGTTATCTAAACGACCTTCCAGCAGGGTCAGCAGGTTTTCACCTGTGTTGCCTTTCAGGCGAGTTGCTTCTTTATAATAGTTACGGAATTGACGTTCCAGAACACCGTAAATACGACGAACTTTTTGTTTTTCACGTAACTGAACACCATAGTCAGACAGACGCGGTTTACGCGCACCGTGCTGGCCAGGTGCCTGTTCTAATTTACACTTGGTGTCAATCGCGCGAACACCAGACTTCAGGAAGAGGTCTGTTCCTTCGCGACGGCTCAGCTTGAGCTTAGGACCCAAATATCTAGCCATTTTCTTTCTCCAACAGTCCTAAAAAAAACGAAACGTATTAAACGCGACGTTTTTTCGGTGGGCGACAACCGTTATGAGGGATAGGAGTCACATCAGTAATATTAGTGATGCGAAAACCAGCGGCGTTCAGAGCACGAATTGTTGATTCGCGACCCGGACCCGGTCCCTTAACCATAACTTCCAGGTTTTTGATTCCGTATTCTTTCACAGATTCTGCGCAACGCTCTGCCGCAACTTGTGCTGCGAACGGAGTGGATTTGCGAGAACCACGGAAACCGGAACCACCGGCAGTTGCCCAACCTAATGCGTTACCCTGACGGTCAGTAATGGTAACGATTGTGTTGTTGAAAGAAGCATGGATATGAGCCACACCGTCTGAGACTTGTTTTCTTACACGCTTACGTGCACGAACTGGTGCCTTTGCCATTATTCAATACCCCGACTTATTTCTTGATCGGCTTACGCGGACCCTTGCGGGTACGAGCGTTAGTCTTAGTACGCTGTCCGCGCACAGGAAGACCACGACGATGACGTAAACCACGGTAACATCCAAGGTCCATTAGACGCTTGATGCTCAGGGTAATTTCACGGCGTAAGTCACCTTCTACAACGTATTTAGCAACTTCGTCACGCAGCTTGTCGATTTGTTCTTCAGACAGCTCACTGATCTTAACATTTTCAGCAATACCAGTTGCTTCACAGATAGCCTGTGAACGAGTTTTGCCGATGCCGAAAATCGATGTTAAAGCGATTACGGTATGTTTATGATCAGGAATGTTAATGCCTGCTATACGGGCCACTATGCACTCCTAAGTTAAAATATACATTACTGTGCTGAAAAGCCCGTTTTCAGGATACTCAAACAATAATGTATCTTAGATAAAAAAGATTGGCTGGCTAATTTAGCCAGCTCAACCCAACTTTGCAAGAAAAAAATGCTTTTTCTTAGCCTTGACGTTGTTTATGTCTTGGCTCAACACTGCAAATCACACGAACGCTACCATTGCGACGGATAATTTTGCAGTTACGGCATAATTTCTTGACGGAAGCACGAACTTTCATTTTTACTCTCCGTAACTTCTAAGCAAACCATAATCACTCGCGTGATTATTTACCTTTTAGATTTGCTTTCTTCAATGCAGACTCATACTGACTTGACATCATTAGAGTTTGCACTTGAGCCATAAAGTCCATGATAACGACAACCACGATTAAGAGGGAAGTACCACCAAAGTAAAAAGGTACTTTCATTGCGTCACGCATGAACTCCGGGATTAGGCAGATAAAGGTAATATAAAGAGCACCGACTAATGTTAATCGTGTCATTACCTTATCGATGTACTTGGCCGTTTGCTCTCCCGGACGAATTCCTGGTACAAATGCACCGGACTTCTTCAGGTTATCTGCTGTTTCTCTTGGGTTGAAAACCAACGCAGTATAGAAGAAACAGAAGAAGATGATCGCAGAGGCATAAAGCAACACATATAACGGTTGTCCCGGCTGTAAGTACATAGATACTGTAGTCAGCCAGTCCCAGCCAGTTCCATCACCAAACCAAGACGCTATTGTACCCGGGAATAGTATGATACTGGAAGCAAAAATTGCAGGAATTACACCCGCCATATTCACTTTTAACGGTAAATGTGTACTTTGTGCAGCGTAGACACGGCGTCCTTGTTGGCGTTTAGCGTAGTTTACGACGATACGACGTTGACCACGTTCCATAAACACTACAAAGAAAGTTACCGCGAATACTAATACCGCAACCAACAGCAACAGGAGGAAGTGCAGATCGCCTTGCCGAGCTTGCTCGATGGTATGGCCAATAGCCGGCGGGAGACCCGCAACAATACCAGCGAAGATAATAATTGAAATACCGTTACCGATACCTCTTTCAGTTATCTGCTCACCTAACCACATAAGGAACATAGTTCCTGTGACTAAGCTAACAACTGCCGTGAAGTAGAATGGGAGACCTGGATCAAGAACTAATCCCTGCATCCCTGGCATATTCGGTAGACCCATTGCAATACCAATAGATTGGAATATTGCTAATACCAGAGTACCCCAGCGAGTATATTGGCTTATCTTCCGACGACCTGCTTCTCCTTCCTTCTTGATCTCTGCTAATCGTGGATTAACCACAGATAATAACTGGACAATGATCGATGCCGAAATATACGGCATGATACCCAGAGCAAAGATAGAAGCACGGCTAAGAGCACCACCAGAGAACATGTTAAACATTTCAATGATGGTGCCTTGTTGCTGTTCGAGCAATTTGGCAAGCACAGTGGCATCAATACCAGGGATTGGAATAAAAGAACCAATTCGGAAAACAATTAGCGCGCCAATAACAAACAAAAGTCTGCGTTTTAGTTCGCCAGCTCCACCTTTGGCACTTTGGAAATCTAATCCTGGTTGTTTAGCCATCTGTCACTTATTCCTCAATTTTACCGCCGGCAGCTTCGATTGCAGCGCGAGCACCTTTAGTAACACGAAGGCCACGTACAGTAACTGCACGATTCACTTCGCCAGACAGAATAACTTTTGCGTATTCAATCTGGATGTCAATAACGTTCGCGGCTTTCAGTGCGTTCAGATCAATAACATCGCCTTCAACAGAAGCGAAATCAGACAGACGGATTTCCGCTGTGATCATTGCTTTACGTGAAGTAAAACCGAATTTCGGTAAACGACGGTATAAAGGCATCTGGCCACCTTCGAAACCACGACGTACGCCACCGCCAGAACGAGACTTCTGACCTTTGTGACCACGGCCGCCGGTTTTACCGAGACCAGAACCGATACCACGACCTACGCGTTTAGGCGCGTGCTTGGCACCTTCAGCCGGAGACAGAGTATTTAAACGCATCTCTTACTCCTCAACTTTAACCATGTAGGAAACCAAGTTGATCATACCACGAACAGCGGGAGTATCCTCGCGCTCTACTGTATGACCAATGCGACGCAGACCTAAACCGACCAGTGTTGCCTTGTGTTTCGGCAGACGACCGATTGAACTGCGAACTTGTGTAATTTTAATAGTCTTAGCCATGGCTGATTACCCCAGAATTTCTTCGACGGATTTTCCACGCTTAGCTGCGACCATTTCTGGAGACTTCATGCTGTCTAAAGCATCCAGTGTTGCACGAACCACGTTGATTGGGTTAGTGGAACCATAGGTTTTAGCCAGTACGTTGCGAACTCCAGCTACCTCTAAAACAGCACGCATTGCACCACCGGCAATAATACCGGTACCTTCGTGAGCAGGTTGCATAAACACGCGAGAACCGGTGTGCGTACCTTTCACTGGGTGGAATAATGTGCCGTTGTTTAGAGCAACGGTTTTCATACTGCGACGGGCTTTTTCCATCGCTTTCTGGATTGCTGCCGGAACTTCGCGCGCTTTGCCGTAACCAAAACCAACGCGACCGTTACCATCACCAACTACAGTCAGTGCGGTAAAGCTGAAAATACGGCCACCTTTAACGGTTTTAGCTACGCGGTTTACCGCGATCAGCTTTTCCTGCAGTTCGCCAGCTTGTTTTTCGATGTGAGACATCTTACACCTCTACCTTAGAACTGAAGGCCAGCTTCACGGGCAGCATCTGCCAGTGCCTGGACTCTACCATGATATTGGAAACCAGAGCGGTCAAAAGCAACAACAGTGATGCCTTTTTCCAGTGCGCGTTCAGCAACTAACTTACCAACAATTGCTGCTGCGTCTTTGTTTCCAGTAAACTTAACTTGTTCATTGATAGCTTTTTCTGTAGTAGAAGCGGCAACCAATGTTTCAGAACCGTTTGGTGCGATAACCTGCGCATAAATATGGCGTGGGGTACGGTGTACCACCAGTCGAGTCGCACCCAACTCTTGAATCTTACGGCGTGCGCGGGTCGCACGACGGATACGAGCTGCTTTCTTATCCATAGTGTTACCTTACTTCTTCTTAGCCTCTTTGGTACGCACGATTTCATCGGCGTAACGAACACCTTTACCTTTATAAGGTTCAGGACGACGGTAAGCACGCAATTCTGCCGCTACCTGACCAATCACTTGCTTATCCGCACCTTTCAGTACGATTTCAGTTTGTGTTGGACATTCAGCAGTAATGCCTGCTGGCAGTGCGTGTTCAACCGGATGCGAGAAACCTAAAGACAAGCTTACAGCATTGCCTTTGATTGCTGCACGGTAACCAACACCGACCAGTTGAAGCTTTTTAGTGAAGCCATCGGTAACACCGACAACCATTGCATTGCACAGTGAACGAGTAGTACCCGCTTGTGCCCATGCATCAGCAAAACCTTCACGCGGACCGAAGGTTAAGTGGTCATCTTCATGTTTAACTTCAACTGCATTATGGATAGTACGAGTAAGCTCGCCGTTTTTACCCTTGATCGAAATAACCTGACCGTTGAGTTTTACCTCTACGCCGGCAGGAATGACGACGGGTGCTTTTGCCACACGAGACATTCTTTCCTCCCGAATTAAGCTACGTAGCAGAGAATCTCGCCACCAAGACCAGCTTGGCGAGCTGCACGATCAGTCATGACACCTTTAGAGGTAGAAATAACAGCGATACCTAAACCAGCCATAACTTGTGGCAGCTCATCTTTTTTCTTATAGATGCGCAGACTTGGGCGGCTTACACGCTGAATGCTTTCTACGACTGCCTTGCCTTGGAAATAACGTAAAGTCAGTTCCAATTCTGGCTTGATGTCGCCTTCAATTTTAAAATCTTCAATATAACCTTCTTCCTTCAGCACTTTGGCAATCGCCACTTTCAGCTTGGAGGAAGGCATGGTGACCGCAACTTTATTCGCGGCCTGACCGTTACGGATACGGGTCAGCATATCCGCGATGGGATCTTGCATGCTCATCTGTCTTTACTCCCGTGATTCAATATGGTGACAATTACCAACTAGCCTTTTTAAGGCCCGGGATCTCACCGCGCATAGCGGCTTCACGGACTTTAATACGGCTCAGACCAAATTTCCGCAGGAAACCATGCGGACGCCCAGTTTGACGGCAGCGGTTACGCTGACGAGAAGGACTTGAATCACGTGGCAGTGTTTGCAGCTTGAGAACAGCGTCCCAGCGATCTTCATCCGATGCTTTAACATCAGAGATGATAGCTTTCAGTTCTACGCGTTTTGCGAAGAATTTCTCAGCTAATTTAGCACGCTTAACATCACGCGCTTTCATAGATTTCTTAGCCATGAGTAACCTGCCTTACTTGCGGAACGGGAAGTTGAACGCTGCTAACAGTGCGCGACCTTCATCATCAGATTTCGCAGTAGTGGTGATAGTAATATCTAAACCACGTACACGATCCACTTTATCGTAATCGATTTCAGGGAAGATGATTTGTTCACGTACACCCATGCTGTAGTTACCACGACCATCGAAAGACTTAGCGGACAAGCCACGGAAGTCACGAATACGTGGTACAGCAATAGAAATCAGACGCTCAAGGAACTCCCACATGCGTTCGCCACGCAGAGTTACTTTACAGCCGATTGGATAGCCCTGACGGATTTTGAAGCCTGCAACAGATTTGCGTGCTTTGGTGATCAATGGTTTTTGACCAGAGATTGCTGTTAAGTCAGCTGCTGCGTTATCCAGCAGTTTTTTATCAGCGATCGCTTCACCAACACCCATATTCAGGGTGATCTTCTCGACCCGAGGGACTTGCATGACAGAAGTGTAGTTAAACTCAGTCATGAGTTTATTAACTACTTCGTCTTTATAGTAATCATGCAGTTTCGCCATCGTATACTCCAAAAATTACTTGATAGTTTCACTGTTAGATTTGAAGAAACGGACTTTTTTGCCGTCTTCGAATCTAAAGCCTACACGGTCAGCCTTACCAGTTGCCGCGTTAAAGATTGCAACGTTAGAAACTTGAATAGCCGCTTCTTTTTCAACGATGCCACCTGGTTGGTTCAGAGCCGGAACTGGCTTCTGATGTTTTTTAACCAGATTGATACCTTCAACGATAACTTTACTAGAAGAAATAACCTGCTTTACTTTACCGCGCTTACCTTTGTCTTTCCCAGTTAGCACGATAACTTCGTCATCACGACGGATTTTCGCTGCCATAGTTCGCTCCTTAGAGTACTTCAGGTGCCAGAGAGATAATTTTCATAAACTTCTCATTACGAAGTTCACGAGTTACCGGCCCAAAAATACGCGTACCGATTACTTGCTCACTGTTATTGTTTAATAACACACAAGCATTACCATCGAAGCGAATGACAGAACCGTCAGGGCGACGTACACCCTTCTTGGTGCGCACCACTACCGCTTTCAGGACATCACCCTTTTTAACTTTACCGCGAGGAATTGCTTCCTTAACAGTAATTTTAATGATGTCGCCTACATGTGCATAGCGACGGTGCGAGCCACCTAGAACCTTGATACACATTACGCGACGTGCACCGGAGTTGTCGGCCACGTTCAGCATAGTCTGTTCTTGGATCATTTTAGTGCTCCGCTAAATGTCAACTACTACTGAGCCACCTCATTATGAAGAGGCCGTTCAAATATACCCATACTACGAGGGCGCGGCATTATAACACCACATCTTCGTGTTGGACAGGAAAAAATAAACGGCTCAATCAAAAAGAGCCGTTTATTCATCACGAAAAATCTATTCTATTACAGAACAGCTTTTTCTACAACGCGAACTAAGGCCCAAGACTTAGTCTTAGACAGTGGACGAGTTTCGCGGATTTCTACCACGTCACCAATTCCACACTCATTGTTCTCGTCATGTACGTGCAATTTAGTCGTACGACGGATGAATTTACCATACAGAGGGTGTTTCACCATACGCTCGATAGCAACAACAATAGATTTCTCCATTTTGTCACTAACTACACGACCTTGCAGAGTACGGATTTTATCGTTCATTACGCACCTGCCTTCTCAGTCAGTAAAGTCTTCACGCGTGCGATATCACGACGCACTTGTTTCATTAGATGAGACTGTTGCAGCTGACCACTCGCAGCCTGCATACGTAAGTTAAATTGCTCACGTAACAGGTTTAAAAGTTCAGCGTTCAGCTCTTCTACGCTTTTTTCGCGCAGCTCTTGTGCTTTCATTACATCACCGTCTTAGTTACAAAGGTGGTTTTGATAGGCAGTTTCGCTGCTGCCAGAGAGAATGCTTCACGAGCCAGCTCTTCAGGCACACCGTCCATTTCATACAGGACTTTACCAGGCTGAATTAAGGCAACCCAATATTCTACGTTACCTTTACCTTTACCCATACGAACTTCGAGTGGCTTTTCAGTGATTGGCTTGTCTGGGAATACACGAATCCAGATTTTACCTTGACGCTTAACAGCACGGGTCATAGCACGACGTGCCGCTTCGATCTGACGTGCAGTCAGACGACCACGGCCAACAGCTTTAAGACCGAAAGTGCCGAAGCTAACATCCGTACCTTGCGCCAGACCACGGTTGCGGCCCTTGTGCACCTTACGGAATTTTGTACGCTTTGGTTGTAACATAGCGACGCTCCTTACTTGCGGCCTTTACGCTGCTGCTTTTTAGGTTGAGCAGCTGGTTTCTCAGCTTGTTCAACTGCAGCCATACCACCCAGAATCTCACCTTTGAAGATCCATACCTTAACGCCTAGAACACCATAAGTGGTGTGCGCTTCTGAAGTGTTGTAATCGATATCAGCACGTAATGTGTGCAGTGGCACACGGCCTTCACGATACCACTCGGTACGAGCGATTTCAGCACCACCTAAGCGGCCACTGACTTCAACTTTGATACCTTTAGCGCCCAGACGCATTGCGTTCTGTACTGCACGCTTCATAGCACGACGGAACATAACACGACGTTCCAGCTGTGAAGAGATGCTGTCAGCAACTAATTTAGCGTCCAGTTCTGGTTTACGAACTTCGGCGATATTGATTTGCGCAGGAACACCAGCGATATCCGCTACTGTTTTACGCAGTTTTTCAACGTCTTCACCTTTCTTACCGATAACGATACCTGGGCGAGCAGTGTGAATAGTCACACGGATGCTTTTAGCAGGACGTTCGATAACGATGCGTGAAATTGACGCTTTTGCCAGTTCTTTATTCAAGTACTGGCGTACTTTAAAGTCGCTGTCTAGGTTGTCAGCGAATTCATTAGTATTCGCATACCAAGTAGAGTTCCAAGGTTTGACAATACCCAGGCGAATACCATTAGGATGTACTTTCTGACCCATTGCTAGTCTCCAGAGTCTCAGCGATCGGACACAACCACAGTAATGTGGCTGGTGCGCTTAAGAATACGATCTGCACGGCCTTTCGCACGCGGCATGATGCGTTTCATAGTTGGACCTTCATCTACGAAAATTTTCGCAACTTTCAGATCATCAATGTCAGCGCCATCGTTTTGCTCTGCGTTAGCAATTGCAGACTCCAGTACTTTCTTCACTAAACCAGCAGCTTTCTTGTTGGTGTAGGTCAGAATTTCCAGAGCTTGCGACACTTTCTTACCGCGAATCAGGTCGGCCACTAAGCGAACCTTCTGGGCAGAAGAACGAGCGTGGCGATGCATAGCTAAAGTTTCCATCTCTTCCTCCTATCCTTAACGTTTCTTAGCTTTCTTATCTGCCGCGTGGCCGCGATAAGTGCGAGTCGGTGCGAATTCACCCAGTTTGTGACCAACCATTTCGTCGGTTACGAATACTGGAACATGCTGACGACCATTATGGACAGCGATGGTCAATCCGATCATATTAGGAAAGATCGTTGAACGACGGGACCAAGTCTTGAGAGGCTTCTTGTCTCCGCTTTCCACCGCTTTCTCTACCTTCTTCAGCAAGTGCAGGTCAATAAAAGGACCTTTCTTGAGAGAACGTGGCATGGCTTATCCTCTAATTATTTTTTAGAACGATGACGTACGATGAATTGATCAGTACGCTTGTTACTACGAGTTTTCTTACCTTTGGTCTGAACGCCCCATGGTGTTACTGGGTGTTTACCAAAGTTACGGCCTTCACCACCACCATGTGGATGGTCAACTGGGTTCATCGCAGTACCGCGAACGGTAGGACGAATACCACGCCAGCGGCTAGCACCAGCTTTACCGAGAACACGTAACATATGCTCAGCGTTACCAACTTCACCTAAGGTTGCACGGCAATCAGCTAAAACTTTACGCATTTCACCAGAACGCAGACGCAGGGTGACATAAGCACCATCACGAGCAACGATTTGAGCGTAAGTACCTGCTGAACGCGCTAACTGACCACCTTTACCTGGTTTCAGTTCGATGTTATGAACTGTAGAACCAACAGGGATGTTGCGCATTGGCAGTGCGTTACCAGCTTTGATAGCTGAATCAACGCCAGATTGAATCTGGTCACCAGCTTTCAAGCCTTTTGGTGCAAGAATATAACGACGTTCACCGTCTTTATATAAAACCAGTGCGATGTTCGCAGAACGGTTTGGATCATATTCCAAGCGCTCAACAACTGCAGGGATACCGTCTTTGTTGCGCTTAAAGTCAACTAAACGATAATGCTGCTTATGGCCACCACCGATATGACGGGTAGTAATACGACCATTGTTGTTACGACCACCAGACTTGCTCATTTTTTCTAACAGTGGTGCATAAGGTTTTCCCTTATGCAGCTCTGGGTTAACCACTTTAACAACGTGGCGGCGGCCCGGAGACGTAGGTTTACATTTAACAACTGCCATTGTTCTTTACTCCTCCGACTTACTCTGCGCCGCTAACGAAGTCCAGATTCTGGCCTTCTTTCAGCGTAACGTAAGCTTTTTTCCAGTCACTACGACGACCAGAACGCTGACCGTGGCGTTTAGTTTTGCCTTTAACCAGCAAAGTGTTAACACCTTCAACTTCAACTTCAAACAGTTTCTGTACAGCAGCTTTGATTTCTGCTTTAGTTGCGTCTTTTGCAACTTTGAGAACGATGGTGTTGCTTTTTTCCATCGCTGTAGAAGCTTTTTCAGATACGTGCGGCGCGCGCAGTACTTGTAGCAGACGTTCTTCACGGATCATGCCAGCATCTCCTCAACTTGCTTCACAGCATCAGCAGTCATAACCACTTTGTCGAAAGCAATCAGGCTAACTGGGTCGATACCTGCTGCATCACGAACGTCAACCTTGTACAGGTTACGCGCTGCTAAGAACAGATTTTCATCTAATTCAGCAGTGATGATCAGAACATCTTGCAGAGCCATATCTTTCAGTTTCTGTGCCAGCAGCTTAGTTTTAGGCGCTTCTACAGAGAACTGCTCGACAACGATCAGACGATCTTGACGTACCAATTCAGACAGGATGCTTTTCAGAGCACCACGGTACATCTTCTTATTAACTTTTTGACTGTGGTCCTGTGGTTTAGCTGCGAAGCTAACACCACCAGAGCGCCAGATTGGGCTCTTGATTGAACCAGCACGAGCACGACCAGTACCCTTTTGACGCCATGGTTTTTTACCTGAACCAGAAACTTCAGCACGAGTTTTCTGAGCACGAGTACCTTGACGAGCACCAGCTGCATATGCAACCACTACTTGGTGAACAAGCGCTTCATTGAAATCACGCCCGAAGGTAGTTTCGGAAACAGTCAGCGCGCTTTGCGCGTCTTTCATTACCAATTCCATTCCTATCTCCTCGACGTTAAGCCTTGACAGCCGGTTTTACGATCAGGTTGCTACCAGTTGCTCCTGGAACAGCACCTTTGACCAGCAGCAGGTTGCGCTCAGCGTCAACACGTACTACATCTAAGCTTTGAACTGTTACACGCTCATTACCTAGTTGGCCTGCCATTTTCTTGCCTTTGAACACTTTGCCCGGAGTCTGGTTCTGACCGATAGAACCCGGAACACGGTGAGACAAGGAGTTACCGTGAGTAGCATCTTGAGTACGGAAATTCCAGCGCTTAACTGTGCCGGCAAAACCTTTACCTTTAGATGTACCAGTAACGTCGACTTTTTTAACGTCAGCGAAAATTTCAACGCTAATGCTTTCACCTGCTTTAAACTCAGTACCTTCTTCAGTACGGAATTCACGCAGAATGCGGCCAGCTTCAACGCCAGCTTTAGCGAAATGACCTGCTTCAGGTTTAGTTACACGGTTAGCTTTTTTGCTACCGGTAGTAACCTGAATTGCATTATAACCGTCAGTTTCTGCAGTTTTGACCTGAGTAACGCGGTTATTTTCAATTTCGATAACAGTTACGGGAATAGAAACGCCATCTTCAGTGAAGATACGAGTCATACCTACTTTCTTACCGACTAAACCAATCATTGTTTCAACCTCTCAATCGTTCGACGACCTGATTAACCCAGGCTGATCTGCACGTCAACACCGGCAGCCAGATCCAGACGCATCAGAGCATCAACGGTCTTTTCGGTTGGCTCAACGATGTCAACCAGACGCTTGTGAGTGCGAATTTCGTACTGATCACGCGCGTCTTTGTTAACGTGCGGAGAGATCAGAACGGTAAAACGCTCTTTACGTGTCGGCAGCGGGATAGGACCACGTACTTGCGCACCAGTGCGCTTAGCAGTCTCTACGATTTCCGCAGTTGATTGATCGATTAAACGATGATCAAAAGCTTTCAGGCGGATACGGATTCTTTGGTTCTGCATGAGACCAGAGCTCCAACTATTTTATAAACGTAAATGATTACTCCTCGCACCCATTTCGATTGATAGGGGAGTGTAATCGTTCTTGATGTAACCCCCATATCGGGAGTATTGTCTAAATGAGCAACAAATCGTTGACTCAATACTGAGATTTCAGTCCTAAAATTTAGGGCTTACTCATCAGTAAGCCCGCGCATTATACGTAATTTATCGTGAAACGCAAGCAATCGGGGAAAATATGTGCGAATTTTCTGATAAGCTAATTCAGCAGATATAAAAAAGGCCCATCACTGGGCCTAATTACGTTTTCATCAATAATAATAAACTATTCTTCCATAACCTGTGCTTGAAGATAGTTTTGAATACCTAAACGCTTGATCAACTCCAGCTGGGTTTCAATCCAGTCTATGTGATTTTCTTCATCAGCAAGAATCTCTATCATTAAGTCTCGACTAACATAGTCATGGATTGAATCTGCATAACTAATGGCTTCTTTTAAATTTTTGGCTCCATCAAGTTCTAATTTCAGATCTGAAACCAGCATTTCTTCAACATCTTCACCAATATTCAACTTACCTAGATCTTGTAGATTCGGAATACCTTCGAGAAATAAAATACGCTCAATGTACTTATCCGCGTGTTTCATTTCATCAATCGATTCGTGATACTCCATCTCATTGAGTTTAGTCAGCCCCCAATTTTTAAACATCCGGGCATGTAGAAAATATTGATTAATTGCAACAAGCTCATTGCCCAACAATTTATTTAAGTGGGCTATCATTTTTTTATCGCCTTTCATTTTTACCCTCCATCGCTTCCAGTCCTATAAGTGTAGTACTGAAATTGATGATATGAATAATATTTACACAGTTATCTGCGTGGCGAATTTTAACTAAACAATAAAGGAGTATGTGAAAGGGTTATGCGACGTGTTCAATACACTGTTCTTCAAGATGCTGAAGTTCTTCCTGCAAAATCTCGCGCGTTTGTCGGATACATTTACCGCACTCACGCCCTACTGGCAAAATGTGACGTAGCCCTTTCAACGAGGTGACGTGATATTTACGCACCACATTCCTGATCTGTTTATCAGTGATTGCTTCACAAAGGCATACATACATGATCATTTACCTGCATAAATTACATACAGTAAGTTTAAATGAAAATGATTGGCATTTCAATTATCATTAATGGCAATATTTAAAAGGAGAATAAATTAATAAGTTATATAAAAACAAAAAGGACGCCTTAAGACGTCCCTTTTTCTGTGCTTCTTTCTTATTCAGAAAGAGCGGTATTATGCAATGATTCTTGCAACAACACCCGCACCTACAGTACGACCACCTTCACGGATTGCGAAACGTAAACCATCATCCATCGCGATTGGGTGAATCAGTGTCACGATCATGTTGATGTTATCGCCTGGCATTACCATCTCTACGCCTTCTGGCAGTTCGATAGTACCGGTTACGTCAGTTGTACGGAAGTAGAACTGTGGACGGTAGCCTTTGAAGAATGGAGTATGACGACCACCTTCATCTTTGCTCAGAATATAAACTTCTGATTCGAATTGGGTGTGTGGCTTGATTGAACCTGGTTTAGCCAGTACTTGACCACGTTGAATTTCTTCACGCTTAGTACCACGCAGCAGAACACCAACGTTCTCACCCGCACGACCTTCGTCCAGCAGTTTACGGAACATTTCAACGCCAGTACAAGTTGTTTTAGCCGTTGCTTGGATACCAACGATTTCAACTTCTTCACCAACTTTAACGATACCACGCTCAACACGGCCTGTTACTACTGTACCACGACCAGAGATTGAGAATACGTCTTCGATTGGCAGCAGGAATGGCTTGTCAATTGCACGCTCTGGTTCTGGGATGTAAGAATCCAAGTAGCCTGCTAATTCAACAATTTTCGCTTCCCACTCTGGGTTGCCTTCCAGCGCTTTCAGTGCTGAACCACGAACAACTGGAGTGTCGTCGCCTGGGAAATCGTACTGAGACAGAAGTTCACGAACTTCCATTTCAACTAATTCTAACAGTTCTTCGTCGTCTACCATGTCACATTTGTTCAGGAAAACGATGATGTAAGGAACACCTACTTGGCGACCTAACAGGATGTGCTCACGAGTTTGTGGCATTGGGCCATCAGTCGCAGCAACAACCAGGATTGCACCATCCATCTGAGCAGCACCAGTGATCATGTTTTTAACATAATCGGCGTGTCCTGGGCAGTCTACGTGTGCGTAGTGGCGAGTTGGAGTATCGTATTCTACGTGAGAAGTAGAAATGGTGATACCACGCGCTTTTTCTTCTGGTGCGTTATCGATTTGGTCGAATGCACGAGCGTTACCGCCGTAAGTTTTAGCCAGAACAGTAGTGATTGCTGCTGTCAGGGTAGTTTTACCATGGTCAACGTGGCCGATTGTACCAACGTTAACGTGCGGTTTTGAACGTTCAAATTTTTCTTTAGACATTAGATTGTCCCTCTAAGACACGGAATCGGTGGTTAAACCACATCAACCAAGCAAGGATTAAATTCGCTTGTATTCTTTCTTTACAGGAGACAAAACAGGAGATAATTGAGAACATCGGGGAAGTGGTGCTGATAGGCAGATTCGAACTGCCGACCTCACCCTTACCAAGGGTGTGCTCTACCAACTGAGCTATATCAGCACATCTTGGAGCGGGCAGCGGGAATCGAACCCGCATCATCAGCTTGGAAGGCTGAGGTAATAGCCATTATACGATGCCCGCAATGAACTCGGCTACCTGAGTTATCAGCTGTTAAACTGTTTTCCGCAAAGCTTATAGAAGCTTATTGGAGATGGTGGTGGGAGAAGGATTCGAACCTTCGAAGTCTGTGACGGCAGATTTACAGTCTGCTCCCTTTGGCCGCTTGGGTATCCCACCTATCCAAATTTTTAATGGTGCCGGCACCAAGAGTCGAACTCGGGACCTACTGATTACAAGTCAGTTGCTCTACCAACTGAGCTATGCCGGCATCAAGTGCTGCGCATTCTAGGAAGACTGAGCGCAGGTTGCAACAAAAAAATTTAATTTTTTGTTCATTCGCTCATATTTTATTCACTTTTTGCGATTTTGTTGATTTTTTATCTATTTTAAGATTAAAACATCAACAGCAGCGATTAACTATAATCGATTATAATCTGAGGAGTAAAGCATCGTTATCGAGTTTAGTTTCGTAAAGTAAAATTTTTTATTCACTATCACAGTTTTTTTCCAGTTTTAATCGTTTAGTTTTTCAGCAAAAAACCTGTTTTTTTTTGCATACGTCAAAAAAAATTCACATAAAACACAAAAAAACCTACGCCTACTTCTCTTCACTCGCTATGATGCTACCAAATTTTATGGATACAGATGCTTTTGCAACCTGTCCAACCTGCACACAATAGGCAGATGTTGGTTTATGAAACAAAAAGAAAATTTTATGACGACACCATATTTAGAGTTCGATAGAGAGCATTGGGCCACTTTGCGTGATTCTGTTCCTCTAACATTATCATCAAGTGAGCTTCTTGAACTTAAAGGTATTAATGAAGAGCTCTCCATGGATGATGTCATCGAAATTTATCTTCCTCTATCTCGTCTACTGAACTTCTATATAAGTTCCAATTTGCGCCGTCAGGCGGTGTTAGAGCAATTTTTAGGGACGAATGGTGCTAAAGTGCCATACATCATTGGTATCGCTGGTAGCGTTGCTGTTGGAAAAAGTACTACGGCTCGTTTGCTACAAGCTCTACTGACTCGTTGGCCAGAACATCGAAAAGTTGACTTGATTACTACTGATGGCTTCTTATATCCAAACCAAGTCTTGCGCGACAAAGATATAATGAAGAAAAAAGGCTTTCCTCAGTCTTATGATATGCGAAAGTTGGTTAACTTTGTTTCTCAAATTAAGTCAGGTGTGCGCAATGTTGCAGCCCCTGTTTACTCGCATTTAACCTATGATATTGTTCCTGATCAGACACAAGTCATCGATCAACCTGATATTCTAATATTAGAAGGGTTAAACGTTCTTCAAAGTGATATGGACTACCCTCAAGATCCTCACCATGTCTTTGTTTCTGATTTTGTTGATTTTTCCATTTATGTTGATGCAGACCCTCAATTGCTGAAACAATGGTATATCGGACGCTTTTTGAAATTTAGACAAGGCGCGTTTTCTGATCCCGATTCATATTTCCATAATTATTCTAAGCTCAGTGAAGAAGAAGCTATCAATGTGGCGAGCTCTATTTGGGATGAGATTAATGGTTTAAATCTTGAAGAGAATATTTTGCCAACTAAAGAACGGGCAAGTTTAATTATGACCAAGGGCGAAAATCATTCTATTCGAAATGTACGCTTAAGAAAATAATTGATAAGGCCGGTATTATCCGGCCAATTTAATTAATTCTCATTCGATCTTAATGATATTTCACCGCCAATATAAGGGATAATTTCTCCATTTTCTTTTTGTAATAACAGAGCACCCTGCTCATTTACCCCCCTTTCAATGCCAACCACAATATCATTTCCAATCAATAACTTAACATTACGTCCTAAAAAATTATCTAATTCAAACCACCTAGACAAAAATGGTTTCAATCCTTGTTTCTCAAATATATGTAATGATTCTTTTAATGAGTTAATAATAGTACCAGCTAATTCATTTCTCTCAATATTTTCAATTTCATCAATTAATGCAGACCAAGCTTGGTTAATTGTTTCCTCTTTCTTAATGATATTTTTACTCATACCAATATTGATACCAACACCAATAATAATATGCGCTGCGTCACCAGTTTTACCGGTTAGTTCAACCAGAATTCCAGCAAGCTTCTTATCATTCATGTAAAGGTCATTAGGCCATTTAACTTTGACTTTATTTCCACATAATTTATTTAAAGTTTCAGCAATCACAATACCAACAACTAAACTCAAACCAATCGCAGCTGCAGGACCTTGTTCTAACTTCCAATATGTTGAAAGGTAAAGGTTACATCCGAATGGTGAAATCCATTGACGCCCACGACGGCCTCTTCCCGCACTTTGGTATTCAGCTAAGCAAGTATCCCCAGATTGTAGATGCGGAATTCGATCCAACATATATTGATTAGTTGAATCGATAACCGGTTCAACTATGACATTAGAACCAGTAACATATTGCTCAATGCGTTCTTTACTCAACAGGTTAATTTGCGAAGGAAGCTGATAACCTTTGCTAGTAACCGTTTGAATATCAAGACCCCATGAGCGCAATGTTTTAATATGTTTGTTAATTGCAGCTCTCGTCATTCCTAAGCGCTCACCCAGTTGCTCCCCTGAATGAATCTGTCCATCCGACAAAATGTCGATAACCTTTAATGGAATGCTCATCTCTTTCATTGTATACAGTCCACCGCATTAACCTCACCATTTCGTCCTATAAAACGAACTTCAGGCTCCAAAAATATTTCGAAATGCTGTGCAACTGTGTGGCTGACATACTTAGCTAGCTCCACAATATCTTTTCCTGTCGCATTTTCTTTATTGATCAATACCAAAGCTTGCTGTGTATGAACTGCAGCACCACCTAGTTCGTAGCCTTTTAAGCCACATTGGTCAATCAACCAACCTGCAGCTAATTTCACATTTCCATCCGCCTGAGCATATTGGGGGCAATTAGGATAGCTAGCTTTGATTGTTTCCGCGAGTTCAGCGGAAACGACTGGATTTTTAAAGAAACTACCTGCATTACCTGTTACAGCGGGATCAGGTAATTTACTTCTGCGAGTCGCACATACTGTCTCAAACACATCTGAAGGCGTTACAGTATTAGGGTCGAGCTTAGCTAAATCACCATATGCTAGCTTTGGCGACCATTCCTTAGCAAAAACCAATCCAACACTGATAATCGCATGTGAATTCTGATATTCATGTTTAAAGATGCTATCTCGATATCCAAAACCGCATTCTTCAGCAGGGATTCGAGTGATTCTGCCCGTATCTAAGCAGAGAATATCCACATACTCACAAACATCTTTTAGCTCTAACCCATAAGCTCCAATATTTTGGATTGGAGCGGAACCTACGCATCCAGGGATCAGTGCTAGATTCTCTGCACCATATATTTCTTTATGAAGCAATGTTTCAAGTAGTTGATGCCAGTTTTCCCCCGCAGATGCGTATACATGCCAAGCATCTGCAGATTCAGTAATTTCGATACCTTTAATTCTGTTTACAATGACCACACCTTCAAAGTCTTCAATAAATAACACATTGCTTCCCCCACCTAATAGCAGCGCTGGAAGATTGTCATTTTTTGCTGTTATCCACTGTTGGTACAGCGCATCAGCGCTTTGTACAATATTCACCTTAATAGCTTTGGCATCAATACCGAAGCTATTGAGTGATTTGAGTTCGGCGGTCAGGTTCATTGCTACCTTCATTTTCAAATAAGATCTAAGATTTTGTAAGTCTATCAGCCAGACCTAGCAGTGAATAGCATGTAGGTGGAAATAATATGTAAGTAAGAAATTGAGAGGAGCTTTGAAAAATACAAATCATTAGATAGCAAAAAGCCACCCATTGGGTGGCTTCTTATATTTAAAACCTAGCAGTTCCCTACTCTCACATGGGGAGACCCCACACTACCATCGGCGCTACGGCGTTTCACTACTGAGTTCGGCATGGGGTCAGGTGGGACCACCGCGCTATTGCCGCTAGGTAAATTCTTTTAAATTATTTTAGCATTCATGGTGCTGATACCCAGATTCGAACTGGGGACCTCACCCTTACCAAGGGTGTGCTCTACCAACTGAGCCATATCAGCAATATGGTACTGTCAGTCAGCACTGACACAACCTTAAAATTTAATGTCTGGCAGTTCCCTACTCTCACATGGGGAGACCCCACACTACCATCGGCGCTACGGCGTTTCACTACTGAGTTCGGCATGGGGTCAGGTGGGACCACCGCGCTATTGCCGCCAGACAAATTCTGTTTATTCCCGTTTAAGTTTTTTCTTAAACCAGAATATCAATCCTGAACAAGCTGCTGTGTCCTTCACCTTTCGGCTTCTCACTCGCTATTGAATCAACTTAATCTCTCAATCTCTAAAACACCTTCGGTGTTGTCAGGTTAAGCCTCACGGTTCATTAGTATTGGTTAGCTCAACGTATCGCTACGCTTACACACCCAACCTATCAACGTCTTAGTCTTAAACGTTCCTTTAGGACCCTTAAAGAGTCAGGGAAGACTCATCTCAAGGCAAGTTTCCCGCTTAGATGCTTTCAGCGGTTATCTCTTCCGCACTTAGCTACCGGGCAATGCCATTGGCATGACAACCCGAACACCAGTGGTGCGTCCACTCCGGTCCTCTCGTACTAGGAGCAGCCCCTTTCAATCTTCCAACGCCCACGGCAGATAGGGACCGAACTGTCTCACGACGTTCTAAACCCAGCTCGCGTACCACTTTAAACGGCGAACAGCCGTACCCTTGGGACCTACTTCAGCCCCAGGATGTGATGAGCCGACATCGAGGTGCCAAACACCGCCGTCGATATGAACTCTTGGGCGGTATCAGCCTGTTATCCCCGGAGTACCTTTTATCCGTTGAGCGATGGCCCTTCCATTCAGAACCACCGGATCACTAAGACCTACTTTCGTACCTGCTCGAGCTGTCACTCTCGCAGTCAAGCTGGCTTATGCCTTTGCACTAACCGCATGATGTCCGACCATGCTTAGCCAACCTTCGTGCTCCTCCGTTACTCTTTGGGAGGAGACCGCCCCAGTCAAACTACCCACCAGACACTGTCCGCACCCCGGATAACGGGGCGACGTTAGAACATCAAACATTAAAGGGTGGTATTTCAAGGTTGGCTCCACGCAGACTGGCGTCCACGCTTCAAAGCCTCCCACCTATCCTACACATCAAGGCTCAATGTTCAGTGTCAAGCTATAGTAAAGGTTCACGGGGTCTTTCCGTCTTGCCGCGGGTACACTGCATCTTCACAGCGAGTTCAATTTCACTGAGTCTCGGGTGGAGACAGCCTGGCCATCATTACGCCATTCGTGCAGGTCGGAACTTACCCGACAAGGAATTTCGCTACCTTAGGACCGTTATAGTTACGGCCGCCGTTTACTGGGGCTTCGATCAAGAGCTTCTCCTTACGGATAACCCCATCAATTAACCTTCCAGCACCGGGCAGGCGTCACACCGTATACGTCCACTTTCGTGTTTGCACAGTGCTGTGTTTTTAATAAACAGTTGCAGCCAGCTGGTATCTGCGACTGGCTTCAGCTCCATGGGTAAACCATTTCACCTAATGCCAGCGTGCCTTCTCCCGAAGTTACGGCACCATTTTGCCTAGTTCCTTCACCCGAGTTCTCTCAAGCGCCTGAGTATTCTCTACCTGACCACCTGTGTCGGTTTGGGGTACGATTAATGATAATCTAGAGCTTAGAGGCTTTTCCTGGAAGCGGGGTATAAGCTACTTCGCCACCGTAGTGACTCGTCATCAGACCTCAGCATATAGTGAACCGGATTTGCCTAATTCACCTGCCTACATCCTTAAACCGGGACAACCGTCGCCCGGCCAGCCTAACCTTCTCCGTCCCCCCATCGCAATTATCACCAGTACGGGAATATTAACCCGTTGCCCATCGACTACGCATTTCTGCCTCGCCTTAGGGGTCGACTCACCCTGCCCCGATTAACGTTGGACAGGAACCCTTGGTCTTCCGGCGTGCGGGTTTTTCACCCGCATTATCGTTACTTATGTCAGCATTCGCACTTCTGATACCTCCAGCATGCCTCACAGCACACCTTCACAGGCTTACAGAACGCTCCCCTACCCAACAATATTTACATATCGCTGCCGCAGCTTCGGTGCATAGTTTAGCCCCGTTACATCTTCCGCGCAGGCCGACTCGACCAGTGAGCTATTACGCTTTCTTTAAATGATGGCTGCTTCTAAGCCAACATCCTGGCTGTCTGAGCCTTCCCACTTCGTTTCCCACTTAACTATGACTTTGGGACCTTAGCTGGCGGTCTGGGTTGTTTCCCTCTTCACGACGAACGTTAGCACCCGCCGTGTGTCTCCCGTGATAACATTCTTCGGTATTCGTAGTTTGCATCGAGTTGGTAAGTCGGGATGACCCCCTAGTCGAAACAGTGCTCTACCCCCGAAGATGAGTTCACGAGGCGCTACCTAAATAGCTTTCGGGGAGAACCAGCTATCTCCCGGTTTGATTGGCCTTTCACCCCCAGCCACAAGTCATCCGCTAATTTTTCAACATTAGTCGGTTCGGTCCTCCAGTTAGTGTTACCCAACCTTCAACCTGCCCATGGCTAGATCACCGGGTTTCGGGTCTATACCCTGCAACTTATTCGCCCAGTTAAGACTCGGTTTCCCTACGGCTCCCCTATACGGTTAACCTTGCTACAGAATATAAGTCGCTGACCCATTATACAAAAGGTACGCAGTCACCCTGATAAATCAAGGCTCCCACTGCTTGTACGTACACGGTTTCAGGTTCTATTTCACTCCCCTCGCCGGGGTTCTTTTCGCCTTTCCCTCACGGTACTGGTTCACTATCGGTCAATCAGGAGTATTTAGCCTTGGAGGATGGTCCCCCCATATTCAGACAGGATAACACGTGTCCCGCCCTACTCGTCGAGTTCACAACACTAACATCTTCAGATACGGGGCTATCACCCTTTACTGCCGGCCTTTCCAGACCGTTCTCCTGATGCTAATGCTGATTAAGACTCTGGGCTGCTCCCCGTTCGCTCGCCGCTACTAGGGGAATCTCGGTTGATTTCTTTTCCTCGAGGTACTGAGATGTTTCAGTTCCCTCGGTTCGCCTCGTTTGACTATGTATTCATCAAACGATAGTGCAACGAATTGCACTGGGTTTCCCCATTCGGATATCGTCGGTTATAACGGTTCATATCACCTTACCGACGCTTTTCGCAGATTAGCACGTCCTTCATCGCCTCTGATTGCCTAGGCATCCACCGTGTACGCTTAGTCGCTTAACCTCACAACCCGAAGATGTTTCGTATCAGACGAGCTTCGGCGTCATGGCTGCGCAGACATCAATTCTGTGTTGGGCAGTGCTCGCTATGCTCACGTACTTATGTACGTTGCGCTAGCTGTGCGCTGTCCGCCTTGAATTGCTGATTGCTCGCTCATGCCACTTGCGGTTCGTTTTGATGAAACCTTCAAGTTGAGATTTTTGAGAGACTCTCACATTGTTTAAGCGATAAACAATGTGCGTTGTTTTCAATTTTCAGCTTGTTCCAGATTGTTAAAGAGCATAATTGTTAAACCAACTACAAGGTAATTGGCTTAATCATTATTGGGGACATCGTCTTTCACTCGATATCGGCGCAATTGGCGTCCCCTAGGGGATTCGAACCCCTGTTACCGCCGTGAAAGGGCGGTGTCCTAGGCCTCTAGACGAAGGGGACACGAAATACTGCACAAATTACTTTGTTGCATATCTCGTGTAAGACCCATTCTTTCGAATAGCTCTCCCACGTATAGCCTATTGCTCTACTTTCTATCAGACAATCTGTGTGAGCACTTCACAAAAACACTTCAATGGTAAGGAGGTGATCCAACCGCAGGTTCCCCTACGGTTACCTTGTTACGACTTCACCCCAGTCATGAATCACAAAGTGGTAAGCGCCCTCCCGAAGGTTAAGCTACCTACTTCTTTTGCAACCCACTCCCATGGTGTGACGGGCGGTGTGTACAAGGCCCGGGAACGTATTCACCGTAGCATTCTGATCTACGATTACTAGCGATTCCGACTTCATGGAGTCGAGTTGCAGACTCCAATCCGGACTACGACGTACTTTATGAGTTCCGCTTGCTCTCGCGAGGTCGCTTCTCTTTGTATACGCCATTGTAGCACGTGTGTAGCCCTACTCGTAAGGGCCATGATGACTTGACGTCATCCCCACCTTCCTCCGGTTTATCACCGGCAGTCTCCTTTGAGTTCCCACCATTACGTGCTGGCAACAAAGGATAAGGGTTGCGCTCGTTGCGGGACTTAACCCAACATTTCACAACACGAGCTGACGACAGCCATGCAGCACCTGTCTCAGAGTTCCCGAAGGCACTAAAGCATCTCTGCTAAATTCTCTGGATGTCAAGAGTAGGTAAGGTTCTTCGCGTTGCATCGAATTAAACCACATGCTCCACCGCTTGTGCGGGCCCCCGTCAATTCATTTGAGTTTTAACCTTGCGGCCGTACTCCCCAGGCGGTCGATTTAACGCGTTAGCTCCGGAAGCCACTCCTCAAGGGAACAACCTCCAAATCGACATCGTTTACAGCGTGGACTACCAGGGTATCTAATCCTGTTTGCTCCCCACGCTTTCGCACCTGAGCGTCAGTCTTTGTCCAGGGGGCCGCCTTCGCCACCGGTATTCCTCCACATCTCTACGCATTTCACCGCTACACATGGAATTCTACCCCCCTCTACAAGACTCTAGCTGACCAGTTTTAGATGCCATTCCCAGGTTAAGCCCGGGGATTTCACATCTAACTTAATCAACCGCCTGCGTGCGCTTTACGCCCAGTAATTCCGATTAACGCTTGCACCCTCCGTATTACCGCGGCTGCTGGCACGGAGTTAGCCGGTGCTTCTTCTGTTGGTAACGTCAATCGTTGATGATATTAGCATCAACGCCTTCCTCCCAACTGAAAGTACTTTACAACCCTAAGGCCTTCTTCATACACGCGGCATGGCTGCATCAGGCTTGCGCCCATTGTGCAATATTCCCCACTGCTGCCTCCCGTAGGAGTCTGGGCCGTGTCTCAGTCCCAGTGTGGCTGATCATCCTCTCAGACCAGCTAGGGATCGTCGCCTTGGTGAGCCATTACCTCACCAACTAGCTAATCCCATATGGGTTCATCCGATAGCGCAAGGACCGAAGTTCCCCTGCTTTGCTCCTGAGAGATTATGCGGTATTAGCTACCGTTTCCAGTAGTTATCCCCCTCTATCGGGCAGATCCCCATACATTACTCACCCGTCCGCCGCTCGTCAGCGAGAAGCAAGCTTCCCCTGTTACCGCTCGACTTGCATGTGTTAGGCCTGCCGCCAGCGTTCAATCTGAGCCATGATCAAACTCTTCAATTAAAAAGCTTGATGCTCAAAGAATGTTACTGTCGTTTGATTTCCGAAGAAACCAAATTACCTATTAGTTCATATATATGAATTAACGTGTTAGTCACTCTTCAAGACTTAAAATCAAATATTTTTTTGATAGTGTCCTGTGAGTGCCCACACAGATTGTCTGATAAATTGTTAAAGAGCGGTGCGACATTTCTTTAGAAATTCGACTCAGTTTTTATCAACTTAGGTCGTTGTCGCGAGGTGGCGTATATTACGCTTTCCTCAGTGAGAGTCAAGTATTTTTTTACTTAATCTTTTCAGAATCTCTCGCTGCCGATTCAGTGTCCATCGCGCTTTGCGTTGGCTTGTTCCCGGTCAGTGGATGCGCATTATAGGGAGTCAGAAAAATCTGGCAACCCTTTTTTTGATGTTTTTTTTCGTTCGCTCAGCTTTTCAGCTAATTTGGCTTAAATGGCTAGTTTTTTCAGCGATTTGAAGCCTTCAGCCTCAAGAACAGGGCGTAATTCTTGTAAACTCTCATTCATTAATAAGCAATACGCGAAGTTTTCTTCCTCTGAATGAATGATTTCTGCTTGATTGTTGATAAGCCAAACAGTTCTTCTGGCAATCGCGGCACCTGAATCAATAAATCGCGTTCCGTTTGGTAGTACTTTTTCTAACTCTTCTACTATAAGAGGGAAATGGGTGCAGCCAAGAATCACTGTATCTGGAGCTTCTTTCATTTTGATCCACGGCTTTACCGCTTGAGCCACCTCATCCAGCGGCAGTATTTCACCATGTAACTTTCTTTCTGCCAGTTGAACGAGCTCCGCTGAGCCTAAAGAGATTACTTTGCAATCTGTCGCAAAGCGCTCAATCAACTCTTTTGTGTATTCACGATTTACCGTACCCCGAGTTGCCAACAAACCAACAATACCATTACGCGTCAGCTTGGTTGCAGGCTTAATCGCTGGAACGACTCCGACAATTGGGAAAGTAAAGTTCGTTCTTAAATTAGGTAGGCTCACCGTACTTGCTGTATTACACGCAATGACGGCAATGGTGAGTGGGTGTTTTTTCGCGATGGCATTAACGATTTGATAAACCCTATCAATAATGAACTCTTCGCTTTTTTCCCCATAAGGGAAGGCTTCATTATCGAATGCATATATATAGTGTGCATTCGGGATCAGTTTTTTGACTTCACGATAGACAGATAACCCGCCCACTCCAGAGTCAAATACCAGAATGGTCGGGCGAACAGATAGGTTGTTATCAGAAGTTGTAGCTTCCTGTGAGGAAATATTCTCTTCCAGCGGTGCGATAACCATACGCGGTCTCATAGTCTTTATCGAACATATTAGCTATTTTACCACGAATTGTGAGATGTGAAGTGATTGGATATGCAGCCGTGATATCCCAAAGGCTAACGCCGCCAACTTTTGTGCGTTGATAACTTTCATTGATATCGTAACGCTGCCCTATATATTGATAAGTTAGCCCCATATCTACAGTAGCCATATTCCAATCTAACTGATACTTAACTTGCTGTTTGGCACGGCGATTCAGGATCTGATTGGTCTCTTTATTCCTAGGGTCAATATATTGTAAGGTAAGCTGATGATGGAAAATCCATGTATCCATGTCCCCCACCCACTCAACACCTTTGATTCTTGCTTTCTTTATATTGCTATATTGCCCTTTAGGACTAAAATCGATCATATTATCTATATCATTCCTATAGGCAGTCAAACTCCAATCGAGAGGTCCACTAAGACCTTCAATCCCACCCTCCCACTGTGAACTTTCTTCTGGGTTTAAATTTTCATTTGGCCCCCAACGACCGTACAGTTGATCTAATGTTGGTGCTTTATATGCAGTTGCGTATGAACCAATCAGTCTATAACCTTCAATGAACTCCCATCCTGCACCTGTTTGCCATGTAGAATGCCAGCCATATTTAGAGTGATAATCACTGCGAACAGCGCCTTCAACAGTGACTTGGTTAAATTGATTTTGTCCTGTTATGTACAACCCAGTATCATCAACACTACGTTTTTTAGCGATAAAATTATGATTCGGTTGAATCGATTGTCGATTCCAATCAATACCCGTACTGATTCCACCGTTATCTAACTTAAAGGTATTTCCCCATTGTAAGTTATATTGTTCTGAGTCCTTTAGTAATGAGGATTTATCATAGCGCCCTTTTCTTGGGTCAAAATCATAATCTTTTAAATGGCTATAACTGGAAATTAGTTGGGAAGAATAAATACCTTTCGTAAATTTAACGCCTACATCATAATTTCTACTTGATAATTCGCGTGTATCTGCGATTACACCAGCATAATCCCAACTTGGTTCTGCATCATATTTTGTTCTGTTATCATAGCCATAAGCTCTGGCAAACCCACTGAACTCATCGCTAAATTGATGTTCAAGCCCCAACCATAATGTTTTATTCATAAACCCATCACGATCTGGTTGAGGTGTACCGCCAGTGTTCCCACGAGCCTCAACATCGAATCCCCATGTGTAGTTATATGAAGCTGATGCGGTTACTTTTGTTTTTTCCCCAATCTGCTGTTGAGTGGAGCCTGTATAGTTTTGATATCCATAGCTACCAAGGGTTGCATCTAATGTCGTTCCGGGCTTAGATCTACCCGTGATAATATTGATGACGCCACCAATAGCATCAGAGCCATAAACCGCTGAACGTGCACCTCGAATGTACTCAATACGTTGAACCATAGATAATGGAATTTGGCTCATATCGGATGAACCACTTACCCCCGCCTGATTCAATCTAATTCCATCAACAAGTACAAGAACATGTCCTGAGTTTGTACCTCTGACAAAAAGCGTACTTAATTGGCCTCTCCCACCACTCTGTGAAATATCCACACCCGGCAAACGCCTCAATACATCAATCACGGTATTTGACTGCCAGTGATCAATATCTTCACGGGTCACCACAGTCACTGGCGCTAATATAGAAGAGATAGGTTGTTCGAAACGGTTAGCAGACACCACCATTTCATCTGACGAATTAGAGCTTGCACTTGCCAAAGAGGAAATACCACACAACACTGTCAGAGCTGCCACCGAAAGCGGTAGCGACTTGTTATTATTCATTATGTTTACACTCGGAAAATCAATTAAATTAACATTCCGCGACGCCGAAAATCAGATCCGCGCTGAAATTCAACAAAGCGATAAGAGTTGTGGTAGGTATCGGACTTTACCGTTGCGCGTCAGCTTTGGACTCTCACCAAATTCCCTCAACCACAGCACATAATCCTAAATTGAATAACTATCAGTGTCCATGAATCGATAATGAAAACTGGACATCTTCGCTGCTTGCCCTACAATTTCGCCCCTGATGTGAATTTTGACTGTTTTATGGGGCCATATGATGCAAAACACTTTGCACACCGAAGATTACGAACTGCAACTTGCAGAGAAAGTTGACCGTCTGAAGAGTTTGATGGCCCCTTATGCTGCGCCTGAACCTGAAATTTATTCATCTCCAACCTCCCATTATCGGATGCGTGCAGAATTTAGAATTTGGCACGAAGGGGATGACCTATTTCATATTATGTTTGATAAAGAGACCAAAGAACGCATTCGAATTGAGTCATTTCCAGTTGCTAGTCAGCTAATTAACGACATGATGGCTGAACTTCTGCCTTTATTAAAACGCACTGAATTACTGCGCCATAAATTATTCCAGATAGATTACTTATCGACGCTGAGCAATAAACTGATCGTTTCTCTGCTTTATCATAAAAAATTAGGTGATGAATGGACGGAACAAGCAAAACAATTGAAAGCCGATTTAACGGTGAAAGGCTTCGATGTTCAAATTATTGGTCGCGCCTCTAAAACTAAAATTATGCTCGACCACGATTATGTCGATGAAGTTTTACCTGTAAAAGGGAAAAACATGATTTATCGCCAGGTGGAAAATAGCTTCACACAGCCAAACGCACAGGTGAATATTAAAATGTTAGAGTGGGCGATTGATGCGACTCAACATTCAACCGGCGATTTATTAGAGCTGTATTGTGGTAATGGCAACTTTTCACTGGCGCTGGCTCAAAACTTCAATCGTGTTTTAGCGACTGAAATTGCCAAGCCTTCAGTACATGCAGCGCAATACAATATAGAAGCTAACAAAATAGATAATGTGCAGATTATCCGAATGTCTGCGGAAGACTTTACTCATGCCATGAATGGTGTTCGTGAATTTAATCGCTTAGAAGGGATTAATTTAGCGGATTATCAATGCAATACTATTTTTGTCGACCCACCACGCAGCGGCTTAGATGATAAAACTGTTCAGCTGGTACAAGAATATGACCATATTCTGTATATCTCCTGTAACCCTGAAACGCTGTGCGATAATTTAGCGGAACTCACCAAAACCCATAAAGTCGAAAAACTGGCTTTATTTGACCAATTCCCATACACCCATCATATGGAAAGTGGTGTGTTACTCACTCGACGCTAATTATTCTCTATAAATTATCCATAAAAAACGCCGCACTATTATGTTGCGGCGTTTTTATATTCAAAATCGATATTAATGTTCAGTTTCGCTTTCTAGCGCTTGCTCTTGCTGCTCTTTTTTACGCGCTTTCCAACTGGTATACATCCACAATGCAATAATGACAATCACCGTGGCTGGGATAAAGTTAGAACCGACATCAGGATGTTGGACGCGTAAAATCGCTGCGTAGCCAAACATACCTAAGAAAAAGCTGCCGGCGACAAATTTTGGTAATCCCATTGGCATGGCTTGATTTAAATAACGCTGGTGTAAACAGTAAACTGCCAAAATTAATGTGACGATTGGGAAGATAGAAAATTCCACAAGGGAATTAAACAGGGTAGAGAACGATCCATGAGTTGATAAGCCAATTACTAAAGACAGCAGTAATGTGCTTCTCTCATAATTCTTGTGTTCCGTCATTGTCTCTCCTTTACTCTTTGGTTAAGTCAGGGGCTGTATCATTTTGTTTTTCTTGCTCGCGGCGGTACCAATAATAAGCACCTTTGGCTATCATACGTAGCTGCAACACTAGCCGCTCTTCGAGGCGTCGACGTTTTTCTTCATCAATATCAAGCGCTTCTGCACCCGCACTAAATACGATAGTGACCATGGCTTCAGCTTGCATTTCAGTGAAATAACGCGGCATACGATTTTCTAATTCAAGATAATCCGCTAATTCTGCAATAAAATGTTGGATTTCTCGTGCTACCGCAGCACGAAACTCAGCAGAAGTTCCTGAGCGCTCACGCAATAATAACCTAAACGCGTTAGGGTTATTACCAATAAACTCCATAAAAGTGGAGACTGACGTGCGGATCACACTCCCGCCTTTTGCGATACGCTGACGCGCTTGTCTCATCAGTTGGCGTAGCATCAGACCGCTTTCATCAACCATGGTTAACCCAAGCTCATCAACATCTTTGAAGTGACGATAAAACGAAGTTGGTGCGATACCTGCTTCACGAGCGACTTCCCGTAAGCTGAGGCTAGTAAAACTACGTTCTGCACTTAATTGGCTAAATGCCGCTTCCACGAGCGAACGACGTGTTTTTTCTTTTTGTTTTGCTCTAACGCCAATAGTGTTGCTCACGATTTTCCTAGTTTTCTACAATTAAAATGCCGCGAATAGATCAAAATATCACTTTTGAATACGCCCATCCGTTAAGCATACCTGAAAATTATTAATCTAGTTTAATGAAAAGATGACTCTCCCATCAATTTCACCATTTTCAGAATTTCACCCAACTCCATTTTTTCTAGGCTGTGTCTTTTATCGACTTTTTTTCTATAAACTTTTTATATACTTTGCTCGCCTTGATTTTCATCTGGTTTCTTTACTTATTTGTCTTTAGGATTTCGAATTGAGACAAGATGGCAAACGAATGTTACTATCACAACGTCCCTAGAATTAAAACAGGCTTACCTCATGCAACATACCCATTTTGATGCAATTGTCATTGGTTCCGGTCCTGGTGGTGAAGGTGCCGCTATGGGGCTGGTTAAACAAGGAAAAAACGTTGCTGTTATAGAACGTTATAACAGTGTCGGCGGCGGCTGTACCCACTGGGGTACTATTCCCTCTAAAGCCCTTCGTCATGCTGTTAGTCGAATTATCGAATTTAATCAAAACCCTCTATATAGTGATAATTCCCGTAGTTTACGCTCCTCTTTTTCTGAAATTCTTACTCATGCCGAAACCGTTATAAGTCAGCAAACTCGCATGCGTGAAGGGTTTTATGAACGCAATGGTTGCCAAATGTTTTCTGGTGAAGCAACTTTTGTTGATGATCAGCATGTTAGCGTGCGTTATGCAGATGGAAGTTGTGATGTCCTTAGCGCAGATAAAATTATCATTGCGACTGGCTCACGACCTTATTGCCCGCCTGATGTTGATTTTACCCACTCCCGAATTTATAACAGCGATACCATTCTCAGCCTTTCCCACGAACCTCGCCATGTGATTATTTATGGTGCGGGCGTGATTGGTTGTGAGTACGCATCCATATTTCGTGGATTAGGGGTCAAAGTTGATTTGATCAACACCCGTGATCACTTATTGGCATTCCTTGATCAAGAGATGTCTGATGCGTTGTCTTATCATTTCTGGAATAGTGGCGTGGTTATTCGTCACAACGAAGAGTATGAAAAGATTGAAGGTTTAGATGATGGCGTTATTGTTCATCTTAAATCAGGCAAAAAAGTGAAAGCGGATTGTTTACTGTTCGCGAACGGTCGTACTGGTAATACGGATAATATCGGTCTGGCGAATGTGGGAATCGAAGCGGATGGTCGCGGCTTAGTCAAAGTTGACCATGCTTATCGCACCAGTAATGAGCATATCTATGCTGTTGGTGATGTGATTGGCTATCCAAGCCTAGCTTCTGCTGCTTATGATCAAGGGCGAATTGCGGCTCGCGCAATTACCTCTGGCTTAGGTAATGCCCATTTAGTTGAAGATATCCCAACAGGTATTTATACCATTCCAGAAATTAGTTCTGTGGGTAAAACAGAGCAAGAATTAACGGCAATGAAAGTCCCTTATGAAGTCGGTCGTGCTCAGTTTAAACATTTAGCACGAGCGCAGATTGCGGGCATGAATGTGGGTAGTTTGAAAATTCTCTTCCATAGAGAAACACTTCAAATTTTAGGTATTCACTGTTTCGGTGAGAGAGCGGCTGAAATTATTCATATCGGCCAAGCGATTATGGAACAAAAAGGTGAAGGAAATACCATCGAATACTTCATTAATACCACATTTAACTATCCAACCATGGCAGAAGCGTTCCGCGTTGCGGCATTGAATGGTTTAAATCGACTGTTTTAGCGAATCTCTATGCTTTGCACTGAATGATTGGCTTTAGAATATAAGTGATTGCAGGTTCATTCCCGCAATCACTTTTTTGTTGTTATAGATTATTTTTCTACAGCTTCTTTACTAAGCTTCTTTAAAACAAGTTAGCAGCTAGATTTTTACTGCATTTAATCTGAAAGCTTACTTTTTATTTCTGTAGTACTTATCCATCGAGCTGTAAATTGTCTCAGCGAGCTGCTCGTAGCGTCCACGCAATGGCGAACCCGGACGATACACTAATACAATGCGACGTTTTGGCTCTGGTTCAATACAGTTCAAGTAACAAACGCCATCACGGCAAGCCTCATGAGGTACAGCCAAATCTGGCAGCAATGTAATTCCGCTACCCGCTGCTACCATGTTTCTCAGCGTTTCTAAGCTCGTTGCTCTGAAGTGGGTATCTTCTTTTGCCCCTGCTTGGAAACAGAATCCCATTGCTTGATCACGTAAACAGTGACCATCTTCCAACATCAATAATTTCTCACCCGCTAATTCTCCCATTTCAACCGTATCACGGTCATGCCATGGATGACTTTCATAAATCGCGAGTTTCATTGGCTCTTCAAATAATGGCACCACAATAAATGGTTCGGTTTCTTTGACTTCCGCCAAAATTGCGCAATCCAACTTACCGCTATCTAGCTGAGCCAATAATTGCTGAGTCTGCGCTTCATGTAAGTAAATTTCTAATTTAGGGTGCACACGATGTAATTCAGGGATAATGTGCGGAAGCAAATAAGGTGCAACAGTTGGGATCAGTCCTATATGTAAAGGCCCTGACATGCTTTCACCTTGTAAAGCTGCCATTTCTTGTAGAACTTTTATCTCTCTTAAGATCGTTCTTGCCTGCTCAACGAGCAATAAACCTTGTTGAGTAAAAAGCACTTTTCGGCTGGTTCTTTCTAATAGCATCACGCCGAGCTCTTCTTCAAGCTTACGAATTTGACCGCTCAGCGTAGGCTGACTTACATGGCAAGAATCCGCAGCACGTCTAAAGTGCTTGTGCTCAGCAAGTGCAACTAGGTACTCCAGATCACGAATATTCATCCGCCTTTTTCCTCTCGTTATGCCTAACTATATAGATAATACCAATCATTATAGAGAATACATAACATTTCATCTATTGATAAAAATAAAAAGCAATATTTAAATTTTTTTAAGAAAAATCCCATTTAAATATGAAACAAAGTGTAATAACTGGAAAGCAAATATATCAGTCTTTTTCCGAATGAAAAATGGTTCCATTATGCAATAATCAACCATTTTTACTCGTTAAAGGAGTAATCATTGTATGTTAAAAAATATCCAGACGGATATTACAATAAACGTCTTAATATATCTTTCTTATCACGCATGCACTTGCAAACTAGTTCAATGGTTCACTAACAGCACCTACTAGACCTACCAATCTCGCTATACTTTCTCCTCGGGGAAATAACAGAAGAAAAAATGAATAATTTTATTAAAAAATAATAACATAGAAAATTAATCATTTGTTTTTTTTGACATATTTTTAAATATTTTTAACGTTGATGTTAATCACATTAATACCAATAATATGCCCACTTGAACGTAATGAGCACACTTTAGGAATTACGTTGATAAGAACCATTAATTGGAGCAGAGCTCTCAGTGGCTTCATAAAAATCATTAAAATAAATAATCATTTTATTCAAATTAGTTGAATCCATTTGTCTATGATGACTTTTGGATGACTGAATAATGCTCAATGATAATAATGTTAAATGTTAAATGTTAAATGTTAAATGTTAAATACATATTACCCATTATTGGAGTACTCATATTAATACTCAGCCATCTAGATAATGACGCTTATATCTCCATATAGAATGATTATCAAAAATCTTCTAGGAAAATGATAATAGCTAATGGCTCCCAAACAAACTAATGGGACTTAATACCCGAAAATAAGGTAATAGCAAGAGTAAGGGCGTAACGGTATAAGTATTAGCCCCATAGTAATGAAACATTTTGTTATATTTTCTTTCATATTTAATTAAAGTTTGTAAGTACATATAAAAAAATATATTAAATTAATCAGCATAGATTTTAATATATATTATCGCTCACTCAATGAATGAAAGCGTTCAAAACTCACACCATGAAATTTTTAATCGAAAATATAGCATAGGAAGAGTTTTTATATCACAATTTTAAGCAATTTGGTTCTTAGATAGTTTTTTATTGGTATGCGTTTTTACTTATACTATATTTAACTTATCCCATATTGTTTAGTTTAATTTTAAAATTTCCATACATTTGATTTTCAATATTTACACCTTAAGAGAGTTATTTGGATTATTATATTTTCCATCAAATAACACGAGGTAATTGAAAAAAGAAAAGTAGCCAATATATATCTTACGCAATACCGAATTTATTAAATTAATATACTTAAACAAATTGATTAAACACAAATCAGTTAGGGGATACTATTATGAAAAATTTAACATCAATCGCTAAAAAAACCTTATCTCGCGTAGCCATGGCATTATTACTCGTTCCTGCATTTAGCGCCGTTAATGCCTATGCAGAAAATAGTGAGCATAACGGTACCATCCAATTTACAGGTTCAATTGTCTATGCATCTTGCTTGAATGAAGTAAATAATAATAATGTCACTTTAAATTGTCTAAATGACAATGACGATATGGTTGCCAATAGCATTGACCTGAAAAAGTTAGTGAAGACCCAAGGCTGGAAAGCCCTGAATGGCGGTCGAAGTGTCTATTCTTATGATTGGCTGAATGAAGATAAACAGATGGGTATGTTAACAATTAAATATAGTTAAGATTAAACGTTATGGAAATTGGGGTAGCCATGCTACCCCCCATTTTTTTCTACATTTCCTTTATTTACATCTTCAAGCGAGTTCTCGCGTCTACAATGGCTTTTGCCACCTGCTTTTGAGATACCCCACCTTTTGCTAATCGCTTATCAAGGCAAGACTGTAGAGATAAAATCTCATACACATCCAGTTGGATAGTTGCACTAAATTTTTGCAAATCACTTAATGCCATTTCTTCTAATGCTTTGCCTTGCGCTATCGCAGCCACAACCGCTTCGCCCACAATATGGTGAGCTTCACGGAATGGAACACCTTTCGCGACTAAATAATCCGCCAGCTCGGTCGCATTTGCATAACCTTGTTTTGCAGCATCTTCACAACGAGGACGACGAATTTGGATACCATCCAGAACGAGTACCGCCATATGCATGCAATCTAACCACGTATCGAGGGCATCAAATAACCCTTCTTTGTCTTCTTGCATATCTTTGTTATAGGCCAGCGGCAATCCTTTCAGTGTCATCATCATGCCGGTTAATGCCCCTTGAACACGGCCACATTTACCACGGATCAGCTCCAACGCATCAGGATTTTTCTTTTGCGGCATCAGCGATGAACCCGAAGTGACTTTATCTGAAAGCTCAACAAAACCAGCTTCGCCACTATTGAAGAAAATTAAATCTTCTGCAAAACGCGATAAGTGCACCATACCAATGCTTGCGTCGGATAAAAGCTCTAACACATGGTCTCTATCAGATACCGTATCTAAACTGTTACGGGTGGCGGATGAAAAACCTAACCATGATGCCAATTGCTCGCGGTCAATATCATATGCAGTACCCGCCAATGCCCCACAACCTAATGGGCTGACATCTAAACGTTTTAAAGTATCTTGCAAACGGCTTTCATCGCGAGATAGCATTTCACTATACGCTAAACACCAATGAGCGAATGTCACTGGCTGAGCACGTTGTAAGTGGGTATAGCCCGGCATCACTGCATCTTGGTTATTTTCAGCGGTGATAACCAACGCTTTTTGTAACTCAGTCACGGCATCTAATAACAGTGCTACTTGGTCTTTACACCACAGTTTTAAATCCGTCGCGACTTGGTCATTACGGCTACGGCCTGTATGCAATTTTTTTCCTAAATCACCGACTTTATCAATCAGTTTACCTTCAACCCAGCTATGGATATCTTCGGCGTCACTTTGCAAGATAATTTCAGGATCGGCTTGCACTTCCGCCAATAGCGCATGGAGTGCTTGCTCGAGAGACTTTTGCTCGCTATCAGACAGCACGCCCACCGTGACCAATGCTTTTGACCATGCCACAGAGCCAAGAATATCCTGCTCAGCTAAGCGATAATCAAAACGCAGTGAATCATTGAACTGTTTAAACCGTTGATCTGCCTGCTGACTAAAACGTCCACCCCAAAGTGCCATAACGAGTCCCTACCTGATTGATAAAATAAGTGTCTGCCCGACAGCCCTATCTGGCTGTCGGGATCCTGCCGATAAAACTATTTTGCTTTATTCTGTTCTTTCAGTGCACGAATACGTGAAGAGAGTGAATAGAGGCGAATAAAACCACCAGCATGGCTGTGATCGTAAACATCATCTTCACCAAATGTTGCAAACTCTTCGGAGTACAGGCTCTTATCCGCTTTTTTCTGAATAGCTGTTACTTGCCCTTTATACAGTTTCAGAACCACTTCACCCGTCACATCCTGAGCCAGCGATTCTGCCGCCGCTTGCAGAGAATGACGAAGTGGTGCAAACCAACGGCCGTCATACACCACATAAGACATTTCCAGACCTAACTGCTCACGCCATTTGTAGCTATCGCGGTCTAACACTAATTGCTCAACACCACGTAGCGCTGCCATCATGATGGTGCCCCCTGGAGTTTCATAGCAACCACGGGATTTCATGCCCACCAAACGGTTTTCAACGATATCGATACGACCCACGCCATGTTTTGCACCCAGCGTATTTAATGTTTCTAAACAGCCCAATGGAGACAGCACTTTACCGTTTACAGAGACCACTTCGCCGTGTTTCACGCCAACAGTCACCAGCTCGGCTTCATCCGGTGCGTCTTTCGGGTCAACTGTCCATACCCAGCAATCTTGGTTAGCCGCATTCCATGTGCTTTCCAATACGCCGCCTTCGGTAGAGATATGCCATGCGTTTTCATCACGGCTATAGATTTTCTCTAAGCTAGCAGTCGTTGGAATATTGCGTTCTTTCAGATAATCCAGCAGGGCTTCACGGGAACGCAAATCCCACTCACGCCATGGCGCAACCACTTTCAGTTGTGGTGCTAATGCGGTGTAAGTGCTTTCGAAACGCACTTGGTCATTACCTTTACCGGTTGCACCGTGCGCGACGGCATCAGCACCAACTTTCAGTGCGATTTCAACTTGCGCTTTAGCGATAATTGGACGCGCCATCGACGTACCCAGTAAATAGCTGCCTTCATACAATGCACCGGTTTTCAGTACTGGGTAGATGTATTCCTTGATGAACTCTTCACGCAGGTCAACCACATAGCATTCAGAAGCGCCTGATTGCAGGGCTTTTTTCTCAACACCGACTAAGTCTTCTCTGTCTTGACCCACATCAGCAACGAATGCCACGACTTCACAGTCATCGTAGTTCTCTTTTAACCATGGAATGATAGCCGACGTGTCTAATCCACCGGAGTACGCTAATACAATCTTCTTAATGCCCTTTTTCATAAATTACCTATCCCAATTCTTTTAAAATAAATGTGTTTAAAATAAATGTATGGCTTGTCTGTTTGCTTGCTCAGCCCATCACTCAAGAAGCAAGAATTCGTGTACCAATCGCGGTGCCATTAAATAGTGATGGCAACTGTTCCGCATGACGCCAGCTCGCAATATCCACTGGGCGTTGCAATGTGGAAGCCGCGTCCAATGCCGCATTCACTTTGACTATCATTCCATCCGTGATGATGCCTTGGTCGATAAGTTTTTGGGCTTTGGCTGTCGTCATTTCATCAATCTTTTGACCTTTACCATCCAAAATACCGCTCACATCAGAAAGCAGGACTAAATCGGCATTCAGTGCTTGGGCAATCGCCGTAGCGGCTTGGTCTGCATTGACGTTCATCAGTTGCCCCTCTTCGGTGATCCCGATAGAGCTAATGATTGGCAAGTATCCCGCAGACAGTAATAGTTTCAGTAACTTCGCATCACCCGCTTTCGCGCTACCCACATGACCTAATTCATCATTAATTTGCGTAACCACTGCGCTGTGTCCATCCCCAAGGGATAAACCCACCGCTTGCAATTGATGTTTAATCGCCCATGCCAACAAGGTTTTATTCGCGGTTCCGGCTAGTGCACCCGTAATAATGTCAATTTGATCTGCTGGCGTGACGCGCAACCCTTGCTTTTTCACAACAGGTAATTGCAGTTTTTGCATTAATTCATCGACTAAACATCCGCCACCGTGAACAATCACCAGCTCACGTTGATGAGCCTGACGGTAGGTTTGGATCGCCGTAAATAATCTTTCTAGGGCTTCTTCGCTATCGAGTAGCACACCACCCAATTTAATGACTAAAGGTTGCATGGGGATTTATCCTTAATAAATTGCCATAAGAGCATTAAAGTAATGACTGCGTTTCGTTGAAACCAAACCGAATATTCATGCACTGAACGGCTTGCGCTGCGGCACCTTTTAATAGGTTATCTTCTGTTCCCACTAAAATCAGGTGCTCACCTTTCAATACAAAGCCGATATCACAAAATGGCGTGCCAACCACCGATTTCAGTGCAGGAACCCCTTTGTCATATAAACGGACTAACGGTTTGTTGTGATACGCATCTTTAAATGTTTGGCTAATTTGCTCCGCTGTAACGCCGGCTTTCACTTTGCAAGTGATGGTCGCCAGTATGCCCCGTGCAAAATTGCCTAAATGTGGCGTGAAAATCACGTCTCTACCTAGATGTGTCGCGATTTCAGGTTGATGACGGTGGGTGAAAATACCGTAAGGCTGTAAGCTCACTTCGCAAAAGCTGTTCGTCATGGAGGCTTTACGCCCTGCCCCTGAAACGCCACTGGTCGCATTAATCACTGGCCACATGTTTTCATCGAGTAAATCCGCTTCAATCAGCGGCTTTAATGAAAGTTGAGAAACCGTTGGATAACACCCCGGTACCGCAATCAGTTGAGCTTGACGGATTTTATCTGCCTGCCATTCCGCTAAACCGTAAACTGCTTGCATTAACCACTGGGTATTTGTATGTTCGAAGCCGTAGTATTGCGGATAAAACGCCGCATCTTGAACACGATAAGCGCCCGAAAGGTCAAACACCACGCAGCCCGCTTCAAGAAACTGGGGTGCGATGTCATGACTGACTTCATGGGCGGTCGCGAGGAAAACAACATCGACCCCTTTTGCTGCCTCAGCTACATCGGTAAGCGGCTGAACCGGAAGATCGATAATGCCTTTATACTGGGGATGTAAATCAGAAAAGTATTTACCCGCATCCGCACTTTGTGCGGAAACCATCAGCCCAGAAAGATGAATATCGGGATGACGTTGTAAGTAAGCGGCTAATTCTGCTCCAGTATAACCACTGGCCCCGATAATGAGTGTGTTCAACATGTGTTTTCTACCTTGTACTCGTGACCCAAACAGTTTAATGTGTATTTTTATTCAGATAAAGTGCATGAATATTGATACTATTATGGATAAAGGCTGTCAACAGTGAATATTAAATTACCTGCATTTATTGAGATTTATCGTCAATTAATCGCCACGCCGTCGATTAGTGCGACCGATTCGCAACTCGATCAGAGTAACCGAGCGCTGGTGGAGCTATTAGGTGGATGGTTAGAAACCTTAGGCTTTACTGTGAATATTCAACCGGTCCCTGATACCCGAGATAAATATAACCTGTTAGCCTCGATTGGCGAGGGTAACGGAGGGTTAATGCTATGCGGTCATACGGACACCGTGCCATTTGATGACGGACGCTGGAGCAAAGATCCGTTCAAGCTCACCGAACATAATGGCAAGCTGTATGGGCTAGGCACCGCCGATATGAAAGGCTTTTTTGCCTTTATTATTGATGCATTACGTGATGTTGACCTCAGCACCTTAAAGCGTCCTTTGCATATTCTCGCCACGGCAGATGAAGAAACCTCGATGGCTGGCGCTCGCTTTTTTGCCGCCAGCACGCAATTACGCCCTGATTTCGCTATCATCGGTGAACCGACGTCATTACAGCCTATTCGCGCACATAAAGGGCATCTTTCCAATGCAATTCGCATTACAGGTCAATCTGGGCATTCCAGTGATCCAGATAGAGGCGTTAATGCCATTGAATTAATGCATGAATCTATCTCTCACTTAATGACCTTAAGAAATACATTGAAAGAGCGCTATAACAACCCTGCGTTTGTGATCCCTTATCCCACCATGAACTTCGGTCATATTCATGGTGGTGATGCAGCAAACCGAATTTGTGGTTGCTGTGAATTACATATGGATATTCGCCCACTACCAGGTTTAACGTTGAAAGATCTGGATGAACTGCTCAATGAAACTCTCGAACCCGTTCGTGCAAAATGGCCGGGGCGCTTAGCCATTGAAGAGATGCACCCACCGATCCCCGGCTATGAATGCCCGACAGATCATAAAATGGTGGCGGTCATTGAGCAGTTATTAGGTAAAAAAGCGGAAACCGTGAACTACTGTACGGAAGCGCCATTTATCCAAGAACTTTGCCCAACACTGGTGCTGGGTCCCGGCTCAATTGAACAAGCGCACCAGCCTGATGAGTTCATCGACATGAGCTTTATTGAACCAACCCGCCAGCTAATCAGCCAAATGGTCGAACACTTCTGTTTTACTGAATAGTGTTTTACTGAATAATGTTGTTCCACATGCGGAGTCACTCGGCTCCGCATTTCCCTATCATGAATTTTTCTCTTGTTGCGTCTGAAAAAACATCAATTCCAAATTTGATTTAGGAGTTGACTCTCACTCAATATCGCGTAATCTCTATTTAGACGTCTAAACGTATAGAAGTATAAACAGATGCATATAATCGAATAACGAAAATAGTCATTAAATAATGAGTTTCTTGAGGCGAGGTCACAGGGTATGAGTTTCTTTCACGCAAATCAGCGCGAGGCGTTGAACCAAAATTTAGCTGAATTAGATGGGCAGATTAATGTCTCATTTGAATTTTTCCCACCTCGCTCAGCAGAAATGGAACAAACATTGTGGAAGTCTATCGATAGGCTCAAGGTCTTAAAACCAAATTTTGTCTCTGTCACCTACGGCGCTAACTCCGGTGAGCGAGATAGAACCCATAGCATCATTAAAGATATCAAAGATAAGACAGGATTAGTGGCCGCACCGCACTTAACGTGTATTGATGCCAGCCCTGATGAGCTAAAAACCATCGCTCGAGACTATTGGAATAACGGTATTCGCCATATTGTAGCACTACGAGGAGACCTTCCTGATAACAGCCGTAAGCCCGATATGTACGCTGAGCACTTGGTTGAGTTACTGAAAACTGAAGCTGACTTTGATATTTCCGTCGCCGCTTACCCCGAAGTACACCCTGAAGCCAAAAGTGCTCAGGCAGACTTAATCAATTTGAAGAAAAAGATTGAAGCCGGAGCCAACCGAGCTATAACCCAATTTTTCTTCGATGTCGAAAGCTATCTACGTTTTCGTGACCGCTGCGTAGCAACAGGCATTGACGTGGAAATCGTACCGGGAATTTTGCCTGTCTCTAACTTCCGCCAGCTAGAGCGTTTTGCCAAGCTCACCAATGTGCGTATCCCTAGCTGGATGAATAGAATGTACGAAGGCTTAGATGATGACCCTGAAAGCCGCAATCTTGTTGGTGCGTCAATAGCTATGGACATGGTGAAAATTTTAAGTCGTGAAGGCGTAAAAGATTTCCATTTTTACACCTTAAACCGCTCTGAATTGACTTACGCCATTTGCCATACATTGGGCGTTAGGCCGCAATAGCCACTTTATTACATATCACTTATCGGGTTAATTCATTTATCGTGAATTAACCCAGTAATATTCGCCTTCCCTCTATTCTATTTATCGCCATTCTCTATAATTAATGCAAACCAAAACCAGTCATTATTAGACTAGATATTAAATGTATTGCAGAAATAATTTCTTAAACATATCCAAATATAATAAAAACACAGTAAATATTTAATTAAAAAACTGAAATTAGATCAATCCAAAAAAAATAGTCTTTTATTGATGTGATGATTAATATCATTAAAAATCACATAAAACGCTATTTTATCCTTATTCACCACGATTTCCCTAACAATGGAAATATTGTTTTTCAATAGCTTACATACCCAGCAAAAACACATACACCATTGATGCAACTCATTTTTTTACATTGAATGACTTAGTGAAAACCCAGATTAACAATGTTATTGATTTGTTATACCTGATTAACTTCAAATTTAAATCATATTTACCATGAAAACAAATAATCAAAATAACCACTATTAAAATAAGACTTTCTTTTAAAGAACTTTATTCCAATTTATTTTTATGCTTATATGAAAATATAAGATTATTGATCCTTCCTAGTAATAACATCTCAATTATTGAGGAGATTCGTTGTATGAATAATAAATCAGTATCTTCAAAATATAGTGAATTAGATGATGTCTATGCTTCATTTGATTTATCCCAATCCTTACCAAAAACGAAATTCCCAATCAAAGAAAGCGACCCGAGAAATGTATTTAGCGCAGTACGTGATGAGCTAATGCTAGATGGTAATTCCCGACAAAACTTAGCGACATTTTGCCAAACATGGGTAGATGACGAAATTCGCAGTTTGATGGATCTCTCTATCGACAAAAACATGATTGATAAAGACGAATATCCGCAAACCGCTGAAATTGAAAACCGCTGCGTGCATATGCTCGCTGATTTATGGCACTCTCCTGACGCACTCAATACATTAGGCTGCTCAACTATTGGCTCTTCAGAAGCCGCAATGTTAGGGGGACTAGCGTTAAAATGGCAATGGCGTAAAAAACAAGCCGCCAAAGGAAAACCAACCGATAAACCTAACTTAATCTGTGGCCCTGTGCAGATTTGTTGGCATAAATTTGCCCGTTATTTTGATGTCGAGTTGCGTGAAATTCCGCTTGAAGGCGACCGCCTGATCATGAGCCCAGAAGAAGTAATCAAACGCGTCGATGAAAACACTATCGGTGTTGTTCCGACTCTAGGTGTGACGTTCACTTGCCAATATGAACCCGTGAAAGCCGTTCATGATGCATTGGATAAACTGCAAAAAGAGACTGGCTTAGACATTCCTATTCACGTAGATGGTGCAAGTGGTGGTTTCCTCGCACCTTTCTGTGCGCCTACTCTGGAATGGGATTTCCGCTTACCACGCGTTAAATCCATCAACGCATCTGGGCACAAATTTGGTTTAGCCCCATTAGGTGCCGGTTGGGTGATTTGGCGTGAAGCAAAAGATCTCCCAGAAGAGCTCATTTTCAATGTGAACTACCTTGGCGGTAACATGCCAACCTTCGCATTAAACTTCTCGCGTCCAGGTGGACAAATCATTGCACAGTATTACAACTTCCTGCGCCTTGGTCGCGAAGGCTACGCGAAAATTCATAATGCCTGCTATGCCACTGCTCAATACCTTGCCCGTGAAATTGAAAAACTGGGTCCATTTGAGATGATCTTTGATGGCGATAGTGCCAAAGGGATCCCAGCACTGGCATGGAAATTAAAAGACGGTGCGAAAACCAGTAACTATTCTTTATATGATATTGCAGATAAATTACGTAGCCGCGGCTGGCAGGTTCCCGCTTACTCAATGCCAGCAAACCGTGAAGACTTGGTTATCCAACGTATCTTAGTTCGTCATGGTGTCAGCCTCGACCTTGCCTCATTACTCATCGAAGACTTCAAACGCACCCTCGAATATTTCGATAAGCACCCTGTCAGTACACCACTTTCTGAAGAAGAAAGCGGCGGTTTCAATCACAGCTAATCCTTAGTCGTTATCCAGTCGGCGTATTCATTTATGCGCCGACTGACTTCGTAAAACATATGACAGGAGAATAGGCATGGCGACGTCAACAACAGCTCCAGCCGCAAAACAACTCACCTTGTTAGGTTTTTTTGCGATCACCGCGTCTATGGTGATGGCGGTCTATGAATATCCGACATTCGCCACATCGGGTTTCAGTTTAGTCTTCTTTTTACTCTTAGGGGGATTTCTGTGGTTTATCCCCGTCGCCTTATGTGCTGCCGAAATGGCTACCGTTGAAGGTTGGGAAGAAGGGGGGATTTTTGCTTGGGTTTCCAACACATTGGGAGAACGTTGGGGATTTGCGGCGATTTCATTTGGTTATCTGCAAATTGCGATAGGCTTTATTCCGATGCTGTACTTTGTACTCGGCGCTCTATCCTACATATTAAATTGGCCAGAACTCAATACCGATCCCGTCACCAAAACCATCGGCGCTCTGGTCATTTTATGGGTTCTCGCCTTTACCCAATTTGGTGGAACCAAATATACGGCAAGTATCGCAAAAGTCGGTTTCTTTGCTGGGATTTTATTACCTGCTTTAATTCTCGTTGGGTTAGCGATTAGCTACTTGGAAAGCGGTGCACCTTTAGCTATCGAAATCAGCGCAAAAACCTTTATTCCTGACTTCACACAAATCGGCACATTAGTGGTCTTTGTCGCTTTTATTCTCAGCTACATGGGTGTTGAAGCTTCAGCAACCCACGTCAACGAGATGAAAAATCCCGGTCGAGATTACCCTATAGCAATGTTTTTACTAATGATTGCTGCTATTTGCTTAAGCTCTATTGGCGGTTTATCTGTTGCTGCCGTGATCCCTAACAGCGAAATCAACCTGTCTGCAGGTGTGGTACAAACCTTTAATGTCTTAGTTACCCACCTAGACCCTAGCTTACAATGGGCAGCACGAATTATTGCCGCCTTACTGGTTCTTGGTGTATTAGCAGAAATTGCCTCTTGGATTGTGGGGCCTTCCCGTGGGATGTATGTCGCTGCACAAAAAGGAATTTTGCCGAAAAACTTTGCCAAAGTGAATAAAAATGGCGTGCCCGTCACATTAGTAATTTCCCAATTACTGATCACCACAGTGGCGATTATTGTCCTCACTAACACGGGTGGCGGTGGGAATATGTCCTTCCTGATAGCGCTGGCATTAACTGTCGTTATCTATCTGTGTAGCTACTTTATGCTGTTCCTTGGCTATATGCATTTAGTCTGCAAACAATCAGATAAAAAACGGGCATTCAACGTTCCGGGCGGTAAAAGCTTTAAATTGTTAATCGCTTTTGTTGGGTTAGTGATCTCAATTCTGGCATTTGTGGTGTCATTCTTCCCGCCAAGTTCATTGCCGGGCGGGGCAGATGATACGACTTACGTGACGTTGCTAGCGGTCAGTTTTGTAATTATCTTCCTGCTACCTTTTGTGATTTATGCATTCCACAATAAAGCTGGAAAATCCACCAATGTATCCATGGTGCATATCAAAACTCACAATGCCCCAACAAACCATTTCTTTATCCACCCACGGGCGCGTTCGCCTTATCATTTAATTCAAAAATCATCTGATAAATAATTTATCGTATGAAATAAGGGAATGCTTAATTGCATTCCCTTATTTTAAACTTAGCTTGCGAAATAGGTGAAATACGCTTTGTGTTCTTCAATTAGCGCCTCTAGCCCTGTGAAATCTGCATTATCATCGGTATAAGCGGTATATTGCATAAAATCATTCATCCATAACTCATTCACTGCGACGAACAGCAACATACTGTGATCAATTTCATCAAGATAGTGGATAAATTGCGTCATTAACTCCGATTTCTGGGTCAGCTCACCGATTTCTTTCTTAAGAAAATTCAGCATATCATCGACAAAAATACCCAATCCTTCAATCTCAGAGGATGATGCGCTCTCTAGCTGCGGGGATTTCACGTTATTTTTCTGTAAGGCATCTAGCTTAGCTTGAAGATATTCAATCTTTTTCTGCATCTTGCCATTTTCTTCAAGTAACCGTTGAGTAAGCGCCATGATATTCGCATCTTGGTAAGATTGGTGGGCCATACTGTATAAATCACTGGTATACCCCATCAAAAATCTCAGTATTCTTGTTGCATTACGCTGTTGCTCTTTAGCATTGATAATATCGATAAGTTCCAGAGTGTTTAGCTCCGAATTAATATAGAGATAGCCACAAGACTGAGCATCTCTTATTCGTTGAAAATAGACGAACAGGTTGCGGTATGAGCTAATAAGAATAGGATCAAACTTATCAAATTGCGTTTTCGTTAATGCTAGATAGCCCTCTTCCAACGCTGATCGTCTGATTTGTCTAACATCTTGCATGAGATTCCTTTTTTAAATTAATCAACAATTCCTTAAAACTAAGTGGAATTAACACGTTAATCAATTTTGAAAAAAGGCAGATAACCGATAGAAATTAACGATACTGTTTTTTAATAAGCCTGCCGATAAAGAGGCAGGCTTACCTCAACATGAAAATAACGTATTTAGCCCGTGTTACGCATTCCTGCTGCAACACCCGCAATGGTCACCATCAACGCTTGCTCCACACGCGGGTCTGGATGCTCTTGTTGACGAGAACGATGCAATAGCTCAGCCTGCAATACGTTCAGTGGGTCGGTATAGACGTTACGTAGTGCGATAGATTCCGCAATCCACGGTAAATCCGCCATCAATGCTTCATCTTTAGAGACCGCTAAAACACTCTTAATATCTTCGGATAACTGGTCACGCAGCTTTTGTCCAAGTGGCCATAAACGTTTTTCCACGAGGCAATGGTCATAGTATTCCGCCAGCCATAAATCGGCTTTCGCGTAGACCATTTCCAGCATCGCAATACGGGTTTTAAAGAATGTCCACTCTTGCCACATTTCATCCAGAACCGCTTGTTTTCCCTCTTTTTCGATGACATGTTTCAGCGCTGCACCTGCGCCTAACCATGCTGGTAACATCAAGCGGTTTTGTGTCCACGCGAAAATCCAAGGGATAGCGCGAAGGGTTTCAACGCCCCCAGTAGGACGACGTTTTGCAGGGCGAGAGCCTAATGGCAATTTACCCAGCTCTAACTCTGGGGTCGCCGCGCGGAAATACGGGACAAAATCAGGCTGTTCACGCACATAATCACGATACATTGCACAAGACACGTCAGACAGCGAATTCATCACCGCCTTCCACTCTTCTTTTGGCTCTGGCGGTGGTAGTAAGTTAGCTTCAAGAATAGCGCTTGCGTACATGGCCAAACTGCTAATCGTCACTTGTGGTAGACCAAACTTAAAGCGGATCATTTCCCCTTGCTCTGTGACTCGCAGCCCACCTTTTAAACTTCCCGGTGGTTGGGAAAGTAATGCGGAGTGCGCTGGCGCACCGCCACGACCAATAGTGCCGCCACGACCGTGGAACAGAGTCAGTTTCACGCCTTCTTTATCGCACAACTTAATCAGGGCATCTTGTGCACGATACTGCGCCCACGATGCTGCCATTACACCCGCATCTTTTGCAGAGTCGGAGTAACCGATCATCACCATTTGGCGATCATCAATCAGCTCACGATACCACTCAATGCTGAGCAACTTAGTCATCACGCTTTCGGCGTTATTTAAGTCTTCCAGTGTTTCGAACAGTGGTGCAACTGGCAATTTAATCGAAGCACCCGCCTCTTTTAGCAGAAGCTTAACCGCTAAAACATCGGATGGTACTTTCGCCATCGAGATCACGTAAGCAGCGATGGAGTCATTTTTCGCTTTGGCGATGACACGGCAAGTTTCGAACACTTCTTGCGTTTCTGCTGTCGGTTGCCAGTCTTGTGGGATCAACGGACGGCGAGATTGCAACTCAGTCAATAAGAAATCTTGTTTCTCTTGTTCTGACCAATTGCCATAGTTACCCAACCCTAAATATTCTGTTAGCTCAGACAGCGCATCGGTATGGCGAGTGCTCTCTTGGCGCACATCGATACGCACCAATTGCAGGCCAAAGCTGCGAATACGGCGCAGTGTATCTAACAGTGAACCATTCGCAATAATGCTCATATTACAGGCAACTAGCGATTGGTAGCAGGTATAGAGCGGATCCCACAATTGCGCGTTATCCGTCAGTAAATCCGCTGGCGGAAGAACTTGCTCGCCTTTCACTCGACGCTCTAAATATTCCAATGTAGAAAACAGTTGGCTACGCAGATTTTTGGCAATTTGGCGATAAGGCTCATCCACGTCATCACCACCTGCCAATGCACGCAGTTCTGGCGTTGCTTCCGTCATAGAAAGCTCCGATACCAAGACCTGAATATCTTTCAAGAATAAATCGGCAGCTTTCCAGCGGCTTAATAATAGAACGTGGCGAGTGACTTCCGCCGTCACATTCGGGTTACCATCACGGTCGCCCCCCATCCATGAAGTGAAGCGAATAGGGTTTGCTTCGACCGGTAATTGAGCACCTATGGACTCTTCAAGCTGCTCATTGAATTCCCGTAAAAATGCAGGAACGCCTTCCCACAATGAGTTTTCAACAACCGCAAAGCCCCATTTAGCTTCATCGATTGGCGTAGGGCGAATTTTACGAATTTCATCGGTATGCCAAGATTGCGCCACCAACTGGCGTAAACGGCGCATAATATTGTTGCGTTCGTAATCCGCTAAATCATCATGATCGAGTTGGGATAAACAGGTGTTCACCTCAACCAGTTTGTGAATTAAGGTGCGACGGGCGATTTCCGTTGGATGGGCAGTCAGCACCAGCTCAATAGAGAGCTCTTCAACGGCTTTTTGAATATCACCGTGGCTAAAATCGTGCTCTTTCAAACGCCCAAATAATTTCTGCAGGGCAACAGGGTTACTGGCCGCTTCACCATGGGGAGAAATACTGTGGTACTGCTCTGCCACGTTGGTTAAGTTTAAGAATTGGTTGAATGCCCTCGCAACGGGTAATAACTCGTCGTTGGTGAGTGTTTGCAAGGTCATTAATAATTTTTGGCGCTGAACTTCATTACCTGCGCGGGAGGATTTGGATAGCTTGCGAATAGATTCGACTTTATCGAGGATATCTTCACCAAGAGCGTCTTTGATGGTATCACCGAGTAGCTTACCCAACATACTGACATTACTGCGCATTGCGGAATATTGCTGATTCATGGGACTCCTGATCTTGTGCTGTTGGCAGGATGCCGCCCCGCTTCTCGTGAACGGTTAACAAACTGCGCTGGATTTCCTGTAATAAAATTTCAGTCGGCTAGAATTATGTTTTGTGATGCAGACCGCGAATTTCACCCTGTACCCTATATTCATATCAGAAAAAAAGTGCTTTGGGTGATTTTTATGAAATTTAATTACAACTCTATTTTTATTAATTTTTCTTATTTAAGTATTGCGTCAGCGCAATCTATCGTCGATTCAGCACTTTTAAGTCATGAATCTTATTTAAGAATAAAATAGGAATGGGAAAATTTGAGAAATGAAGAGAACGCACGAGTTTATCTAACCCGTGCGTTGCTGATTTTATAAAAGCTGAGAAAGTCGATTCAAGTCAGATTGGATAGCACCGGCTGTCACATCGCGACCCGCTCCTGGCCCGCGGATCACCAGTGGGTTATCACGATACCAACGGCTTTCAATGGCAAAAACGTTATCCCCCGGTAATAAAGAGGCTAATGGATGCTCAGGTTTAACCGCCTCAACACCCACTTTTGCTTTACCTTTCACCGCATCAAACCGCGCCACGTAACGTAGCACTAATCCCAGCTCCTTCGCGGCTTCTAAGCGCTGCTGCATCTGCTCGTTAATCACTGCACTGTTTTCAAAGAACTCATCCAGTGAGCCAGTTTCCGCTTGCGTTGGCACTAACGATTCCACGCGCACGTCATCCGGTTCGATGTCATAACCCGCTTCTCGCGCCAAAATAATTAACTTGCGCATCACATCTTGCCCAGATAAATCAATTCGTGGGTCTGGTTCCGTTAACCCTTGCTGCCAAGCTTGCTCAACAAGCTCACTGAAAGGCACTGAGCCATCAAACTGCAAGAATAGCCACGATAATGTACCGGAGAAGATCCCGCTGATCGCCAGAATCGCGTCACCGCTTTCTTTGAGATCGCGCACTGCGTAGTTGATCGGCAACCCAGCACCGACGGTCGCATTGTAAAGCCAATGCCGCCCTGTTTTCGCAAATGCATCTCGGATTTCACGATATTGTTGAGTTGGTGCTGCCCCTGCGAGTTTGTTTGCACTGATAACATGGAAACCGTAGCTCGCAAAGTCCACGTAACTATTGGCAAGCTCGCCACTGGCGGTGACATCCAACACAATTAGGTCATCATAAGGGTGCGCTCGCATCCATAAAAACAGATTATCGTCCTGATGCTCTACCGCTTCATCATCAAAGAAAGCTAATGCGCGGCTTGGGTCGATACCTTGGTAATTCAATAAACTGCGGCGGCTATCCACCACGCCCGCCAAGACAAAATCAAAGTCACTACGAGCAGAAATATTGTGCTGCTCGACTGAAAACAGCTCTAACCAGCGGGCACCAATATTACCTTTACCAAACAACACTAAACCAATGCGCTTTTCGGCGCGGAATAAGCTTTGGTGCATACCTTGAATAATATGCTCAGTTTGATTAGTACGCAGTACCGCGACTAAGCTAATGCCATCTTCTGAGTGCCAAATAAACTCAACAGGCTGCCCTTTGAGCTCTTCATAAAAACGGTGGCTGTGCAGCGGTTTTTTACACACGCCAGCACCGACCAGAGCAACCAATGAAAAACCTTCACGTAACGAAAGAGACCCCGGCAATGCCGCTTCTTCCAACACATTCAATGCGCTTTCCACCACTTCCGAGGTGTAACACAGCTGCAAGATGGCGCGATCATGGTGAATACCTCGTGCCAGTGGGCGAAGTTGGACGCGTTTTAATAATAAATCTACATCCTTGCAGATTTGGTTAAAGTCGCGCCCTGTAGCAATTCGCAGTTCAATTAAGCACACGTCGTTGTGGCTGGTGACAATTTTTGCGCCTGTACCCGAGGCTAATACACGCTCAATTTTGGTGGAACCTTGTTCCGGCTGGTAGCTACAGCGCAGCTGCAAATCAATATTGCTAACAGAGACAGGCTGCAAAGTACGCGTATGCAATACAGGCGCGGCAAGACGTGCCAATTCGCTCGCTTCATCTAAACGCAACAACGGTAATAGACATGCATCTTTCACCTTGCGAGGATCCGCACTGTACACCCCCGCAACATCACTCCAAATGGTGACTTTGCCGACATCTGCCAATGCACCTACTTGGGTGGCCGAGTAGTCACTACCATTACGCCCCAATAGGACGGTTTCACCTTTTTGGTTGCGGGAAATAAACCCCGTGACCACAAGACGGCGCTGGGGATGTTGCACTAATAATTGCTGTAAGAGATGGCGGGATTGAATCTCATCCACCTGTGGCTGTGCGGCTCTTTCTGCGCGTAAAAATGTACGAGCATCTAACCAAGTGCTTGCCATATCAAACTGTTCGAGCACTGCGGACATTAAACGCGCAGACCAAATTTCACCGTGCCCCACGACTTCTGCGTAAGTGGCATCATTGATAGGTTTATCCAATAGCCCGCTGAGGCGTTCTAAATCCGCAACAAATAGCTGGTTGAGTTCATCGGCCTTCTCTTCAGGAAGTAGACCGCTAATCAAATCTTGCTGGTAACGACGTAGCGCTTGCTGCACTTGATGAGCTGAAATGCGGTCACTTTGGCTTAATTTTAGCCAGCTAATCAGCTGATTTGTGGTACTCCCTGCCGCAGAAACAACCATTAAATCGCCCGGCTGGCTATAATTCGCCATAATGGTGGCGACTCGCTGATAACATTTCACATCCGCTAGACTACTGCCGCCAAACTTATGTAACTGTCGGTGACAAGGGATCACCTCAAATGCTGTTATTGCACTCATCAAAAACTCCGCTAACGTTATGACGCAACCTTAAATGCGTGGCTTAAATCTGCGATAAGATCCTGACTATCTTCAAGACCAACCGAAATGCGCAGTAAACTATCAGTAATACCTGCTGCGGCTCGCGCTTCAGGGGACATGCCTGCATGGGTCATGGTCGCCGTATGGGAAATCAAAGTTTCTACACCACCGAGAGACTCCGCTAATGTAAACAAGCTCAGCGCCTGTAAAAACTGACGCAGTTGCGCTTCATCGCCTGCAAATTCAAAGCTTAACATTGCGCCAAATCCAGATTGTTGCGCGGCAGCAATGTGATGTCCCGGATGGTCACTCAGGGCAGGATAATATATTTTCTTCACCAGCGGCTGAGTTTTAAGATATTTTACGATTTCACCTGCATTATGCTGCTGCTGTTTTATGCGAGGCAACAGTGTTCTCATACCTCTGAGTAGCAGATAACTGTCAAATGCACCGCCAGTGACACCGATATTATTCGCCCACCACGCTAATTCTAGAGCCCATTTCTCTTCTTTTGCAATTACAGCACCCGCAATAATATCTGAATGACCATTGAGATATTTTGTACAAGAATGTACAACAAAATCAGCGCCTAACGCTAATGGTTGCTGTAATGCAGGGCTTAAAAATGTGTTATCCACCACCACCAAAGCCCCTTCTTGATGTGCCAACGTCGAAATATGTTGAATATCGTAAATTCTCAGTAACGGGTTACTTGGGGTTTCGATCAGGACCAGCTTGGGTTTTTTCGCTAATGCCGCTTGTAAGGCAGACTCGTCGCCTTGGTCAACAAATTCAACCTGATAAGCGCCTTTTTGGCTCAAGCTGTTAAATAAGCGATAGCTGCCGCCGTAACAATCGTGAGGAGCAACGAGTAAATCACCCGGTTGTAATAATACGGTGCATAATAGATGGAGAGCCGACATCCCGCTGTTAGTCATCACGGCACCACTTCCCCCTTCTAGCTGTCCCAGTGTTCGCTGCACAATATCTCGTCCAGGATTTCCACGACGGGAGTAGTCATGGGTTCTCGGCTCATTGAAATCCGTAAAATTATAGGTGCTAGATAAATAGATGGGAGGAACAACGCAACCAAATTGCGAGTCTTCATTAAGTCCATTATGTATCGCGATAGTGGATGCTTTGTATGTCATGAGTGTCTCTCCAAGTATGGGATAGCTCAAATCATACTCAAAGCAAATTTGGCCGTCAACATGTCCAGACGTCTAAACCTCTTTACGTTTATAAGAACTAATGGAATAATCAGCCATAATAATTATGTGCCAATGGGTAGTGAGACCACATTACTGGCATATAGAAAGACTTAATTTATTGATTTTAATATGTATTAAATAATAACTTAAGCCCTTTATTCTTAACCCGTATGCTGAGTGCATCTTGAAAAAAATTCATCTTCAGGATCAGGAAACTGACACTCGTATATTATTTTATTATCAATGAATATATCCAAGGTATCTCATGGCTGAATGGAACGGTGAATATGTCAGTCCGTATGCTGAACATGGCAAAAAAAGCGAGCAAGTCAAAAAAATTACAGTATCGATTCCTTTAAAAGTACTGAAAATTTTAACTGATGAACGCACTCGTCGTCAGATTAATAACTTGCGCCACGCGACTAACAGTGAATTACTGTGCGAAGCCTTTTTGCATGCGTTTACTGGTCAACCGCTGCCGGATGATGATGATTTGCGTAAAGAACGCAATGATGAGATCCCTGAAGCAGCAAAAGAAATCATGCGCGAGCTGGGTATTGACCCAGAAACTTGGGAATATTAATCCCTCTGCGTCCTTCTTTAACACTCGGCTTACTGATGTGGGTCGAGTGTGACTTATCTTAGCAACCTACCTCACCAAAATAACTCTCTTACCCTCTGCTCCCCCATCATTTATTTTCATTATCTTCATGCTGTTAAGCAATTTCATTTGTTGCCGATAACCAATATACGCCTTTTGCCATGGATTAATCTTTTGGACACTTAATCCGTCAGATAAAGCGCGATTTTTCTTTCCTCTAAAGACTATTTAGACAGCTAAATGCTTAATTATATTAAAAAACAATAAAGCCTGCTGTATATCAAGTTTTATAGGGATCCTGCATAGATAAATTAAATAGTTATCTATACTCATATTGCGTAATCCGAATACATAGCTAAATGGAATTTATAATGAAAAAAATTATTGCCGTATCTCTACTCAGTTTGGTGTCTAATGCTGCCTTTGCAGGGGCAGAAAGCCTGTATGTCTCAGGTAAAATCGGGGCTTCAATTGTCCAAGTTTCAAATCAAAAATGGCTCACTAGCGATAACGAATTTGAAAAAACCAATCTCGGAAATACCAATGATTCTGTTTTCGGTGGCAACATTGCCGTCGGTTACGATTTTTCTAAAACCACCACATTACCTCTGCGTACCGAACTTGAATTTGGGATGAGAGAAAAAGCCTCCACAAGCCATAACTTGGCGTCCTACAACGACCACGTCGATTTAAGTAGCTCGGATGATGTTAAAACCGATATCACCTTAAATACGGTAATGCTCAATACCTATTACGATTTCAAAAATGACACCAAATTTACCCCGTATGTGAGCGTCGGGTTAGGTATGGCAAGCATTAACCACAAAATGCGTTACGACTACAATGAACATATTGTTAGCATGAATCAATTCACTCATGAAAAATTCACTAAATCCAAAACCACCACTAACTTTGCGTGGAGCGTCGGTTTAGGTTCACAGTACAGAGTGAATAATCACGTTTCATTAGATATGGGATACCGCTTCTTAGACGCAGGAAAATCTGAAGCAAGTTACTACGCAGATAGCCAAGAAAATACCTCTAAAGTCAAAGTGAGAAGCCATGACATTATGTTTGGTGTAACTTACCGATTCTAAGCATTTTCAGTGAGTACCTTAATAAATATTATTGAGGTGCTCACTCATCAATACTAACCATTAAATCTCAACATTCCAATTAAGGCAGGTATTTAGACTAAGAAATGAATGATAATTGATATTTAAATCCAGTAACTGCTCATTTTATTGACTCTTTTTAGCTCAATACCTCAAAGTTTCTTACGCTGACTATAACTCCGCCTACATCACTTATACTCCAGTAAGGTTTCTATCAGAAATAATTAACTGGTGCTTAATAATGAAAAATTTACTTTTGGCTTCAAGTTGCTTGTTGTTTGCTAATTTAGCAATAGCATCCAGTAATAACGGTGTTTATATATCAAGTAAAATTGGTGTATCGGTTTTGAATATGTATGACAGCAAATTCGAATATAACAATGAAAAAAAGCCCGACTATAAACTGCTAAAGTTTAATGATAAAAGTCACCCTGCTTTTGGTAATTTTATCGGTATTGGCTATGATTTTTATGACCGATTTTCAGTACCTATCCGTGCAGAGTTAGAAGTGGGTATGAGGGGTAAAGTGAGTGATACTCACAACCTTAATACTCTTTCCACAGTCCCAAATAGTTCAGCGGATATGAAAAACGAAGCAACACTGACGACCGTCATGTTGAATAGCTACTATGATATGAAAAACCAAACTGCATTTACGCCCTATATCTCCTTTGGGCTAGGTTTAGCAAGTACGCGATATGAAATTACACAACGATCAGAATTCGAAATTTTTGGCCTTAAACAACGTTCCAATCAATCAAAGTCAGATAGAATCAATAAGCTAGCATGGAGCATAGGATTGGGTAGCCGATATGCCTTCAGTGATAATCTCTCATTTGACTTAGGTTATCGGTTTACTGAGGCGGGGAAATATAAAATTTCCATGCAGAATGCTTTCGACAAAGATGCCACTGACACCTCAACCATAAACCTAGCCAGCCATGACTTTATGTTTGGTGTCGCTTACCGTTTTTAATACACCTAATTCGGTAAATTTTAGGCAATAAAAAACCTGTTCAATTGAACAGGTTTTCTTACTGAATACGTTAAATCAACTTCAACGTGACAGGTTTTATTACTTTTTAGCACCTGGGATGCTGAAACGCTGGTTGAAGCGATCAACACGACCACCAGTAGCAACATCACGTTGTTTACCAGTATAGAACGGGTGGCAGTTACCACAAACGTCCAGGTTCAGAGAGTGACCAGCTGTTGAGTTAATTTTCATTACGTTACCGCAAGAACAAGTTGCAGTAACTTCTTCGTATTTAGGGTGAATACCTTTTTTCATGGGAGAACCTCTAATAAGGCCGTGTCGCCATTCCAGCCCTAACGCCGGACACCACACGTCGTGTTGATTAAATTTAGTTTATTGGCAAAACAAAATTAATTGATACCAAAGGCGGCGGATCATACAGAAAATCTGTTTATCACGCAATGAAAATAGCATGATTTTTGTGGTATTCTAACAGAATACCCTCATATTTTTGTACAAAAAACAGACGGAAATCCAGCTATGATCGTCGTTCAGGTGGCGTTACCTGTTCCTTTAAATCGCACATTTGATTATCTCTTGGGTGCAAATATGCCAGTCCCCGTCATCGGTGGACGGGTCATGGTGCCTTTTGGCAAACGCCAAGCCCTTGGTGTGGTTGTCAATTTGAGTGATAAAAGCGAATTTCCTGAAGACCAACTCAAAACCGTGGAGCTGGTATTAGATTCACAAACCCTGTTCCCTGATGATCTCTGGCAGCTTCTATTATGGTCATCTCAATACTACCATTACCCTATTGGTGAAGTGCTATTTCACGCGATGCCGACCCTACTACGCCAAGGGAAACCCGCTGAATTTACGCCGATCTGGCAATGGCAAGTCACTGAAGAGGGCCAAGCCGCAGATCTGAATGAACTAAAACGATCGCCAAAACAACAGCAAGCGTTAGCGCTATTACGCCGCCGTCCAGTTTATCGCCACCAAGTTGGCGAGCTTGAAATCAACGAAAGCGCTCTGCAAGCTTTGAAGAAAAAGCAATATGCCGAGTTGCATCCTATTCAACCCGTTGCAGAAAAGTGGCAATCCCAATTTACCGTCAGTGGAGAACGTCTACGACTCAATAGTGAGCAAGCTACTGCAGTGGGTGCAATTCGCGCAGAAGATGATAATTTTTCGCCGTGGTTACTGGCGGGGATCACTGGATCTGGAAAAACGGAAGTCTACCTGAGCGTGTTAGAAAATATTCTGGCTCAAGGTAAACAAGCCTTGGTATTAGTCCCTGAAATTGGCTTAACACCACAAACCATTAATCGCTTCCGTGAACGTTTTAATGTGCCTGTCGATGTTTTGCACTCTGCGCTCAATGACAGTGAGCGCTTAGCGGTTTGGTTACGCGCCAAACAGGGTTCTAACGGTATTATCATCGGAACACGCTCTGCCTTGTTCACACCATTTGCCCGTCTTGGCATTATTATTATTGATGAAGAGCATGACAGTTCGTATAAACAGCAAGATGGCTGGCGCTACCATGCCCGTGATTTAGCCGTCTTCCGAGCAAAAAAAGAAAATATCCCAATTATCATGGGAACTGCAACACCATCACTCGAAACACTGAGCAATGTTCAACAGAATAAATATCGTCAATTAAATCTCACTATCCGCGCGGGAAATGCACGCCCAGCTGAGCAGCATTTGATTGATTTAAAAGGACAGCCACTTAAATTTGGGCTATCCCATTTACTGATCCAACATATTAAAAATCACCTCGCACAAAATAATCAGGTCATTTTATTTTTAAACCGTCGAGGTTATTCGCCTGCACTTATCTGCCATGAATGTGGCTGGATAGCCGAGTGCCAGCGCTGTGATCATTACTATACTTTGCACCAAAATTTTCATCAGTTACGTTGCCATCACTGTGATAGCCAGCGCCCTGTCCCACGCCAATGCCCACAATGTGGCTCGACGCATTTAGTGCCTGTCGGGATGGGAACGGAGCAACTGGAAGAAGGGATTTCCGAGCTATTTCCTGATGTGCCTGTCACCCGCATCGACCGAGATACCACCAGCCGCAAAGGCGAACTAGAGCAACATTTAAACGCTGTGCATGAAGGTGGCGCGCGAATTTTGATCGGCACACAAATGCTGGCAAAAGGGCACCACTTTCCAGACGTCACTCTCGTGGCATTGCTGGATGTAGACGGCGCTCTATTTTCGAGCGACTTTAGAGCCGCTGAACGTTTTGCTCAATTATATGTACAGGTCTCAGGACGAGCAGGGCGAGCAGGCAAGCAGGGGGAAGTGTTCTTACAAACTCACCACCCTGAGCACCCTCTTTTGCTCACCTTATTAGAAAGTGGCTATAACGCCTTCTCTGCAGAAGCTCTTGAAGAGCGCCGGGTGGCAATGCTTCCGCCGTTTACTAGCCACATTCTTATTCGTTCTGAAGATCATAATAATCAGGATTCAAGGCAGTTTTTACAGAATGTTCGCCAATATATTAGCCAACACCCACAAAGTGACTCACGCTTATGGATTTTAGGCCCTGCACCGTCCATTCAAGCCAAACGAGGTGGACGTTTTCGCTGGCAACTTTTATTGCAGCATCCATCACGCGCCTATCTCCAACAGTTTACGGCGCAATTATTACCTGAGTTACTAAAGCAACCGGAAAGCCGCAAGGTAAAATGGAATATTGATGTGGATCCTACGGACGGTTAACACCACTAATTTACCCGAAACACAGGTAATGTAACTAACTGACTATAATAACTAAACCGTCATTTTTTGCCATAAACGCATGGATTAAGAATTTGGATTAAGTGGTTATCACTATAACTATTTTTAAAATTTGCGAGGCAGCTCTAAAAAATGATGTAAGTCACACTTTTTATGCAAACTAGGTAACAGATATTATTGTGAAACTCTTTAGAATGTCTTTTAATTAGCAAAATGACGTGTTTGCGCCATTCAAAAAAAGCAATCGATTAAATAGACAAAGGAAGGCGTTGTGGAAAGTAAAAAGCACAATAATACGGCGACCATGAAAGATGTCGCGAACGCAGCAGGCGTATCAACAGCTACCGTTTCTCGGACGTTGATGAACCCTGAAAAAGTCTCCCTACAAACACGTCAAAAAGTTGAGCAAGCCGTCTTAGACGTTGGCTATTACCCTCATAACCTTGCCCGCAGCTATAAACGCAATGAATCCAAAACTATTCTCGCGATCGTTCCTGACATTAGCGATCCATTCTTCAGTGATGTGATCTGCGGCATTGAAGAAGTCGCCGCCAATGAAGGTTACTTCGTCTTAATCGGTGACTGTAAACATCAACAGAAACAAGAAAATGCCTTCATCAACCTGATCATTACCAAACAGATTGATGGCATGGTGCTGCTGGGCTCTAATTTACCGTTTGATGTCTCAACCGAAGAACAAAAAAACCTACCGCCAATTGTGATGGCCAACGAATTCGCGCCAGAGTTAAAACTCCCAACGGTGCATATTGATAACCTCACCGCGGCATTTAATGCCACCCATTACCTGCTAAAACAAGGTCATAAGCGCATTGCTTGTATCGCAGGACCTGAAGAAATGCCACATGGCCAATACCGTTTAGAAGGGTATAAAAAAGCCATGTTACGCACCGGAGAGGGGTTAAGAGAGAGCTATATTGTGCGTGGGGATTTCTCTCATGAAAGCGGTGCCGAAGCATTAAAAACATTGCTTTCTTTGCCTGAGCCACCTACTGCCGTTTTCTGCCATACTGATATCATGGCATTCGGGGCAATGTGGCAAGCGAAGAAAATGGGTCTGAAAATTCCCGACGATATCTCTTTTGTCGGTTTTGATAACCTTGAGCAAGCCAAATATACATTACCTGCACTGACGACCATCAACCACCCTCGCAGAGAAATTGGTCGCCATGCGATGCTATTATTGCTAGAACAGCTACACGGAAATAGTGTCACCGCAGGTTCTCGTCTCCTAGATTCTGATTTAATCGTTAGAGAGAGTACAAAAGCGCCTAAATGCTAGGCAAAATCGTTAAGGTTAAGTAACATATGACCTAAATAACGATTAACAACTGACAACTAGTGAATTAATAGCGTGGCACAAAAAGATTATGTAGCTCGAGGACGGTCGTCCGCTCGTAAAAAAAGCAAAGGCAAATCGAAGAAAGCCCAAGGGCTACCGCTAACCACATTAATTGTGGCGGTCGCTATTGTGGTGTTATTCGTCGGTGGGCTATTTTTTATTACTCATAATAAAAAAGAAACGCCTCAAACGGCTCTCCCCACTCAAGCTGCAAAACCAGGTAGCACGTTGCCACCTAAACCTGAAGAACCTTGGCGCTATAAAAGGGAGCTGGAAGAGCCATGGCAAGATTACACTTCGCCATCGCAACCAAGCACAAATAGTGGCAATATTCGCCAGTCTGATCTCACCAGCGAACAGCGCCAGTTGTTAGAGCAAATGGATTCTGATCGTCGTCAGCCTGTGACCAACCTGCAAGAAGTACCATTTAATGGTAAACCGGTACCGCGTTCACAAGTGGTGATCAACGAACCAGCAAAACCAATTGAAACTTCGACCCAACGCAAACCGTCGATTATTGAGCCAAAACCTGAAACACGCCCAGTTGCGCCTGTTCAGCAAGCTCAGCCTGTCACAAAACCGGAAGTGAAGGCGGAAGTAAAACCCGAGCCCAAACCTGAGACAGCTCCTGTGAATAAAATGCAGAATATGCTCGTGCAATGTGGTTCATTTAAAACGGCAGAGCAGGCTGAATCAGTACGTGCCACACTCGCATTTGCGGGTATTGAAAGTCGCGTCACCGCAGGTGGTGGCTGGCATCGTATCGTATTAGGTCCGTATTCTAAATCCACCGCTGAAAGCATGCGTGACCGTGCAGCAGGCGTTGGCGTGAGTGGTTGTATTCTTCGTGCTTCTGGGGGTTGAAAAATCCCCCCGTCCCCCCCATCTACTGTTTTAACGTACTCGTAAGCAGTTATTTTTGAGCTCAATCTCTTTCAAGTGATAGTGAATTCACCACTATCACTTGAAATTTATCTATCAAAAAATGAAATCAACTGCATTCTTTTTGTAATACAACCAGGGGCTAACTCATGACAACAATCGTAAGTGTTCGCCGTAATGGCCAAGTTGTAATCGGTGGTGATGGACAGGCGACGATGGGTAATACCGTCATGAAAGGCAATGTCCGCAAAGTACGCCGTTTATATAACGACAAAGTCATTGCAGGATTTGCCGGTGGCACCGCAGATGCATTCACTCTCTTTGAACTGTTCGAGCGCAAACTTGAACTCCATCAAGGACACCTCACTAAAGCGGCGGTGGAATTAGCCAAAGATTGGCGTACCGACCGCATGCTACGCAAACTAGAAGCATTACTTGCCGTCGCTGATGAACACACTTCATTAATTATTACGGGTAATGGCGACGTCGTTCAGCCTGAAAATGACCTGATTGCGATTGGCTCCGGTGGCCCATATGCACAATCAGCAGCACGCGCCCTTCTCGAAAATACAGAATTAAGCGCTCGCGAAATCGCGGAAAAAGCCCTCGCGATAGCGGGAGATATCTGTATTTACACCAACCATAATGTCAACTTTGAAGAAATTTCTTCAAAATCATAAGGATTGCCAGCATGTCCGAAATGACTCCACGCGAAATTGTCAGCGAACTCGACAACCATATTATTGGTCAACATAAAGCTAAACGTTCAGTTGCTATCGCCCTGCGTAACCGCTGGCGTCGCATGCAGTTAAATGAGCATTTACGCCATGAAGTGACCCCAAAAAATATTCTGATGATTGGTCCTACAGGGGTAGGTAAAACCGAAATCGCACGCCGTTTAGCCAAACTGGCAAATGCGCCATTCATCAAAGTTGAAGCCACTAAGTTCACGGAAGTGGGCTATGTAGGTAAAGAAGTTGACTCTATCATCCGTGATCTTACCGATTCTGCGGTAAAAATGGTGCGTTTACAGTCTATCGAGAAAAACCGTTATCGTGCCGAAGAAATGGCGGAAGAACGCATTCTCGATGTGTTGATCCCTCCAGCAAAAAATAACTGGGGACAAGCAGAACCTGTTGATGAGCAATCACCAGCCCGCCAAGCATTCCGTAAGAAATTACGTGAAGGTCAATTAGACGATAAAGAAATTGAAATTGAAGTTTCCGCAGCACCAATGGGCGTTGAAATCATGGCTCCTCCGGGCATGGAAGAGATGACCAACCAACTGCAATCTATGTTCCAAAACTTAGCAGGTCAAAAGCAAAAGCCTCGTAAGATGAAAATCAAAGAAGCTTTCAAACTGCTGGTAGAAGAAGAAGCTGCAAAACTGGTTAATCCTGAAGAGCTGAAAGAACAAGCTATTGAAGCGGTTGAACAAAACGGTATCGTGTTTATTGATGAGTTCGATAAAATCTGTAAACGCGGCGGTCAAAGTTCTGGCCCTGATGTGTCCCGTGAAGGGGTTCAGCGTGACCTATTACCATTAATCGAAGGTTGCACCATCTCAACCAAACATGGCATGGTTAAAACTGACCACATCCTGTTTATCGCATCTGGGGCATTTCAAGTCTCTAGCCCATCTGATTTGATTCCAGAATTGCAAGGTCGTCTGCCAATTCGTGTTGAACTTCAGGCGCTGACCACTGAAGATTTCGAGCGAATCCTAACTGAGCCTAATGCTTCTTTAACTGAACAGTACAAAGCGCTGATGGCAACAGAAGGTGTTAGCGTCGAATTCACCGCGGATGGTATTCGTAAAATTGCAGAATCTGCATGGCAAGTGAATGAATCAACCGAGAATATCGGTGCGCGTCGTTTACATACTGTGCTAGAACGTCTAATGGAAGATATATCTTTCGATGCCAGCGAACGTGACGGACAAAGTATTACAATCGATGCTGAGTATGTCCGCCAGCACCTAGACGAACTGGTAGCAGACGAAGACCTGAGTAGATTTATTTTATAATCTTATTAATTATCAGGTTTTCATGTATCCTTAATGGATGTTAGCTAAAGTGCAGCAATCTTGCTGCACTTTTGACATATAAAATCCAACTTAATAAGAACATTTACTCCCAGTAATTCAAACGGTCACTCAGCAGCAAAGCCATGTTACCCATTGAAATATCTCGAGTACGGTGAATAAATTACATGAACTCATCTTCAATCAGCCGCAAACAAGCTTGGCTAGAAAGTTTACGACCAAAAACCCTACCATTAGGGGTGATTGCCATCGTCACTGGATCCGCATTGACCTATTTTACGGGTAACTTTAAGTGGCCAGTCGCTCTGCTTTCTATTATCACAGCAGGCTTATTACAAATTTTATCTAACCTCGCCAATGACTATGGCGATGCGATTAAAGGTTCAGACACCGCTGAACGCATCGGGCCTCTACGCGGAATGCAAAAAGGCGTTATCACCAAAGAAGATATGAAAAAAGCGCTAAAGCTAAATATCTTCGCGGCTTGCCTGTCGGGTCTATTGTTGATTATTGTCGCGTGTGAAAAACCAGAAGATGCCTTCGGATTCCTTGGCTTAGGGTTAGTGGCTATCGTGGCAGCCATCACTTATACCGTTGGTAAAAAACCTTATGGCTACCTTGGCCTTGGGGATATTTCTGTTCTCATTTTCTTTGGTTGGTTAAGTGTGATTGGTACTTTTTACCTACAAGCGAATAGCTTTAATATCATCACTATCCTGCCAGCAACAGCTTGCGGCTTACTGTCTGTGGCTGTTTTAAATATCAACAATATGCGTGATATTGAAAACGACATTAAAGCGGGTAAAAACACGTTAGCAGTGCGTTTAGGCCCACAAGGCGCTCGCATGTACCACGCCATTATCATCATCGTTTCAATCTTATGTTTGGTATTTTTCAATTTACTCTATTTAACAGGTTGGGCGGGCTGGTTATTCTTATTGGCGGTGCCAATGCTGATGAATCATGTACGCAAAGTCCTTTCTGATCCTACCCCTGAAGGGATGCGTCCAATGCTAGAAAACATGGTGAAAATTGCTTTAGTCACCAACGTTTTATTCTCCCTTGGGGTTATCCTGAGTAAATAGTCTCAATTATTTGCTGTTTTTTTGACTTTTCCCGCTTATTTTCTGGCGGGAATTTTGCCAATCAGTGACTAAAAGGGATATACTGACCTTCCTCTTGCAGCAAAAAAGACCTAAATCCTATGAAATATGATACTTCCGAACTCTGCGACATCTACCAAGAAAGCGTTAATGTAGTAGAACCTTTATTCTCCAACTTTGGTGGACGTACTTCATTTGGCGGTCAAATCATTACAGTAAAATGCTTTGAAGATAATGGCATTCTGTATGATTTGCTGGAAGAAGACGGCCATGGGCGCATCTTGCTGGTGGATGGCGGTGGTTCAGTGCGTAAAGCGCTGATTGACGCTGAACTAGCGCGATTAGCGGTAGATAATGGCTGGGAAGGTATTGTGATTTACGGTGCCGTCCGTCAAGTGGATGCATTAATGGAGTTAAATCTCGGCATCCAAGCTGTTGCAGCTATTCCTGCGGGTTGCCCTGACGAAGGTATCGGCGAAAGCGATATCCGTGTTAATTTTGGCGGCGTGACATTCTTCTCCGGTGATTATCTGTATGCCGATAACACGGGCATGATTTTATCCGAAGAACCGCTTACCCAAGCAGCCAATGACGATTTCGACGAAACCATCGACGAATAATCCCCACCAAATTCCACAAAAAAGGCAGATATCACTATCTGCCTTTTTCTTTTCTGCTCTGTTTTCTATTTTCTGTTTTTCACTTCTTTCAGAAAACAGATTTCTACACACCTCTAAATAATTCACATTGTAGGTAGGCGGCAAACGAAGGTATTCCTAGGAACATACAAAAATATGTGACTAGGATAACTGAGTGCAGCCAACCCCCCTACAATGCGAAGTATGACGAGGAAATTAGACTTCTTCCATCTTGCCGAGCAGAGTACGTAACCTCTCCTGCCAAGTCGCCTGCTCTTGCTTCAGCTGTTCATTTTCACGAACCAGTGATTCGGTACCTGATTTGTTAGCTTGTAACTCTTGGCTTAATGCACTGTTTTGTTCTTTCAGTTCATCAATTTCCATTTGCATTAATGCGATGGTATCGATGGCTTGTTGAACTTTGGATTCTAGTTTCTCAAATACTTCAAATGACATGTTCGGATCTCCCTTTATAAGCGCTTTCCCCCGATTGTAAGTAGCATGATCCTCTGTGTCCAGTGACTTACACTTGATTACAAACATTATTCTTTTAATTGTTTCGACCGTGACTATTCAAATGTTTGAATTCGACCTTAAAAATGATTGTTTGTTTTCGTTTTTTGGTGATTTGACACACAGTTTTCACAAATCGCAATATTCGATTATCTTTTTTCTCGCTAAATTAACAGAATAAATTTTCGCGAAGAAAATTTTACTCGTGCAAAACGCCCCCTATATTGACTATTGCAGGATGAATAATTATGAGCAAAATGACACCTTCAACACTGACAGGTCAGTGTATATCGGAGTTTCTTGGAACTGCTCTGTTGGTTTTTTTTGGTTTAGGATGTGTCGCGGCTGTACGTATTGCGGGTGCCCAGTTAGGTCTTTGGGAAATTAGTGTGATTTGGGGCTTCGGCGTCGCGCTGGCAGTTTACCTAACTGCGGGCATCTCTGGCGCTCACTTAAACCCTGCCGTCACATTAGCATTATGGTTATTCGCGTGTTTCGATAAGCGAAAAGTGGTTCCTTACATTATCGCTCAAATGCTCGGGGGCTTTTGTGCTGCTGCCCTAGTTTACTCAATGTATTCCCCTGTCTTTTTCGATTACGAACAAGTTCACCATATTGTTCGTGGTACGCAAGAAAGTTTATTTACTGCGGGTGTCTTCTCAACTTACCCTGCACCACAAATTAGCGTGTTCCATGCGTTCTTTATTGAAGTGGTGATTGCAGCCATTTTAGTCTGCTTAATTTTAGGTTTAACCGATGATGGTAACGGCGTTCCTAAAGGTCCATTAGCGCCATTATTAATTGGTATCTTAATTGCGGTTATTGGTGGCTCTTTTGGTCCATTAACTGGGTTCGCCTTAAACCCAGCGCGTGACTTTGGTCCGAAAGTCGTGGCTTATTTAGCTGGATGGGGTGATATTGCCCTGACAGGTGGACGTGATATTCCTTATTTCCTTGTCCCATTGACTGCACCGATTGTTGGTGGTCTGCTAGGGGCATTCGGTTACCGTAAACTAATAGGTCGCCATCTGCCTTGCATGACTTGCGAGTCTGATGAAGAAGAGAAAAAATCCTCTTAATACCGTTTTTTATTTCCAAGCTAGGCTTACCCAAAACTGGGTTTACCTAAAGCTAAGTTTACCCAAAATATGGTTAACCCATTGCTGAACAGGTTTAAATTATGACAACAGAAACCAATATCGTTAAAAAATATATTGTCGCTCTTGATCAAGGCACAACCAGTTCACGAGCTGTCGTTCTCGACCATGATGCAAATATCGTCAGTATTTCCCAGCGCGAATTCACGCAAATTTACCCAAAACCAGGCTGGGTAGAGCATGACCCAATGGAAATTTGGGCAACACAAAGTTCGACTTTAATTGAAGTTCTCGCTAAAGCTGATATTCGCACCGATGAAGTGGCGGGTATCGGTATCACCAACCAGCGTGAAACCACGATTGTTTGGGAAAAAGCGACAGGTAAACCCGTCTATAATGCGATTGTTTGGCAATGCCGCCGTACCGCTGATTTTTGTACCCATTTAAAAACCAACGATAAAGAACTTGAAGAGTATATTCGCCAAAACACCGGTTTAGTGGTCGACCCTTACTTCTCTGGAACCAAAGTAAAATGGATCCTCGATAACGTCGAAGGTGTTCGTGAACGCGCAGAAAAAGGTGAATTACTGTTCGGTACTGTCGACACTTGGTTAGTTTGGAAAATGACTCAAGGCCGAGTCCACGTCACTGACTATACCAACGCCTCTCGTACCATGTTATTCAACATTCGTAATTTAGAGTGGGATGACAAAATCCTTAAAGCATTAAATATCCCTCGTAACATGCTGCCTGAAGTCCGCCCTTCCTCTGAAGTTTATGGACAAACCAACATCGGTGGTAAAGGCGGTACGCGTATCCCAATTTCGGGTATTGCGGGTGACCAACAAGCGGCACTGTACGGTCAATTGTGTGTAAAATCCGGCATGGCAAAAAACACCTACGGAACAGGCTGCTTCTTATTAATGAATACTGGTGATACTGCGGTTCGTTCTAACCATGGTCTATTAACCACGATTGCTTGCGGTCCTAAAGGCGAAGTGAACTATGCCCTTGAAGGTGCAGTGTTTGTAGGCGGTGCCTCTATTCAGTGGCTGCGTGATGAGCTGAAATTAATTGATGAATCTGAAGACTCTGAATACTTCGCCACCAAAGTAAAAGACAGTAACGGTGTGTATGTGGTACCTGCATTCACTGGTTTAGGTGCACCGTATTGGGATCCGTATGCGCGTGGCGCTATCTTCGGTTTAACCCGTGGAGCAAACCGTAATCATATTATCCGTGCCACATTGGAATCTATCGCTTATCAAACCCGCGATGTCCTCGATGCGATGCAAGCCGATTCCGGTGAGCGCCTCAAGGCATTACGTGTCGACGGTGGCGCTGTTGCCAACAACTTCCTGATGCAATTCCAGTCTGACATTCTCGGTACCTCTGTAGAGCGTCCAGTAGTACGTGAAAGTACAGCACTAGGTGCGGCTTACTTAGCAGGTATCGCTGTTGGATTCTGGGAAAGTTTGGATGAGCTGCAAAGCAAAGCCAGCATTGAGCGTATCTTTAAGCCGGGCATTGAAACCACCGAGCGTAACTATAAATACGAAGGTTGGAAAAAAGCAGTCGCCCGTGCCCAAGAGTGGGAAGATCGCGCGTAGTGATTAATTTTTTCTACTAAAACTATTTTTCGATCAAAGCAGTGCTTCGGCGCTGCTTTTTTATGATGTTTTCTTAACAAGCCCCACAAAAGTAATTAGCTAATAAATAAAAAGGCAATTATCAGACGAATAATAAATTAGAAAGAAGTCACCCGCTTATCTAGAATTCCCTCCAGCAATAACTGTTTTTATGAATAAATTCTTTCATAAATAACCATTTTTATCTTTGGAGCTTTGGTTATGGATAACCGCAAAAAATACCCATTCAATTCGACAAATCAGCACGCCGCACAACTAACATCTCAAGCCATAAAGAATGGCCAACTACAGCTTGGTCAATACCGCTCACGAGGGCGCGTTGCTAAAATCCATGTAGATAGTGCACATTTTGAGGGATTAAAATCCAATCCTCAGCAAACACACTCTGGGCAAACGGCTTTCAACCTCATGAATTGGCTACTGGATAAACCTCGTCTACCCGGTGAACAGCATCAAAGTTTTCTATTTAGCACGCTAAATGGTCATAAATTTTCAGGTTTTGAGTTCCATCCGCAACATAACATATGGGTTGATAGTTTCCGATCACCCCATCAATGGCGTGATGGTGAGCCCCGCTCTCAAGCACAACTCGCTGATGCCTTACTCCCAAGTGGGCAATGGTATCGTCACTATGACACTGTGATACTTGCCAGTAATGCCAATGATTTGCAGGTCGAGATTGTTCGCCACTGGCTTGAATTAACTGGCGGTAGCCTCATCATCATTGTCGATGATAAAGAAGAAGTTTCATTACCTATTCAGCAGCTACTTGATGAGCTGGAGGAAATTGGAATTGACAGCGCCCCACTGGCAGCCCCGACGGAACAAAAATCAATGGGAATGCACGTTACTGCCTACCAAAACACATCCCAAGGGATAGAAAAAACGACGCATACCATTTCCAATTTAACCCACTATGCAAGTGGGCTACCTGAGAATACAGCAGCCACAGTCTGGGTTTATGAAGGCGTGATCACCGCCCCTGAATCTGAAATTCTTCGTCTCCATTTGGACACGCAATATCATGGAAACGATCTTACTTTTGAAGTTGACCAGCAAGCACAGCGTAGCCCTAAACACGATAAATTTGATGAAATAATCCTACATGAAATTAAAGCTGGCCAAAAAATTTCCTTTAAAATCACCACGACCACTCAAGGGCCACCACCAGAAATTCGCTTAGCTTGGGGGCTTCCAAATGGCAAACCTATTCAATTTATTCCTAATGAAGTCATTCACCATAATCAATCACCTATTTCTGATACACCGTCTATAGCCGCATCCTCGACAACGCTGGCGGCATTTAATCCCTATGGTTTTCAGCAATCAGTATCACTGCCAGCGACATCGATAAACTCCCTATCGTTAACAAAGAACACACTGAAAAATAGCCATTATTTCTCTATCATTATCAACAGCTCACCAAAAAATATTGTTTTGAGGCTGGATAATATCGAGCTATCTCACCGAGATTCTTGGGAAGCATTAGCAACTGAAATTGAAAGCCATATTAATCAACAACTGGCGGAGCGTGAGCAACCTACCGTTGCTGTGCATTACACCAACCACCAACTCGTTATCGAGTGTGATGGCATGCAAATTTCGCAATTCCAACTAAAAAATCAGCAACTTTATCCTATTCTCGTCGCAGAGAATCCTAATCAATTGGCTAATCAGTTTGTTGTTGGTGCCATCTCTGGAACGTTGCCAATTATCGATGAAGTCGCGTCATTTCACCTTATTGAAGCCCCTTTATTTGGGCAAGTTGAGCTCAACCAGCAAACAGGAGAGTGGCAATATCAGCCATTCCATCATCAAACATTTAAAGGGCATGACCAATTTGATGTGATAGCGGTGATGGAAGATGGTCGCGTTTCTGCCCCGATGTCTATTCAATTACAAGCGGAAGATGCTCCGCAACTTTCGATTCCGGGGCAACGCACCTTCTCACTACCCGATCCTATTTATTCTCAACCATCATTGCGTCATCAGCCTGTTCCTGATGATATTCAGGTTCATCGTATCCAATTGGCACAGACCCATTTACTTTCCCCTAATGACCCCTATTTTAGTTTAACCGCCGATCGCTGGGCGCTGTTAAAAGTCGACATTACGAGCCCATCTGCAGTCAATGCCCCCGATATTGTGGCCACCATTTTTGATAAACAAGGGAATCAGATAGAAAGTATTATCTTAACTGGCCCATCTAGGCTGCCTACTGATCTCGATGCCCCGCCCACAACACCGAGTGTGGATGCGCAAAATATGCATCGCAATAGTTATACCGCCCCCATAAAAGGCAAATGGATTCAGCCTGATATGCAAATTCAGCTCAAGGTTGGGGGTATCCCTATCACTCAGCCATATACCAATCCTGAGGGGATTTTTTCACCTGCAGTGATGTCGGTGACTCCAATGACCACCCACGTCACTCACACTAATTTTTATCGTGAAGGCCATGGATTTTACTCATACTCGCCATTGAGCTGGGGACTGGAGGCGCACACTAAGTTGCCAACACATCAATTCACACTACTTAGCTACCCTGCGCTTACTAAAAAAACCAGCTTGTTCCCGTATATTGTGAAAGATGGGCAAGGTTTTCTAGATAACACAACGCTAATACACCTCCAGTATGATGCGCCCCAGAATATTGCTGAGCCATTCATGTCTCAAATTAATTGTGCTCTTATGCATAGCAATTACGCTACGCAGCGCAGCAAACTACCCTCCGAATTTTTCTATTCATCCATTGAATCCTTTCCGATGCCTGGTGGAACATACGGCGTAATAGGATTAGCGACGCATAAGTTTGGTGGAGGGATCACGGCTCCAAGTATTTTGTGGCATGAAGTGTTTGGACATGCATTAAGCCAAGGACATACTACCAACGCTGATTATCCTTATCCTTCGGAAAGTAATGGAAAAAACATCGCTTTCGACCAATACCGTCAGCAATACACCACTTATTACCAAGAAAACCAAAGCAATGAAATCATGCCTGCCATGTACCCTGCTGATTATGCTCACTACTCCGAACAATATGATGCATTTTTAGCTCACTCAGATTATTTAACCCAACAAGCTCAACAATTTTTAGCTAAAATTCATGATCAAGAAACCGATCGCGAGTACCAATCTGTTTATCAACTTGTCGGCGTTTTATTACCTTTATCCGATGGAACACTGCACCCATATAGCTACCTTTCAGCCACTCAAACTGTAGGACACGTACACGTAGTCCCACAAGATCATTCTAATTCGATTTACAGTTTGATGGTCACCTATAGAACACCATCGGGATTAATTACCGAAAGCCTAAAGGTTTCATTGAGATATAATGAAATCAATCTGAATGTCGCTAATAAAGGTGAGTTGGTTCGCCTTGATGTAATCAAAACAGACAACGGAACAGAAACGATTGTATTTCAGTATAAAAACCCGGAATCACTGGCAAATCGTTTATTCATTCATAGTGATGGCAAATCACTGCCTGAAAAAATACAGATGGATAACTACTGGCGCGGCAGTAAATTATTTTGGTCGGTCAGTGAAGATAACCTAGCTGTATGTGCAAAGTGGGTCGAAAATGGGCGATTAAACCTGCAATACTTTTCATTAGACCCATCGCAGCCCCTTGTGGATACTGAAGCAACATTTACCCCGCTCAACCATTTTGATTTATATGAAGAAAACTCATTCGCATCATTCCCTCAATTGGCCGTACTATCCGATGTTCAGTTACTGTCTGATGTGCACATTAATCAACAAATTGATATTGGCGAATTGGCATCATCGAACAATACCTACTGGGCAACCCTCTGTCTTTACAATGAGCAAGGTGAAATTCAAGAATATGCGCCTCTAGAGCCTTGGTACCTTTCAGCTCAAGATGGCATTTTGACGGTAAAAGGTACCATAGACAGCACCCCAGGTTTAAATATTGCAGGGATCAAAGTGTATATCGACCAACATTTGCAGGATGATGTTGAAGCCAGTTCCATCTGGATACAGCAAAATCATCAAGGCACTCTCGCGGAAAACCAAGAATTTCTCAATTACGATCGCCCCGTGGAATTTAACGCACTGATTTCACAGATGGCGGGAATAAAAGAAGATGCTATCCATACACAACAAAATGCAGCCCAATGGGTTGAAGCTGCGCAATTTATTCCATTAGTCGCATAATAAATCAGGGGGCTTATTTGCCCCCTGAACATAAATCTTAATCAATATTCTAAATTAGACCATACGCTCGGTATGGCTCATTCGGCGTGCCAGCGGTAACCAACACAGCACCACCAACATCGACATCAAAAACATCAGCAAGCCAAGGCTAAACTGGCCATTTTGTGGCATTAACGCTGAAACCCATGTTGCGACACCAGAACCCACGTTCTGTAAACCGCCCACTAATGCCCCCGCCGCCCCCGCCAAATAGGGGAATGGTTCCATCGCGCCAGTCGTCGCTAACGGGAATAACATCCCTGCGCCAAAGAAGAAAATGGAGGCAGGCACCAGCAGTGTCCATGTGTTCATGATGCCAAACCAACCCGGCACCCACATCATGATGCCAGCAGCTAAACAGATTAATACCGACTGCCACATCAATGTGGAGAAATTCTTACCTTCACGCCCTGCATACCAAGCACCAAAAAATGCCGCAGGAATAGGCAGAATAAACAGAATACTGACGGTAATACTGCTCAAACCTAAGACGCCGCCCATCAATACACCGCTACACGCTTCAAAAACCGCGATCCCCGCCAGTGCACCAATCAACATCGTCAAATACGAAAGAAACGAACCGTTAGATAATAATTCACGGTATGATGCCACTAAATTATGCTTTTCAGGTGAAATAGGACGCGTTTCTGGCATCCAGCGATACATACTGAACAACACCGCGCCACCCAACAGGAATAAGAAAATATAGCAGGCGTGCCAGCCAAAAAAGTACGCCAAAATCCCACCAAACATAGGCGCTAACAACGGGCTCACTAACACCCCCATATTGAGCAGACTATTGGCATAACGTAGCGCAGTGCCTTTATACAAATCGCGAGGCATGGTTCTCACCATCACTCCCGCAACCCCTGTCCCTAAACCTTGCAAACCACTTGCGACCGTTAATACAGTCAGTGTGGGAGCAAAAATAGCGATAATCGTTGAAACTAAGAAGATAGATAAACCCGCAAGGATCACCGGGCGACGACCAATTTGATCGGATAGCGGGCCATACAGTAGCTGGGAAAAACCGTAAGAAAACAGATACGCCGCCATAACGCGCTGTACAGCCCCCGAAGGCTCACCGAAATACACCGCAATTTCAGCGATAACCGGAACATAAACAGTTTGAGTCATTTGCCCAACTGCAGCGAGGGCAATCAACATTAATAACAGATTAAAATTTTCAAGCTTTCTCATTTTGCTCTCAGACACTCATAATTCCTGAGCACACAATAGCGCCGTATTATTAAAGTTTAATAACACAAACGGTTGCACTCAGGATTAAATAATAGATTTTTGTTCGTTGTTTTGCCCATTACATTGGAATTATATAACTAGCAAACAATTGATATTGTTCTTGTGTGATAAAGATAACAAAATTTATGAATTTTTCGAGGTAGGGCACCATTTTAATTTACTTCGCTTTGGCAGTAATATTCGCCACCTCTGTCAACTTAACTGTACATTAAAATTACCGAACTCCCCATTTACAGAACAATCAACTAAAACACTTTATCGATAAGCATAAACAATGAACTGATCTAGTATGAAATCCTATTAAGTTCAGCAATGTATATCTTAAATAATTCACACTGTTGGATACTTTCTCTGAGGCTTTTTCGATAAGAGGGGCAAATTTATGGCAAATTGGGTGACAGGTCGGGTGGTTGAAGCCAAATATTGGACAGAAACCTTGTTTAGTTTAGTGGTGGATGCGCCTATTCAACCGTTTATTGCAGGACAATTTGCTAAACTCGCCCTTGAAGTTAATGGGGAACGCATTACCCGCGCCTACTCTTATGTGAATGCCCCCAGCGACAACCGACTTGAATTCTATTTCGTCATCGTTCCCAATGGAAAACTGAGCCCGAAGCTAGCTGAGCTACAAATCGGCGATACACTGCAAATCACCGATGAGGCTTCAGGCTTCTTTGTGCTGGATGAAATTCCTGAATGTAAACATCTTTGGATGCTTTCTACGGGTACAGCTATTGGTCCATTTCTCTCTATTTTACAAGAGAATAAAGGGTTAGAACGCTTCGAGAAAATCGTCTTACTGCATGCCGTGCGTTATCAAAAAGATCTGAGTTACCTGCCGCTAATGCAGCAATTAGAGCAGCAATTCCAAGGAAAATTACGCATTGTCACCGTCGTGAGCCGTGAGCACGCACCCGGCTCGCTATATGGACGAGTTCCCGCATTGATTAAAGACCATCAATTGGAAGACTTTGTTGGATTGCCGATTGATGCAGAAAATTGCCATATTATGTTGTGCGGCAACCCAGAAATGGTGCGCGATACTCGCGATACACTCAAAGAAACTCACGGGCTTATCAAACATCTACGCCGTAAGCCGGGGCATATTACCAGCGAACAGTACTGGTAATAGCCTAACTGCTAAGACAGATAATCCACTTTATCTGTCTTTTCCCCATACGCATTTTCACCTTCCATTCCCACAAAAACACCACAATCAATCAGCATCATCATCGTAATCAGTAACGGAAGAAAGCGCCCAATTCCCCATTGCCAAATGTCCGCCAATTGACTGACATCAATGGAAAAAAGGGCAAAAGCTAACACAACTAAAGCAAACCATCCCCCGGGTTTACCCCTATCATGAAGGCGCTTGGTGAAAATTGCGGCAAGGGGATAGAGTAATAAAATAAATAACACCATCACAACGACATCCGGTAATGAAAACGCATTTTGAAAGAGAGAAATTAGGGTCATCAAAATAAAACAGCCTGCAACACCCGCCCAAAATGGTCGCCGTCCAATTCTGCCTTTAAAGGAAAAAGCCCATTGTAGTAATGTCATTGTGTGTAATCCTGATACAATATTAATCTCTGAAGAATAAGTGGCAGAAAAAATGGCTCAACCAATATTCCGTTCCATGTCCATCATCATAACCGCTTTTGTATGCTATTTTCCACAAATGGCACATTCCCAAAAGGTTCCGACGTTACCTGATACCGACTTAAGCGTCGCGTATTTAGCACCTGATGCGCCAACCTTTAATCTCACGATCCCAGAGTTACGTAGCCAATTTAATCAGACCTATAAAGATTTGTATCTTCACGAATACAAAGTGATTGCTAGCCAAGATATATCCGCGCCCTACATTCGAGCCGCATCACGTATTAATCAACAAATATACTCATCTGCCGTCCTCGAACGGGGTAGTGAGAAAATTAAAAGCTTACAAATTACATTATTACCCACTGACAACGAAGCTGACGCCCAAGAAAGCCGCCAATTAATTGAACGCTATATTATTGCCATTATTCATCAATTTGACCCCAATGTTTCTCTGGATAAAGCCCCTGAGCTGACCGCAGCGCTGAACAAGTTTATCGCCAATAAAAATCCAACCCGCGCGGAAGAAGCTAGATTGGGAGCATTGCGATATATTTTGGTAAAAAGTGACAATAATGTGCTTACTTTTGCTGTTGAACCGATTAAGCTAGACCAACAAGCAAGTGAAAATAGTAAATAATTAAGAGCAACAAACACGCGAAATGGATGATGATCACGCTCTGGTAATAAGCATGATGAAAAGCAAAGCTATTATTATCCATTGTTCCTATAATGCAGGAACAGCGACAGAAACGTCTCGTTGCGCGTAATACCTTGATCGCGTGATGAAAAACTAATCGATAAATCATTCAAACTTTTTGGTTGGAGGAAATAACATGCGACATCCATTGGTAATGGGTAACTGGAAACTGAACGGCAGTACCCAGATGGTCAATGAACTGATTGCCGGCCTGCGTAATGAACTGAGCAGCGTTGATGGCTGTGACGTAGCAATTGCGCCACCAGCGATGTACTTAACTCAGGCTAAACACGCTATCGCAGGCAGCCGCATTGCATTAGGCGCACAAAACGTTGACGTCAACCTGTCAGGCGCATTCACTGGTGAAATTTCTGCTGAAATGCTGAAAGATGTCGGTGCAAAATACATCATCATCGGTCACTCAGAGCGCCGTACTTATCACAAAGAAAGTGATGAGTTCGTTGCAAAACAATTTGCAGTGCTGAAAGAACAAGGTTTAATCCCAGTTCTGTGCATCGGTGAAAGCGAAGCTGAAAACGAAGCTGGCAAGACAGAAGAAGTTTGTGCTCGTCAAATCGATGCTGTCCTAAACACATTAGGTGCAGAAGCATTCCAAGGTGCTGTTATCGCTTATGAACCAATTTGGGCAATCGGAACGGGTAAATCTGCAACTCCAGCGCAGGCGCAAGCAGTGCATAAATTTATCCGCAGCCACATTGCGAAGAAAGATGCAGCTGTCGCTGAGCAAGTGATCATTCAATACGGCGGTTCTGTTAACGCAGGCAACGCGGCTGAGTTATTCACTCAACCCGATATCGATGGTGCTTTAGTGGGCGGCGCGTCCTTAAAAGCAGATGCTTTTGCGGTGATTGTTAAAGCTGCTGCTGAAGCAAAAAAAGCAAAATAATTAAGTCCTATATTTAATTATTTTATTTAACCGTCTATTTAAAATTAACATTAAATAGACGGTTTTATTTTACCTTCTATTAAATAAAAGATAGTAATAAAAGAATTTAAAAAATCATTAATTAAAAATATAAACCATTGGATTATATTTAAAGGAACACTGTAAAATAAAAGAAAATATAAGTATCAGACAAACTCCAATTTCATTATAAATATAAATAAAAATCGAATAAACACAGTCAATTAGGTAATAAAATATTAGCTAACCCACTAATTTATCTACCTATCCCATTAAAAAATAACCATAGACAGCATAAAGATAATTCATTTAGATTGCTTACGTCGGCTCGCCGACTTTTCATGATTGGTATTTTTTATTCAGTAAATTAGTTGCGTAATAAAAATCAATGGCTCCTTATTAATTATAGTGGCATCCTTCTTCAAAAAAACCGAGAGACTCTTGCTTATTATAATTAATTCGTGAGCCCATTGATTTTCAATCATTAAATAATTAAAGCATTCTATAAAGGATGAATATGACGTCTATAAAGGGTTTAATTCTTAATACCGCAATTCTTAGCACAGCAATCATTTTCCCTATCTCCGGCCATTCTCAATCTCAGTCCAGCGATGATCATTGGCGCATTAAAACCAATGTGTATGTCGAACTCGAAGAGTATCAAGGTCAGCGAGATTCACTGAATAACAAAGTGTATGACAAAGCCAGTATGATAGGTAAGTTATCGCTGAGTAATCCGACATCCGCTTGGTCGTTTGATCTCGAACACCGAGAAACCTTAAGAAATCATGGAAAAAACTTCGCCAATTCCCGAGATTCCTACATTCGTAATCGAACCCAAATCGGTGTAACCAAACAATTCATTAAAGATAAAATTTCCAACCTCGATATCAATTTCACTTACCGCAAAGAATCCAATGATGGAACACCAGGCTCTAAAGCCCGCTCCTCTAATAGCCTTTATTGGGTTATGCCTTCCGGTTCAATCAACCTTGATGAACGATGGACATTTAATTATTGGGGCACGCTTTACTACTACAGTAATTTCTACGAGGCCAATAGCTACGAATTTGAATCTGAAGTGGGCGTGAGCTATAAACTCACTGATAGCATTAAAGCCAAGGTCAGCTATTACAGCGATAAAGCGTGGGATAATGAATTCACCACCCAATCCTTACAACGCCAAATTCGTCTTGGCTTACCCGTGACTATTAACCAAGATTGGAGCATTTCCCCTTATTTCCGCTACCTCATTAATGATAATGACTACAACAATAGAGGCTCTCTCACTCAGCAACTACGCAGTGGCTACCGTATCGGAACTCAAGTGGAATACAAAGTGACACCGAAGTTAGCATTGTGGGGCGGCGTTGCTTATGAACCCACTAAATGGAAATACTCGAAAGGCAGTGAAAAAACATCAGGGAACAGTAATAAACAAACGATGTATCTCGGTCAGCTCGGCGTGAAATATAGCTGGTAGAAATAACCATTTGGCAGTTATAAATTCCTAGCCGTTCCGCCATGATAGCGGACGGTTAGGAGCTTAATGTTGTCTTTAAATCGTTATCAATTAGCGGCGAATGATTTCATCAAAGATCCCACCATTAGCAAAATGCGTTTTCTGCGCTTGTTGCCAACCACCAAAATTTTCATCCACGGTGAGCAATTTCAATTGTGGAAACTGGTTTTGATATTCTTTGGCTACTTGAGGATCTCGGGGACGATAATAGTTTTTTGCGGCAATTTCTTGCCCTTTTGGTGAATACAAAAACTCCAGATAGGCTTGCGCCACTTCACGGTGATCTCGCTTATCCACCGTTTTATCGACAACCGCAACGGTCGGCTCTGCCAAAATAGAAATGCTCGGGGTAACAATTTCAAAATCCCCCTTCGCGCCTAACTCATTAATGGCTAACAACGCTTCATTTTCCCACGCGATTAACACGTCACCAATTCCGCGCTCTACGAAGCTGTTTGTTGCGCCTCTCGCGCCAGAATCTAGCACTTCAACATTTTGATAAAGCTGCTTCACAAACTGTTTTGCCTTTTTTGGGTCATTCTGATTTTTTTCTAATCCATATCCCCATGCCGCCAAATAATTCCAGCGTGCGCCGCCCGATGTTTTCGGGTTCGGCGTCACCACCGAGACATCTTTACGGATTAAATCATCCCAATCGCGAATATTTTTCGGGTTATCTTTACGTACTAAAAAGACAATGGTTGAAGTATAAGGAGCTGAGTTATCAGGCAGTTTTTTCAGCCAGCCTGGATTAATTTTGCCACTTTGAGCAATCGCATCCACATCGTATGCCAAGGCTAATGTCACCACATCTGCCTCTAACCCGTTAATCACCGAAGTGGCTTGTTTACCGGAACCGCCATGAGACTGGCGCACCGTCACTGTATCCCCCGTTTTTGCTTTCCAATAATCACCAAACTCTTGATTATATTGTCGATAAAATTCGCGAGTCGGGTCATAAGAGACATTTAAAATTTGGATATCTTTCGCCCATGCCCCTGCGGTTAATAGCAATAAAGAGAATGCCGCTATGGGATAGCGTGAACTTTGCCAGAAACGTACCATCATCCTTTTCTCCATTAATTGAACACAGGATCAGGCTGACAGATAGCAACAACAACGGGAAATACCGAAAAGGTAAATCTTATAAATAAGAGGAATATCGAGGAAAACAAGGGCAATCTTCGCCGATATGGTCAGCATAAGGCCAACCATACCGGTGAGATTTGCAATAATAGAGGTGAAAAACTAGTACAGTTTTTTCGCTGTTTCCAGCCAATCTTTCTTGAAGACGCGTTTCATATTCCTGACCGCATCAACAATATCATGGTGAACTAATTTTTCATTTTGGATCCCTACACAACGCCCGCCGTAGCCTTCAAGCAGCAGTTGAATAGAGTATGCGCCCATGCGAGAAGCCAAAATACGGTCATAAGCCACCGGAGAACCACCACGCTGGATGTGACCTAATACAGTTGCACGGGTTTCATGACGAGTTTCTGCTTCAATATATTTCGCTAATTCATCGACATCGCAAACGTGCTCGGTGATCGCGACAATCGCATGGCGTTTGCCTTTTTCAATCCCACGTTTGATTTCCGACAATAACTCTTCACGGTCAAATGGCATTTCTTCTTCTGGCAGAACGACAAATTCACAGCCACCTGCAATTGCCGCAGAGAGGGTGAGCTCCCCACAATAACGCCCCATCACTTCAACGATAGAGATACGCTTGTGAGAAGTCGATGTGTCACGTAAGCGGTCAATCGCTTCAACCACAGTTTCTAACGCAGTGAAATAACCGATAGTGTAGTCTGTTCCAGCAACGTCGTTATCAATTGTGCCCGGTAAACCAATGCATGGGAAACCTAATTCAGTTAGGCATTTAGCACCAAGATAAGAACCGTCACCACCAATAACAACCAGCGCATCTATTTGATTTTTCTTCAGGTTTTCAACCGCTACCGCGCGGACTTTTTCATCACGGAATTCAGGGAAGCGAGCAGAGCCTAAGAATGTACCGCCACGGTTGATCATGTCCGAAACGCTATAACGGTCTAATTGCTTCATGCGGTTTTCATAAAGGCCAAGGTATCCATCAAAAATACCCATTACTTCTAAACCTTCTGCAAGAGCTGCACGTACTACGCCGCGGATCGCTGCGTTCATACCCGGTGCATCTCCACCGCTCGTTAACACTCCAATTCTTTTAATCTGCTTGACCATGATGACCTCTGATTAATGAACATAAATTGCAAATCTATGAAAAACCACCGCACTGTACTGATATTCACTACAACTTGCTGACGGATTAACTGCTAAAATTCAGAAAATAATATTGCTGAATTGATTCAACAAGCGAAATAATACGACAAAGCACGGATTATGCATGGGTTTTCTCGCCAACTTTTATGTTTTCTTGTGATCTCGATTACATAATTTTAGCTCAAATGACGAAAACTAACCCACTCAACGTAATCATCTTACTTCGAAGTAAAAATTAAGTCTCGATGATAGCATGTTAATCTCAGCGCGACCCCATCATTGCAAGATGCGGAGTATTTTCCTATAAAAAAAGCACCCTAAGGTGCTTCTCCAGTTGAAAATCTAGGGATAACAGCCTATTAGGTATAAAAATAACGCGTTAGGTGGAAGAAAATTGGTGCGGCAAAACAGAGGGAGTCAATTCTATCTAACATTCCGCCATGCCCTTCAATGATGGCACCAAAGTCTTTGATCCCACTATCGCGTTTAATGGCAGACATGCACAGTCCACCAACAAAGCCCATTAAGGTAATCGCCAATGACATTAACCCTGCCGCCCACCAACTAAATGGCGTCACCCAGTACAAACAGATACCAATCAGCACTGACGTTAATATTCCGCCGATAAATCCTTCGACGGTTTTATTTGGGCTAAGCTTAGGCACAATAGGGTGTTTACCAAGTAACTTACCAAAGACATATTGCAGCACATCAGAGATTTGTGTGACCACAATTAAGAACAGCAGCAGCTTAACGTTTTCGCCTTGGTAGCCTTCAATATTCAGCATCAATAATGCCGGTACGTGGCTCAAGCAGAATACCGTGACCAACATGCCCCACTGTATTTTCGCCGTACGTTCGAGGAAGTGGTAAGTATCCCCTGCCAACGCGATCCGCGTCGGTAAAAATAAGAAGACAAATACGGGCACAAAAATCGAGAACATCCCATACCACTCAACCCCAACCAGTACATATTGCAGAGGAAGGAAGACGAAAAAACACCAAAATAGCGCTTCATGGTCGCTACGGCGAGTCGGTGCTAGCGTAATAAATTCCCTTAATGCAAAGAAAGAGATCAGCGCAAACAGGATAACGACCCCGATATTCCCAAGTACCACCGCTAAAACGCAGACAATGCACATCACCCACCAAGCACGAATACGCGCATTTAGGTTATCGATGGTTGGGTTACTTTTTTCCCCTGAATAACGGTATGCCAGAATACCGCCTATCACGCTGGCAACCATCAAAATACCAAAGACACCGGATAACAGCAGTGCTAATTCACGATCCCAAAGACTCATGGCATCATCTCCTCAAGTGCAACTTTCGCTCTTTGCAAAAAATCCGCCTTATTTTCATATTCAGTCAGTGGGGATAGTGGCTTCCCAACCGTGGCTGAACAGATAACTGGAACCACGAGTTTCGTTCCTTTCGGTAGCACACGATTTAAATTTTCCAAATACACCGGGACGACTTCAACATTGGGGTATTTTTTCGCTAAATGATAAATCCCGCTTTTGAAACTCCCCAGTTCCTCGCCATCTCCTCGAGTTCCCTCTGGAAATAAAATTAATGAATGGTTTGCAGCAAGCACCGCTTCTAGCGGCTCAAGGACAGACTCTTTTGCAGGTTTGTCCCCTTTTCTATCAACCAATACGGCTCGAAACACGTTATTGACGAGGTAGCGGCGAAATGGCGTACCATCCCAATAATCTTTTGCGGCAACAGGGTGAACAAAATGGCGCATTAAGGGTGGCAACCCTGACCAGATAACCAACCCGTCGAGGTGACTTGAGTGGTTGGCATAGTAGATGCGAGGAGTAATAGCCGGTTGGCATCCGACCCAACGTGTACGGACTCCCGTTAATAAACGGCAAGTACCGGACAACAGCATTCCCATTCCTTTCGCCAATAGAGAAACTCGCTGTGTTTTTTCCATCTTTTTTCCTTGCTCTCTTATCGAGCACAAATAAAACAATGATAAAAAAAATTCTTAATCGTATTTTCTTAATAAGATATGCAGCGTCGAACAAGAGTACAACTGGATAAGTTCTGATTTGAGACTTTATTTTCACCATCAGAATTAAGATAAAATGCAAACTATATGAAAAACCCAGATGTTAGATAAAAAATAGGGAAGCCTTAGCTTCCCCATTAATATCATTCAAGATAAAAATTATTTTTTATCTGCCGCGATACGGTCACGGATATGCTGTGCACGCTCATCTGACGGTGGGTGGGAATCAAACATGCTGGTTTCTTTGCTACCCAGTTTTGCTAATTTGTCAAAACCAGTCACTAAACCGTTGGTATCCACACCACGTTTTTTCAGCAGATCATAAGAGAAATCATCTGCTTGGCTTTCTTGGTGTTGAGAGAACTGAGAGTTAACCAGTTTTTGACCCAGCTCACCTAACTGTGAAGAGCTTAATTGAGTCGCAACATCGTTACCAGATGCTGCTGCCGCAGTACGTGCTGCAACTGCTGCATACGCAACTTGCATTGCTTTACGGGTATGACCTAAAGCAACGTGACCCATTTCGTGACCCAGAACGCCTTCAACTTCGTTGTCGTTCATGATGTCCATCAGGCCGCTGTATACGCGTACACAGCCATTTGCCATTGCCCATGCGTTCACATCTTTGGTCAGGTAAACTTTATAGTTAACCGGAGTACCGTCAACTTCACTACCCAGTGCTTTAGCAATTTTGTTTAAGCGTTGAGTGTATTTGCTTGAAGCTGGAGCAATTTTGTTTTCTGCGTCCATCTCTTTACAAGCGTCATCGCTGAATTTTTTAACATCTGCATCAGATAATGTCGCAGCTTGGAATAATTGCATTCCAGAGTTGGTCATCAGCCCAGTGTCCATACTCTTACAGCCAGTCATAATGACCGCAGAAACTGCGACCGCAACAAGCGCCTTCATTTTCATCTTCTTTTTTTCCTTGCTACAAAAATTATATTACTGTTTTTAATAAACCATTCTCGTTCTAATAACGATTAAGAGATACAGCCTAAAGATTTTGTTTAAAATCACAATAAGAATAAAGCCATTAAATAAGCAATCTATGAATTTGATAACAATTTTGTCCAAAGAGTGAAATTATCAGAATTATCCGCTAACTAAATAGTCGCGATTTGATTGAGTTAAATCACTCCAAAATGACTTAAATGGCTTTGTAGCGTTATCTTTCAAATAACTCAATCACACAAAAGTCCCCATGATGCTCAGGAGACGCAATATATTGCACAGGAGCACCTGTTTTTTCGATCAATAGGCTTTCAAAATCATTTAAGACTGAGTGCTGCCCATCTACCTGCAATTCTAGCTTGCCCTGTAAGTTAAAAATCAGCACACAGTTTCCATTACTGATCCACGAGTTTGCTGACTCGCAAGATACCCACTGCAGCCGAGCTGAATACTTTTTAGGGTTATAAATCAAATTAAAATCGCGGATGGCTTCATTGATTAATTCGGCATACACATCACTTTCACCATTAAAGGCGTAAAATTGCTTTTGTAATAAAGAAACTGGCGAGTTTTTATCTATCTGCAGCACAATTCCGGTGCCTTCCAGTACACCAATGATGCGCTGCTTATTGGGGAAAAAAGAGAATGAGCCCGCGGATTTTACGTCTGCAATCGACACTCGCCAGTCAAAGTTTTCTAGCCCTTCCCCGTGGCTTCTCACCAGTTCTAACGTAAATCCTTGCCCATTTTTCCAAGGCATTTTTTTATAATCTTGAGCAGTAAGTTTCTGGATCATGGCGCAATATGGCCTCTTTAGATGTGTAAAAATCTATTTTGCAAGTGTTCAGAATAATCGTTGGAAATAAAGATAGTACGTGGAAAGTGAATGTATAGACAACATATCAGTAATAAAAATATTACCGATAGTATAGAAGAATAAAAAATAGGGTTATCTTGCGCTCTTAAATTGCAGCTTTAGTCCGAGTGAATGAACTATCTTCAAGATAGTGGTAAATGCAGGGTTACCTTCACCAGATAGTGCCTTATATAGCCCTTCTCGGCTCATGCCCACTTCCTTTGCTAATTGGGTCATATTTCTCGCTCTCGCAATATCGCCTAATGCAGCAAGAATGAGTGCCGTATCGCCTTCTTCTAGTATTTCATTAAGATACAGCTGAATTTCTTCTTCGTTCGTTAAATGCTCAGCAATGTCATACTCTTTTATTTTAATACTCATAGATCACCTTCAATTTCACGAAAAATTTGTTTGGCTTTGTCGATATCTTTTTGCTGCGTTGATTTATCACCACCACTAATTAACAATACGATTGTATTATCAATCTTTCTTAAATAAACGCGATATCCTTTCCCTTCATGTATTTTTAATTCAGAAAAACCATCACCTATCGGTTCGACATCACCAAAATTGCCTTGTTTCAAACGCCGAATTCTTACCTGAATCTTTGTTTTTGCTCGAATATCTTTCAGGTCATGCATCCATCTATTAAAGATATCTGTCGTTAGTACGGTCAACATAGAGCCTCCCTTCTCACTATCTGTTAACTATAGTCATCATACTCACACTGTCAACTATAGTTAACAAAAATGCGTTTAGCATAAAAAAAAGCCCCTAAAAGGGGCTATAAAGACAGGGATGGTGTCTATGGCAAGGAAAAACTTCAGTTATTGCTACTTCACTACTTACTTCGAAACTCAACGATACAGCTTAAAAACTCAACTACAGGCTTTAAAAAACTCAACTACACTCACTACTAGGAATCTCTACTGCATAACTTGATATTCAACGAACTTATGCTGATTAATTTGCTCAAGCTGCGCCTTCTGCTCTGGCGTCAATAACTGGTAAAGTTCGTGATGGATACGAGCCATCTCAACGCGTTCATCCAGTTCTTTTTGCAATTGTTTCTCAAGTTGCGCTCGGACAGCTTTATCATCAAAGCGATCCGCTATAATAAGTTTGTGTAATGACTCACGTTCTTGTATTGAGGCAACATTTTCACCATGACGGTGGCGCTGGGTAGCCATCAGGTCACGAAGCTGTTGGCGCTGTTTTTCACTCAACGTGATACCATTAAACATAAATTCACTGGCACGTTCGTCGCTATTTAATGATTCAGGGATCTGAAATTGAATAGCAATATGTGTGGTTTGTAGTGGCTGATCAGGTTGCATTTGAAGCACTAATGATGGTTCATCATTAACATTACTTTCAGATGCTTCACCAAACGCAGCGACTGGCCCGAAAACAAATGCAGAAGCTAAAACGTATGCGGCTGTTTTATGTACTGAACTGTGTTTTGTTCTGTGTACTATTCTTTGCATTTAGATACCTTGTCTCCGAACGATGCTCGTGATTCAATGGAGTTAAATATACGCGGTCGGCTGCAAACTAGCGTCAGAGCATGTAAAAGAACGTAAAGTCATGGAAACGTGAAGATTGTTATCGTATTTTGGCAGTTGGAGGAGTTAATTAATGCATAAAATCCTATTAGTTGATGACGACCGTGAACTCACGTCGCTTTTAAAAGAACTGCTGGAAATGGAAGGTTTCAATGTTGTTATCGCTTATGACGGTGAGCAAGCATTACAGCAAATCGATTCATCCATTGACCTATTATTACTCGACGTCATGATGCCGAAGAAAAACGGTATTGAGACATTAAAAGAGTTACGCCAAATTCACCAAACGCCAGTCATTATGTTAACGGCGCGCGGCAGTGAATTAGATAAAGTGCTGGGCTTAGAGCTCGGTGCAGATGACTATTTACCAAAACCATTTAACGATAGGGAGTTAGTGGCGCGAATTCGTGCGTTACTGCGCCGCTCAAACTGGAGCGAGCAGACTCAAGGGGACAACAGCAACACCCCAACCTTACAAGTGGATAAATTACAGCTCAATCCGGGTCGTCAAGAAGCCAGCTTCGACAACGAAATCCTTGATTTAACTGGCACCGAGTTTACTTTGCTCTATCTATTAGCCCAGCATTTAGGGCAAGTGGTTTCAAGAGAGCATTTAAGCCAAGAAGTTTTGGGTAAGCGCCTCACGCCATTTGACCGTGCTATTGATATGCATATTTCAAACTTGCGCCGCAAACTTCCAGAACGCACCGATGGCCAACCTTGGTTTAAAACCCTGCGTGGACGCGGTTACTTGATGGTTTCTGCCACATGATCAACAGCTTAACAGCTCGAATATTTGCGATTTTCTGGTTTACCCTCGCACTGGTTTTAATGCTAGTGCTGATGGTGCCTAAGCTCGACTCTCGGCAGCTCACCGTCCTAATGGAAAGTGAGCAACGCCAAGGGGAGATGCTTGAGCAACACATCGAAGCCGAACTCGCGCAAGCACCAATGAACGACCTACTTTGGTGGCGACGGATTTCCAACGCCATCAAAAAATGGGCCCCCCCAGGGCAACGGCTGATTATCGTGACCAGTGAAGGCCGAGTGATTGGCGCGATGCCGAGTGAAATGCAAGTGATCCGCAACTTTATTGGCCAATCCGATAATGCTGACCATCCGAAAAAGAAAAAATATGGACGCGCCGAAATTCTGGGGCCATTTTCTATTCGAGACGGTGAAGATCACTACCAACTCTATTTAGTTCGCCCTGCAAGCAGCCCACAGTCAGACTTTATTAACCTGTTGTTTGACCGACCGTTTTTACTCTTGATTGCCACCATGTTAATTAGCGCACCGCTGTTATTATGGCTATCATGGAGCTTGGCTCGCCCTGCCCGTAAATTAAAAATGGCAGCGGACGATGTGGCAAAAGGTAACTTACGCCCACACCCTGAACTCGAATCCGGTCCCCAAGAATTCTTATCAACGGGTAACAGTTTTAACCAGATGATCAGTGCGTTAGATGGCATGGTTACTGCTCAGCAGCGATTGATTTCTGACATTTCTCACGAACTACGCACCCCACTCACACGATTACAGCTCGCGACGGCATTATTACGTCGCCGACATGGTGAGAGTAAAGAGCTGGAGCGCATCGAAACAGAAACTCACCGTTTAGATAGCATGATCAATGATTTGCTGGTGCTCTCTCGCAGTCAGCATAAAAATGAAATTCTTCGCGAACACATCAAAGCCGATGAGTTGTGGGGAGATATTCTTGATGATGCAAGCTTCGAAGCGGAGCAGATGAACAAAACGCTGGATGTCACCTCGCACCCAGGTTCATGGCCGTTATATTGCAATCCATCCGCCATAGGTAGTGCATTTGAAAACATAGTGCGTAACGCACTGCGTTACTCAAACACTCATATTGCGGTTGATTTCAAAGAAGAAAATAACGGTATTTTGATTACTGTCGACGATGATGGTCCGGGGGTTAGTCCTGCTGACCGCGAGCATATCTTCCGACCGTTCTATCGTACCGATGAAGCTCGCGATAGAGAAACCGGCGGTACAGGGCTTGGTTTAGCGATTGTTGAAACGGCAATTTCTCAACATAAAGGCTGGGTGAAAGCTGACGACAGCCCGCTAGGTGGATTACGCCTACAGATTTGGCTACCAGAACACGGGCGCTAATCTAGCATTATGAAGGTCTTTGGTACCCATGCGCCAAAGGCCTTTTTATATATCAGCCATATATTCCTATCTTATTTCGCCTAATATTCCCTACCAAAATCAATCTAACTGATAATTAACTTATTCACATTCACAAACAGTGATAAAATTAATGTCTCAAACATTTGGCGATATTTGCTTATGCGGGTTTACCACATACACTTATAAGTAAGAAATAGCTCAGACAATTCTTATAAATATTATATTTCAGTGATTACATCATTATTCGAGTAATTACCTTTTCCTTTGTCACATGTACGTGTTCTATTTATATATTAATAACATACATCAAGTTACTGCTGTGATTATCATTATTTTTTATACTATCTAGCCGCGAGCATGCTTTTTCTTGACTATCAGGTTAGCCCCTAAGTATAGATACCACTCAAACCAATATACCACCCAATGTGAAATTAATAATTTTTAATTGTGTCACATGCAAAGAAGTCACTTAATGGTTTCAAAAAAGTGATCAGAAGATTACTGGCAAAGCCGTGATTTTTAGGCGTCTCACACTGATAGTCACCCCGATACTTTAGTGCTATTATTAAGGGCTTTTGATTGATTGTGCTTACGGCGCGAGCCAACCTATACGGGAAGGCTATCATAAGCAGTGTTTGTTAATTGAGCGATTCTGTAAAAAATGCAGTATTTTCAATTAATAAACACTAAATTCTGAAATTCAATGGCGCTCTGGGACCCGATAACCCAGTGCGGTAGCTATGGGTTTATCCAGTAAATAAATCTTTAATAAATTATTTACCCATCAAAAAAATATACATATTATTTTGCAAAATATCTTAAGAAAATTAAAGAATAATCCCAATATATATAAAATCATTAGTAATAGTAGTTGGTTACTATTTGATAAATTTACTCGCATGGGATTAGGATTATTAGTCAGTGTTTGGATAGCTCGCTATTTAGGACCATCTCAATATGGTGAGTTAGCCTATGTTTTAGCATATCTAGCTTTTTTCCAATCAATATCAACTTTAGGTATGGATAGCCTAATAGTTCGGGATATTGCAAAAAATAAAAATATTGCAAATGAAGTTTTAGGTACCGCATTCACATTACGAGCTTCAACCGGTTTAATATGTTGGATACTAGCTATCATTGGTATGGGATTATTAAATGGCTGGAATAGCCAAAGTATCTATATTACAGCTCTAGCTGGAGCAACATTAGTTTTTCAATCAGCAGATACTGTTGATTTATGGTTTCAAAGCCAAAGCCAAAATAAACGCACTGTCATTGTAAAGCTTTCAGCTTACATAATAGCAAATGGTATTAAAGTTGTTTTAATACTTAATGAAGCACCATTATTAGCTTTTGCTGCTGTCATCACATTTGAAACAAGTGCTATTGCTTGCGGTCTTTTTTATGCATACAGAAAGTTTCCTTGCTCAAACTTATGGAATAGAACAAAGCAAAGAGCCATTACCTTGTTACATGAATCTTGGCCATTTATGATCAGTGGCTTGTCTATTGTTCTTTATATGAGAGTAGACCAGTTAATGATCAAAAATTATTTAGGTGATGCAGAGCTAGGTATTTACGCAGCAGTTCTTCCGTTGGCAACACTATGGCAATTTCTTCCTATGACACTATCTGTCAGCCTTGCCCCAATGGTAGCTCAAAGCAAAGCTCAGGGGGATGACCAGTTTTATAAAACACTGGGTTATATTTTCCGTATTTTTGCAATGCTTGGTTGGCTAATTTGTATTCCAATATCCATTTTATCTTACTTTATTGTGAATATATTATTTGGTGAAACTTATATTGCAGGTGCACCTGTATTATCAATAATTGTATTCACAAATTTATTTATAAATATGGGTGTAGCACAAAGCTTGTGGATAGTTAATGAAAGAAAATCAAAATTAAGCCTTTACAAAACACTTATGGGGGCAGTGGTATGCGTTACAGCAAATATAATTCTTATTCCATACTATGGAATAATTGGAGCTGCTATCAGTGCAGTATTAGCACAAGCTGTTTCAGCCATGCTTTCTAATATAATACTCAGTAAAAAAATCTTATATTTACAGTGTAAGAGTCTACTTTTAATTAAATGATCAGAAATCAATCATGAATCAATCTAACTTGGCTCCCGTTGTATTATTTGTTTATGGACGCCCTATTCATACACAACGAACTATCGATGCTTTATTGCAAAATCCAGAATCAAAGGATACTGATTTAATCGTTTATTCTGACGGACCAAAGCAACATAACGATACAGAAAAAGTAGAGTCCGTCAGAGAAGTAATTAAAAAAACATTAGGATTTAAAAGTATTAATTTAATAGAACGAACTGAAAATCTTGGTTTAGCTGCAAATATTATTGATGGTGTAACAAAAGTCTGTGAAGAATATGGAAAAGTGATTGTATTGGAAGATGATATCGAAACATCATCTACATTTTTAGAGTATATGAATAATGCTCTATGTTTTTATCAAAATGAATCTCGCATTATTAGCATTTCAGGTTACAGCTATCCTATAACTATTCCAGACAACTATAAAGATGACTTTTATTTCCTGCGAATTCCATTATGCTGGGGGTGGGCCACGTGGAATGACAGATGGAAATTATTTAATAAAAGTGACGCGACTATCAATAAGATACAACCTGAAGAAATAGTATATGTTAACTTTAATAATACTCTAGATTTTTATAGCCAGGCCACTGATAACATGAGTGGAAAATTAAATACATGGTTTATATTTTGGTATTTATCTTCCTTTATTAATAAAAAACTATCTGTTTTTCCAACCAAGAGCCTAGTAACTAATATTGGAAATGATGGTACTGGAGAAAACTGCGGTGATGATGAAAGACATTTAAATATTTCATATAACTTTCATATAAAATTAACTCATAAGGAAGTAGTCGAAAATAATGAAATCATCAAGAATCATGAAAATCTTTTTAAATCATTCAAATTATCTTTTTATCAAAAAATAATTAAAAAATTAAGAAAAATAGCACATGGGATTATTAGATAGGCTTTGCTGGCTTACCAGAGCACATACTCTGAGGAAAAAACATGATGGCTTTTATGCCAGTATAAAATCATATGCTTCCTCAGATTGTAAATTCTCCAACAATGTTAGACTATATGGTAAAACACAATTAGGAAATGTACAGGTTGGCTCTCATACTTATTTTGCAGGAACGATTTCAAGTAATGCAGTTATAGGAAAATATTGTAGTATAGGTCCAAATACACGGATTGGAGGGCTTGGGCTACATCCAACCAACTATATCAGTACACATCCAATATTTTATTCAACAAAGAAACAATCAGGAAAAACATTCGTAAAAATAGATCATTTTATCGAGTATAAAGAAACCATTATAGGTAATGATGTTTGGATTGGTGTTAACTGTGTTATTTTAGATGGCATCAAAGTGGGGAATGGCGTAATTATTGCTGCAGGTTCAATCGTAACGCAAGATATACCTGACTATGCCATTGTAGGTGGTGTGCCAGCAAGAATAATAAAATATCGCTATTCTGAGTCAGAAATTTTACTACTCAATCGTTTGAAATGGTGGAATTTATCTGACATTGAATTAAATGAAATGCAGCAAGACTTTAGAGATAATAATATTACTTCCATCTCTAAAAAAATTAGCGATTAAACTTTATTATTTATAATAACATTAGGCTAATATATGGAAAAAACATACAAAGATAATCCACCTTTAAATCCAAAATATCTATACCTCTATTATTTAGTGTTTTTCTTCTCTGGTTTTAATAGCTTAATTATCTTTTTAATATTAGCCTCCTTTACATTTATAGTAAATATAAACATATTTCTCAAAACGAAAATAAACCATCAAATACTATTTAGTATATTAATATTTTGCACATATATTTTGATTACATTTTTTATTGGCCATGATAGATTTTATATATCTAACCCATTAAATCCCATGCTAGTTATTTTAGCGAACTCTATTTTCCTTTGCATGATTTTATTTACTGTAAATGATGCTAAAAAGAAGCAATTGATAACTATGTATATAATAGGATTAGCAGCTCAATCACTCTTCATTGTTATCTATAATTATATTCAAGGTGGAAATTATGGATACGGTAATTTATTAAATCCATTCACTGGAAATAGAATGAACTCTCCTTCTATTAGTAATAGTTTAGCACTTTCTCTTTCACTAGCTCTCTATTATGTATTCAACTCAAAAAAAATCATTAGACTTACTTCTATATTTTTTACAATCTTAATTCTTGCATGTGGAATTTATCTTTCTGGAAGAACCTTTTTCTTTCTTTCATTAATAGCACTAACAGCTCTTCTAGTTAAGAATTTAAGAGTGAAAAACATAGCCTATTTTTTACTCTTAGTTATATTAGCCAGCCTAGCAATTATATACTTACTACCAGAAAACCTTAGTAAGCATCTTGAATTTACATTATCACGACTACATGAAGGAATAGAAAGTAATAGATTTAAGCATTATTATTATGGAATTACAACTTTACCTGACTATCCTTTCGGAGGATTCACCATTGATTTTTCTATCGAAAATACATTGTGGTTTCATAATATATTCCTTGATACTGCAAGAGTTGCAGGCTGGATACCGATGTTTTTATTAATATTATTCACCATTATGTCTTTAGCTCGATATTTTAAAATAAGAAAAGATAACTCAGCATTTTTTGGATTTTATGTTTTTCTTATAACTTTTATTATCATGCAGCAAGATGTTGTTCTAGAAGGGGAATATCGAATCCTAATCATATTCTTCATCTCGAGTCTTATGTTTATCCCTTCCCCTAAAAACAAAACTTGTTAAATATATGAAAATAACTATCATTACTATAAATTATAATAATACCCACGGATTAGAAAAAACAATAAAAAGCGTTATCCAGCAAACTGCTATTATAAATAGTGACTTTGAATACATAATTATAGATGGGGCATCAACTGATAACTCTCTAGAAGTCATATCTAAATATGGCATCAATTACATATCTGAACCTGACCATGGAATAAGTGATGCTTTTAATAAAGGAATAAGATTAGCCTCGGGAAAATATATTCTCATGCTAAACGCTGGGGATGAATTATTCGAAAATAACACTATTAGCAAGGTACTATCTTACATAGATAAAGATGAGTGTGAGTTGTATTATGGAGACGTTATCAATAGTGAAACCCATCAATTTGTTGGCCGAAAGACACAATATACATACCCAGATACCATTCCTCACCAAGGTGCTTTTGTTAAAAACAAGCATTGTAATGAATTAATGTATTCCACAAAATTCAAAATACGAATGGATTATGATTTCTTCTCACGCTTAATAAAAAGGAAAATAAAAATAAAAAAACTACCTTTTACTATAGCAAAGTATGAGGATGGTGGTGTATCTATGAATATAAAAAACCGCGTAACGTTTTATTTAGAGGCAATAAAAATTGACTTTAGAGATAAAAACATTTCAATTGCTTTCAATATTTTTCGCTATACATATCATAAAATAAGAGGTTTATTCTGATGGAAGAACAGTTTGAGGTTGTTTTAGTCGTTGCAGGTGATGATTTATATAAATTAAATATTGTCTGTGATAACTTAGTAAAGAATTCAAACCCATCAAAAATCAGCATAATTACGAATGATATTGAAAAAGCAAAAGAAATAATAGGTGGACAACAAGAAATAAAAATAATAGATGAAAAAACCATATTAAAACCATTTAATAACGAGCAACAGTCAAAATACAGCATTGCTGGTTTTCCCAAAAGGTATTTTTGGTATTACCAACAGTTCTTAAAGATGGCTTACTCCTATTACTGTGAAAGTCAATACTACTTAATTTGGGATGCAGATACTGTACTAACTAAAAGTATAGATTTTTTCAAGGAAGGTATCCCAATCTATACCCAAGGTAAAGAGCCTTTACATCCTGAATATAAGAGCACGTTTAATAACCTTTTCTCACAACCATATTTATCTAAAAATTCATTCATAGCTCAGCACATGATCATTGATAAAGACATAATGCAAGAGATCATTAACAAATTAGGCGGCATTAACTCTTTTCAAGACACAATCATTGATAGTCTATGTGGTAAAACACAAAGTCAATTTAGTGAGTATGAAACTTACTTTAACTATATCTTAGCTCTTAATAAACCACACCTTATTCTGAAGAGAAATTGGTTTCGTTATGGTGCAGCTCTTGTTGGATTTAATCCAAAAGATAAGGATATATCTAAATTATCTAAACATTATGATTACGTTGCTTTTGAAAAATTTGACGTTGGTTTTTTAAAAAAAATTAGAGCAAAATTAGTACACTTCCTCTCTATCTGGAATAGATAAATATGAATATTATATTTCAGCCATACTATTACTGGACAGGGCACTTTAAACAATACGCTGATTCATTATTGGGTAGCGATGATATTTTAATAAAATCGAAGAGAAATAAAAAATATTCTGGATTTATTTCTTATTGTTACTTTCGATTCTATTACTTCACAATAAATTTATTTAAATTAATAAAATACAAAAAAAATATTAATAATATTTTTATCTTGGATTTCGAACCAATATCAATCCTATTATTTAATGGATTAATATTTAAAAAAGAAATTCAATATATCATAACAATACATGCTATTGAAAAAAATGATTATAAGTCTACTTTTAAAAATAAAGTGGCAAAATTCCAACGTTTTGCTCTTAAATCCGCATTAGCTACTATAAATAAGAAATTTAATTGCAAGTTTGTAGTCCATACTCATGCTCATCAAACTCAATTAATTGATTTTTTGAAAACTGAAAATCTAAACATCAATGTAATTGAATATCCAGCACCTCAGCCTGTTTCATCGCCCAATTCACTAGTAAAATCATTCAATATATCCCCTAAAAGTTTACTTGTATTTGGAGCAATTAGAGCAGATAAAGGCCTATATGAATTTATTGAGTCAATACAAAAAGCTAACTTAGATGAATCTATAGAGATTATCTTCGCAGGTAAGGTAATGGACAATAGATTTGACTCTTACATTCCCCCTAAGAATGTTAAAATAATTAATAAATTTTTGACTGAGCCTGAGTTACATAACCTAGTTCAAAACTGCCACTTTTTTCTTGTTCCATATGCGAAAAATTATACTGGTGGGGCTGGCCCGGCAAAAGATGCAACATCTTATGGGAAACCCATCATAACAAGTAACTTGGCAATTTTTAATGAGTTCTCAAAAAATAGTTTTGTTTACACGATAAATGATGCTAATGACTTAAATAATATAATGAATAACATTACAGATGCTGAATATGATGCATCCTGTGTTGCATCCTTAGAATATTCAAAGCTTAATAACTGGTCAACATTCAGGGATAAGTATATTTCCCTATAATTCACATAATACTTTACAAGTACAGTAGCCCCATCCATATAAACGATTTTGGTATAACATATGAAAAAAGCATTAATTACTGGTATTACTGGTCAAGATGGTTCTTATTTAGCTGAATTTCTTCTAGAGAAAGGCTATCAAGTTCATGGACTTATCCGTAGAACTTCCCTATTTAATACTGAACGTATTGACTCTGTTGTTAATAATAGCGACAGCATTAAATTGCACTATGGTGATTTGACTGACACTTCAAACTTAATTCGCCTAGTCAAAGAAATTGAACCAGATGAAATTTATAACCTAGGCGCTATGTCTCATGTTGCAGTCTCTTTCGAATCCCCTGAATATACGGCGGATGTAGATGCAATTGGCACATTACGTTTACTTGAAGCTATTCGTATAAATGGGTTAGAGAAAAAAACTCGTTTTTATCAGGCTTCAACTTCTGAGCTGTACGGTGAAGTGCAAGAAATTCCACAGCGTGAAACGACACCATTCCATCCTCGCTCCCCTTACGCCGTAGCAAAGATGTACGCTTACTGGATCACAGTGAACTACCGTGAGTCATATGGCATGTATGCATGTAATGGCACACTCTTTAACCATGAGTCACCACGCCGAGGTGAAACCTTTGTAACACGCAAAATTACCCGTACTATCGCGAATATTTCTCAAGGGTTAGAGTCATGCTTATATCTAGGTAATATGGATGCACTCCGTGATTGGGGTCATGCAAAAGATTACGTTCGTATGCAGTGGATGATGTTACAGCAAGAACAAGCAGATGATTTTGTTATCGCGACGGGTAAACAAATTTCTGTACGTGAATTTGTGAGAATGTCAGCAAAAGAAGCGGGTATTGAACTTTCATTCACAGGCGAAGGTATTAATGAAATAGCTACTGTGACTAATGTTGATAAGTCAATAGCTCCACATGTTAATGTCGGCGATATCATTGTTCGTGTTAGCCCCAAATTCTTTAGACCTGCCGAAGTTGAAACATTATTAGGCGATCCATCAAAAGCGAAAGAAAAACTGGGATGGGTACCAGAGATCACCGTTGAAGAAATGTGTGCTGAAATGGTTGCTTCAGATATACAGAAAGCAAAACAACATGCCTTATTGAAGGCAAATGGTTTTGATGTCTCTATTTCTTTAGAAAACTAAGGATTATTACGTGAAAAAAAGAGTTTTTGTTGCTGGTCATAATGGTATGGTTGGCTCAGCAATAGCTAGGCAGCTTGCTAATCGTAATGATATTGAATTAATTACTAAATCACGTAATGAATTAGATCTGACGAATCAAGCTGATGTTGATAATTTTTTTGCTCACAATAAAATTGATGAAGTTTATTTAGCTGCTGCAAAAGTAGGCGGTATCCACGCTAATAATACTTATCCCGCAGATTTTATTTATCAAAATCTCATTATGGAATGTAATATTATAAATGCTGCCCATAAAAATAATGTTCAACATCTATTATTTTTAGGTTCTTCATGTATTTATCCTAAGCTTGCATCTCAACCAATGTCAGAAAATGCTCTTCTAACTGGCATTTTAGAAGCGACTAACGAGCCTTATGCTATTGCAAAAATTGCCGGTATAAAACTATGTGAATCCTATAATCGCCAATACGGTCGTGATTATCGCAGTGTTATGCCAACAAATTTATACGGTGAAAATGATAATTTTCATCCAGAGAACTCTCACGTTATTCCAGCATTAATGCGTCGTTTCCACGAAGCAAAGCTCAATAATGATGAGCAAGTCATTGTTTGGGGGACTGGTACCCCAATGCGTGAATTCCTTCACGTTGATGATATGGCCGCAGCATCTGTCTATGTCATGGAGCTTGATAACAAGACTTATCAAGACAATACCCAGCCAATGCTTTCTCATATCAACGTAGGTACAGGCGTCGACTGTACTATTCGTGAAATGGCAGAAACTATGGCAAAAGTTGTTGGTTTTGCCGGAAAAGTAGTCTTTGATAGCAGCAAACCGGATGGAACTCCACGTAAACTCATGGATGTTTCACGCTTGAAGGATCTAGGCTGGAGCTACTCTATTGAGTTAGAAGATGGTCTTGATAAAACTTACCAATGGTTTTTGCAAAATCAAAATAACTTCCGTAAATAATAGGTTGTTAATATGACGCAACGATTAGAATTAAATACGTTTAAAACGGTCGTTGCATCTACGCCCCTCGTTTCCATTGACTTGATTGTTTGCAATTCAAACAACCAAGCATTACTAGGATTACGTAATAACCGCCCGGCTCAAGGTTATTGGTTTGTTCCTGGAGGACGTATTTGCAAAGATGAAACGTTTGATGATGCATTCTGTCGCCTGACGCATGCAGAACTTGGTTTTTCTTACGATATAAACGAATCTATCTTTATTGGGCATTATCAGCATTTATATGCTGATAATTTTTCTGAAGACAATTTTTCAACTCACTATGTCGTACTGGGTTATTTAATTAAACAAGATATTGACCTCAATACATTACCACTAGAACAACATAATAATTATAAGTGGTGGGATATCAATGAGCTGCTTGCTTCAAGTGAAGTTCATGATAATACAAAGGCTTACTTTCTTAGTCATCACTTCAATTCACGGTAAATTATAATGTTATTGCCTGTTATTATGGCCGGAGGCTCTGGTAGTCGTTTATGGCCTCTTTCTCGTAGCTTATATCCAAAACAATTTATTAGCCTCACGAGCAAAAAAACGATGCTACAAGAGACTATTGCTCGCCTAAAAAATATAGAGCATCAGCCTCCATTACTTATTTGTAATGAAGAGCACCGGTTTATTGTTGCAGAACAACTGAGACAAGAGAATTTTAAACACAGTGGTATTATTTTAGAGCCCGTTGGACGTAACACAGGGCCAGCGATTGCATTAGCGGCAATTAAATCCATGCAAAATGGTGATGATCCTCTACTGCTTGTTTTAGCCGCAGATCATGTTATTCAAGACCATGCATCCTTCACAAAGAGCATTGAAAAGGCAATCACCTCCGCAGAACAAGGCGCTTTAATTACCTTTGGAATTGTTCCGACTGCTCCAGAAACAGGTTATGGCTATATTAAAAAAGGTAATTTAGTCAATGAATCCGCTTTCCAAGTTGAACGTTTCGTTGAAAAGCCTGATTTAAATACTGCTGAACAATATATTGCTAGCAATGAGTATCTTTGGAATAGCGGAATGTTTTTATTTAAAGCATCTTGCTATGTTAACGAGTTAAAGAAACACGCCCCTGAAATTCTATCCAGCTGTGAACTAGCCCTTAAAAATTCGCTTAGTGATTTAGACTTTACACGTATCAATGCCGAAATTTTTGAAGCCTGTCCAGAAGACTCCATTGACTATGCCGTTATGGAAAAAGCAGACAATGTCTTAGTTGTTCCAATGGATGCAGGATGGAGTGATGTTGGTTCATTCAGTTCACTTTGGGAAGTCTCTCCTAAAGATCAGCAGTCTAACGTGATCATTGGTGACGTTCTTACAGAAAATACTAGAAATAGTTATGTTTATTCGCAAAGTAAACTCGTCTCTACTGTTGGTGTTGATAACTTGGTTATTATTGAAACTAAAGATGCGGTTCTTGTTGCGAACAAAGATAATGTCCAAGATGTCAAAAGTATCGTTAATCAACTGAAACAAGCAGGCCGTAGTGAATGTGAGCAACACCGTGAAGCATATCGCCCATGGGGAACTCATGACGAAATTGCACAGGGGGAACGCTTTCACGTTAAACATTTGAAAGTCAAACCCGGTGAAAAAACCGCACTACAAATGCATTATCACCGAGCTGAGCACTGGGTAGTTGTACAAGGCACAGCTAAGGTTACTAACGGTGATAAAAGCTATATTTTAAGTGAGAACGAATCAACCTATATCCCTATAGGTTCACCTCATCGAATAGAAAATCCTGGAAAAATTGACCTTCATTTAATTGAAGTTCGTTCTGGAAATTATCTCGAAGAAGATGACATTGTTCGCATTAAAGAATATGGGTTAGATGACTAACCACCTAGACATTCTTAACGATGATATGATTATGAATAGTTATGATGTAATAAAAAAATCAGGTATTCAGTTTGGTACCAGTGGTGCCCGTGGTTTAGTGACTCAGTTTACTCATGAAGCCTGTGCAGCTTTCACCCACGCATTCCTAGCAAGCATCAAAAGTAAATTTAATTTTCGTCAAGTCGCTATCGCGATAGATAACCGCCCGAGTAGTGAATTTATTGCAGCAGCTTGTATTGACGCTATCCAGAAACACGGCTTTGAGCCGCTTTTCTATGGCGTTATCCCTACCCCAGCCCTTGCTTATACTGCGATGCAAAGTAATATTCCTTGCATTATGGTAACGGGTAGCCACATTCCTTTTGATAGAAACGGTTTAAAGTTTTATCGACCTGATGGTGAAATAACAAAGGCTGATGAACTTGAAATTCTGAACAGTAATGTAGAATTTGAACTCTCTCCTATCTTAGCTCCGTTATTACCCGTAAACACTCTCGCAACAGAGCAATACATTCAACGATATTGCTCTATCTTTGATGAAAAACTATTAACAGGAAAACGTATTGGTATTTATGAGCACTCAAGTGCTGGTCGAGATATTTATCCGGTTCTATTTAAGAAGCTAGGCGCCGAAGTTATTTCTTTGGAAAGAAGTGACATATTTGTTCCGATTGATACTGAAGCTGTTTCTGAAGAAGACAAAATCAGAGCACAGAACTGGTCTAAATTACACGGCTTTGATGCAATATTCTCAACGGATGGAGATGGTGACCGACCTCTAGTGGCTGATGAAAATGGTGTATGGCTACGAGGTGATATACTAGGTTTACTATGTTCATTAGAAATGGGTATTGAAGCACTAGCGATTCCGGTAAGTTGCAATACAATTATCTCAAAAGCAGAGCAGTTTAAATGTGTAAAGCAAACAAAAATTGGCTCACCTTATGTCATTGAAGAATTTACTAATTTAGCTCAAGACCATTCCAAAATCGCAGGCTTTGAAGCCAATGGTGGCTTCCTGCTTGGGTCAGACGTCCTAGTTAATAATAAACCACTCGCAGCACTACCAACCCGCGATGCTGTCTTACCATTCCTAATGTTATTATCAGCAGCAAAGAAAGTAGGTATCGCCTCTTTGGTTAATTTATTACCACAGCGCATCACTTTTAGTGACCGTATACAAAACTTTGCAACAGAAAAAAGCAAAAGCATCATTGAAAAAGCCACAAGTAATCCTGATAAATTATTGAACGATTTAGGCTTTAGCGATGCACGTATACTAGAAATCAACACTATTGATGGCTTAAGGATGACATTATCCAACGGTAATATTATCCATCTAAGACCTTCAGGTAATGCACCAGAATTAAGATGCTATGCTGAAGCAAATAGCGCTGAAATAGCGCAATCTACCGTCATTCAAGCATTACGCCAAATTCAAACATTTTCTGACTTCTAAAAATTGGTTACCACATGAAAATAGCAATCGCAGGTACCGGCTACGTCGGTCTGTCTAACGCCATGTTACTGTCCCAAAACCACGAAGTGGTGGCGGTCGATATCATTCCTGAAAAAGTGGCGATGCTTAACAATAAGCAATCTCCGATTATCGATACTGAAATCGAACAGTTTCTAACGGAAAAACAACTCAATTTCCGTGCAACAGAAGATAAAGTCGAAGCCTATACTGGCGCACAATACGTGATTGTGGCGACCCCGACAGACTACGACCCAAAAACTAACTACTTCAACACCAATTCTGTGGAATCCGTCATTCATGATGTGAACAAACTGAACCCGGAAGCGACCATTATCGTTAAATCCACTATTCCTGTGGGCTTTACGGAGCGTCTGCGTGAAGAGTTTGGTTACACCAACGTGATTTTCTCCCCAGAATTCTTACGTGAAGGTCGCGCGCTGTGGGATAACCTGTATCCGTCCCGTATCGTGGTGGGTGAGCGCTCTGAACGCGCACAAATTTTCGCTGACTTGCTGTTAGAAGGCGCGATTAAGAAAGATGTGCCAGTGCTGTTCACTGACGGCACTGAAGCCGAAGCGGTTAAACTGTTCGCCAACACCTTCTTAGCGATGCGTGTGGCGTACTTCAACGAATTAGACACTTATGCAGAAAGCCGTGGCTTGAATGCGCGTCAAATCATTGAAGGCGTCTCTTTAGACCCGCGTATCGGCAGCCACTACAATAACCCATCATTCGGTTATGGCGGCTATTGCTTACCTAAAGATACCAAGCAGTTACTGGCGAACTACGACGATGTGCCAAATAACTTGATTAACGCGATTGTCGAATCTAACCGTACTCGTAAAGACTTTATCTCGGATGCGATTATCGCTAAAGCGCCACGTAAAGTCGGTGTATATCGCTTAGTGATGAAAGCAGGCTCCGATAACTTCCGTGCCTCTGCGGTGCAGGGTGTGATGAAGCGTATCAAAGCGAAAGGGATTGAAGTGGTAGTTTACGAGCCAGTACTGAAAGAAGATGAATTCTTCCGCTCGAAAGTTATCCGTGATTTAGAAACGTTCAAAGCAGAAAGCGACATTATTCTGGCAAACCGTATGGTACCTGAACTGGATGATGTGGCGGATAAAGTCTCTACCCGTGACCTGTTTGGTAATGATTGATATGGTAACTACAGAAAATAACAAATTGGTATCTATTATAATGCCATGTTATAACTCTGAGAGATTCATCGTTGAGTCGATTAATTCTGTATTAGATCAAAGTTATAAATTTTTTGAACTAATTATTGTAAATGATGCATCAACTGATAATTCTGTAAGTTTAATTTCTTCTTATAAAGACTCACGGATAGTATTAATAAATTTAGAAAAAAATGAAGGTGTCTCCTCAGCAAGAAATAAAGGTTTATCTATTGCAAAAGGTGATTACATTGCTTTTATTGATAGCGATGATATATGGATATCAAATAAACTAGAAAAGCAAATTGAATTATTAAATAAAGACTGGGATGTAATATGTTCAAATTATTCTACATTTAATTTAAATGGATTAGTTAACACTCGATATGCCCCAGAAATAATAACATATAAAGATATGCTGCGGTCTTGTTTTATTGGTAACTTAACTGGAATATATCATGCAAAAAAAATAGGGAAATTTTACCAAAAAAATGTAGGGTCAGAAGATTATTTAATGTGGTTATCTGTACTAAAAAAAGCCGAAAAAGCATACTGTATACAAGAACCTTTAGCTAAATATCGCATTCACGAAACATCCTTGTCTAGTAATAAGGTAAAATCAATTAATTGGCAATGGAATATATACAGAAAAGAGCTCAAGCTAAACTTTATACAAAGTTTCTATTATCTTTGTTGTTATATTTTTCACGCATTAAAAAAAAGAATTTAATATTAAGAAAAAATAAGGTGAAATAATGAACAACCCTAGCATTTTAGTCACCGGCGGTCTTGGCTATATCGGTAGCCATACCTGCGTGCAAATGATCCAACAAGGTATTCAACCGATTATTTTAGATAATCTTCATAATGCCAACCTTGAAGTGCTTAATCGCATTGAAACCATCACGGGAACTAAACCGACATTTTATCAAGGTGATGTTCGTGATAAAGCCATTTTGGACACCATTTTTGCTCAGCACTCAATTAGCTCAGTGATCCACTTTGCGGGTTTAAAAGCTGTAGGTGAATCTGTTGAAAAACCAATTGAATACTATGATGTTAACGTTAATGGCACCTTAGTTTTAGTACAAAGCATGCGTCAGGCGGGTGTTAAAAGCTTAATCTTTAGCTCCTCTGCGACTGTGTATGGTGAGCCTGAACATACCCCGTTAACTGAAGAATCCTCTGTCGGAAATACTAATAGCCCATATGGCACGAGCAAATATATGGTTGAGCGTATTTTAACTGACCTCAGTTTCTCAGATAACGAATGGTCCATTTCCTTACTGCGCTATTTCAACCCAGTTGGTGCACATAATTCCGGCTTGATGGGTGAAGACCCTAATGGGATCCCAAATAACCTGACCCCGTTTATTGCACAAGTGGCAGTTGGTCGTCGTAAAGAACTTGCTGTATTTGGCGGGGATTATGCCACCAAAGACGGCACTGGCGTCCGCGATTATATCCATGTGATGGATTTAGCTGATGGGCATATTGCTGCATTAAATCACATGAACAAAGACTCAGGGCTTTACATCTATAATCTGGGTACAGGTACAGGAACTAGCGTACTGGAAGTGATTGCTGCTTTTGAAAAAGCTGTCGGTAAACCAATCCCTTATAAAATTGCCGAACGTCGTGCAGGAGATATTGCTGAATATTGGTCAACACCAGCAAAAGCAGAACGCGAACTTGGCTGGAAGGCTAAATATACTATTCAGGATATGGCTAATGATGTATGGCGCTGGCAATCTATGAACCCTAACGGTTATCAAAGCTAAATCATTCTTGATATAGCATCAATTAGGCGAGCCTCTAGCTCGCCTTTTTATTTTTTATTTCCTCAAATTCTATTCTCACCACACTATTAACCCACTCACTCCCTAGTTCGCTTCCGGTTATCCCCCAATCCTCCCTTATTCACAAAACATTCCCCCCATCAATATCATTTTTTATTTTATTATATTTTTATATAACATCGATTTTTGGATGAATTGTTTGGTTTTTTATTTAAAACTGAATTATTATCCCGCGTGAAGTTTATATTGCGTAACTTCGATTGCTAAAAATTACCATTATCCATCCTGATTTAGGGCGATTATCATGTTCAGTAAATTTTTCATAACTATCACAATGAGCCTCCTAATTTCTGGATGTCATCTCGCCCCGGGAACCTATATTTCCACATCAGGAAAGAGAGTTATTGATACTGGTGAGCAAGATATTAGCCAGCTTGTAGATATTTACCCTATCTCTCCTAAGTTGCTAGGCGAAATGCAAGTTGCCCCGGTGATTGCCAAATCTAATCCGCAACTTGAAGAGCAGCTAGCCAGTTATGACTATCGTGTTGGCGTGGGTGATGTGCTGGCAATCACCGTATGGAATCACCCTGAACTCACTATCCCTGCGGGCTCCTATCGCAGCGCTGCAGATTCAGGAAACTGGGTTCACGCAGATGGCACCATTTATTATCCCTATATTGGAAAAGTCCCCGTTCTCGGTAAAACAATCAGTGAAATCAGGAGATTAGTCAGTACCCGACTGGCCGCCTACCTTGAAGCACCACAAATCGATGTTAGCATTGCTGCCTTTCGCTCACAAAAAATCTATGTGTCTGGCGAAATTGCCAAACCGGGTTCCTTGCCCATCACCAATGTCCCTCTCACTATTTTGGAAGCCTTTAATACCGCAGGCGGGTTAACCCAAAAGGCGGACTGGGATAATGTGATCCTCACCCGCGGAGGGAAAGAGATAAAAATCTCGCTGCAATCGTTAATCCAATACGGCGATTTAACCCAAAACTACTTAATGCTATCCGGCGATGTTCTCTATGTTCCCCGTAATGATGCGCAAAAGGTCTTTGTGATGGGAGAAGTGGGGAAACCGTCAACATTGACTATCGACCGTGCAGGAATGAGCATCACTGAAGCGCTAAGTAAAGCCAATGGACTCAGCCAAACTACCGCAAGTGCGACAGGGATTTTTGTCATTCGGTCAACGCATAAATCCGCACCAACAGCGGGTTCTGAAGACGAGCAATCCCTTCCCAAGATGGCAACTATTTATCAGCTTGACCTCTCCGATGCGACGTCACTCGTAATGGGAACGGAATTTAAATTACGACCTTATGACCTTGTTTATGTGACAGCAGCGCCTATTGTTCGGTGGAACCGTTTAATCACCCAATTACTGCCAACCATCGCCTCATACAATCAGCTTGCCGAAGGGACTAAGCGTATTTATGCATGGTAATTTTATTTTTAATCAAATACTTATGTTCAATAATATTCTTATCGTGTGCATGGGGAACCTCTGCCGGTCACCCACCGCAGAGCGTTTAATGCAGGGGCTTTTCCCCCAAAAAAGGATCCACTCTGCAGGCCTGATTGCACTGGAAAATCAACCTGTTGATGCTCAAGCTCGCCATATAGCAAAAAGCCATCGCCTCTCTTTAGAGGAAAACCGTTCTCGTCGTTTGACAGAGCATTTATGTCAGATGGCAGATTTGATCCTCGTGATGGAAAACTGCCATACCCAAAAACTTTATCGGCAGTTTCCGCAAACCCGAGGCAAAGTCATGCTATTTGGTGAATGGTTGAATAAAACCGAAATCCCTGACCCTTATAAACATAGCGAGGAAATGTTTGAGCATGTTTATCAGCTTATGGAAAAAGCGGCCGAGTCATGGCAAGGAAAGATTTAGCCTCTATTAAACTTATTTAAAAACTAACCCTATGAACAAGACAGAAAAAAAACATTCGCCGAACGCCGATGAAATCGACTTACTCGCTATATTAAAAACACTGAAATCGAACACGCTAACGATAGCGGCGTTTACTATTGTCGCCATTTTAAGTGCCGGAGTGTATTGCTGGTTCGCTTCTCCTATTTACCAAGCGAATGCTACATTGCAGTACGATAAGGTAAACCAAGCATCACTATTAGAAAAAATGAATGATGGAATGCTTTTTGGCGGCAATAACGGGCAAATCGATTCAGAAATTGAAGTGATTAAATCCAGAATGGTGTTAGGCAAAACCGTGTCAGATTTGAATTTAGATATTCAAATTTTGCCTTCAAAGATATTCTCCAGATTTCTAAGTAATGCGCCCGTTGTTCATATTACAGAGTACCACTTACCCCCTGATTTAATCGGCCAATCCGCCACCTTAACCTTTTTAGATGGTCGCCAATATACGTTGGCTCTTGCCGACCAAATTTATCATGGGCAAATTGGCACCACGTTAAAGCAAGGGGAAATTCACTTATTGATTGATTCATATATCGCTCAAGGAGGGGAAAAAATTACCTTAATAAAGAATGATCGTTATTCTGCTATCGAGAATTTGCGGCACCGTCTCAGTATGAATGAAGCCAGTAAAGGCTCTGGCATCATTAACCTAACAATTAAAGGAACAAATCAACGAGACAATATCGAGATTTTGGATAATGTCATTCAGAATTATATTAACCAGAATAGAGAACATAGAAAACGAGCTACAAACAACACGTTGATTTTTTTAGATAACTACATACCAAAAGTAAAAAATAAGCTCGACCATTATGAAAATCAGTTAAATACGTTTCGTAAACAAAATGAGTCTATTGACCTAACGTTAGAGGCTAAATCCGCGCTTGAGAGTGCATTGCATGTAGAAGAAAAACTAAATGAGCTTACTTTTAAAGAAGTGGAGCTTCAACAACGATATACCCGTAGCCACCCGGCTTATCAATCCTTACTCGATAAACGCCAAAAGTTGCTACTCGAGAAAGAAAAATCCAGCAAAAACATTCAACAACTGCCAAACACTCAGCAGCAAATTATTCGTTTAACTCGCGATGTTGAATCCGAGCAAGCTATTTATAATCAGTTGGTGGCCAAGCAGCGCGAACTCAGCGTATTAAATTCAGGGATCACTGCCGATGTGCGAATTATTGACTCTGCGGAATCTTACCCCGTGGCCATCGCTCCCAAGAAAAGCTTAATCATGGCGCTAGCCTCCTTATTGGGTCTCGTGATGGGCAGCGCCTTTGTGATCGGAAAAGAGCTTCTCAATAATAAAATTAAGAACACGGAAGATCTCGAAGCGCTAGGCCTCCGTGTTTATGCCACCATTCCATTCTCGTTGGATGAAAAAAAATCACGGTATCGCGAGAGCAAAAAGCCCCTCGCGATTGAAAATCCAGCGGATATGGCAATAGAATCCATTCGTTCATTAAGAACAAGTGTCTATTTCTCCGTTATGAATCAAGACAATAATATTGTGATGGTGACAAGCTCATCACCAAATGTAGGAAAAAGTTTTATTACTGCGAATATGGCTATCGCCCTCGCCAACGCGGGTAAAAAAATTCTGCTTATCGATACTGATTTACGCAAAGGGCATATCCATAAAACATTTGGGTTAGAAAATAAATCTGGGCTTTCAGAATTCTTATCTCAACACAGGGAAAACCCGGTATCAATACACCAACAAGTTATTGAGAATTTAGACATTATTAGCCGAGGGAAAAGCACTACCCACTCTTCAGAACTGCTTATGAGCGAGCAATTTAAGCATTTATTAGACTCTGTTAAACATCAATATGACATGGTCCTGCTTGATACTGCGCCCATTTTTGCGATTACCGATCCGGCTATCATCGGGAAATATGCCGGTACATCACTTTTAGTTGCCTATTATGGCGTGAATACCGTTAAAGAAATTGAGCGCGCACTTAAGCATTTCAAACAAAATAATATTGAAATTACTGGCTCCATTCTTAATGGCATTGATGAAAAGTCTGACGACTATAGCTATGTTTATCAGTACTAATTATCTCTATCAGTACTAGCTATGTCTGCCAATACTCATAAAATGGCGAGCCACCCGCTCGCCTTTCACTCCCATTTCTACACAACTAATGCATCTTTCTAAATTTGCGCGTAAACTCTGCATCATCTTTTTTCATCCCGACCAATAGCCGTTAACGTTATGCCACATATTGTTTTATTCGAACCTGAAATCCCACCAAATACTGGGAACATCATCCGCTTATGCGCTAATACTGGCTTTAGTCTGCACCTGATCCATCCTCTCGGTTTTACTTGGGATGACAAACGCTTACGTCGCGCAGGGCTAGATTACAGCGAGTTTGCGGATATCAAACATCATCATGACTATTACGCATTCTTAGAAAGTGAAGGGTTAAATCCTGATAATAATCAGTCGCCAACAGGTGCTCGTGTATTTGCGTTGACTACCAAAGGTAAACCGAGCCACAGTAATGTGAGTTATCGGGAAGATGATTATTTGATGTTTGGACCAGAAACCCGCGGCCTACCGCCGTATGTTCTCGACAATATGCCTATCGAGCAGAAAATTCGTATCCCGATGCTAGCGGAAAGCCGCAGTATGAATCTTTCTAACTCAGTTGCCGTTGTGGTATTCGAAACTTGGCGTCAGCTTGGATATCCGGGTGCGCTGCTGAAAGACTAAAACAACAAAGGAGCTGTTTAAGCTCCTTTAGTTTCGAATCTTAATATTAGGCCTAATTATCTATTTCAATATTACGGACATCAGTTAATCCGTCTGAATGGCTATTATACGGATCGAGATTTTTAAGCAAATCCGCCTCCAAAAGGACAGATAGCCGTTTCTTACTTAGCTGAGAATCGCAGCACTGAAGTGGCTCAACAAATCGATCTGAACTCAAATCCTGAACTTTTTTCAACAACTAAATCCCATCCCCGCCTTCAAAACCATCAACGTTACCATTAAAGTTTTGATCCATCTCCAACGATGGCTTATCGCTTGTTGGCTTACCGACAATACGTGCAGGAACTCCCGCCACTGTGGTGTGAGGAGGAACTGGGTGCAGCACTACAGAGCCAGCGCCAATTTTTGCGCCGCGACCAATTTCAATATTGCCTAGAATTTTAGCGCCAGCGCCAATCATCACCCCTTCACGCACTTTAGGATGACGGTCGCCACAGGTTTTACCGGTACCGCCTAGCGTAACAGACTGAAGAATAGACACATCATTTTCAACAATCGCCGTCTCACCAATCACGATCCCCGTCGCGTGGTCGAGCATGATCCCGCAGCCAATACGGGCAGCAGGATGGATATCGACCCCAAAAGAGACTGATATTTGGTTTTGCAGATAAACGGCCAATGCTTTACGCCCTTCACCCCATAACCAATGCCCAATGCGATAGGCTTGTAGGGCGTGAAAACCTTTTAAATACAGCAGTGGTGTGGAATATTTATCAACCGCAGGGTCACGTAAACGGACAGCAGAAAGATCCATCGCCGCAGAAAAAATCATCTGCTCGTCATTACGATATGCTTCTTCCACAATTTCACGGACTTCCATTGCGGGCATAATCGGTGAACTCAACTTATTCGCCAACATATAGCTAAGTGCACTACCGAGGTTGTCATGCTTCAGTAATGTCGCGTTAAAAAAACTGGCAAGTAAAGGCTCACAGTCAGCAAGCGCCTTGGCTTCTTCCTTAATGTAACCCCAAATTCTATCCAGTTCTTCACGCGACATAATGACTCTCTTCTATATTATTGGCTTGGCAACTTAGGCATATCTGCAATTTCATCTTTAGTAGCACGTCCGAGCAATGCTTGGGAGGCTTCTAACACATTCTTATTGCAGTAGAGAATTTGATAAATCTGTTCTGTGATTGGCATTTCAACACCGGCACGCTCCGCAAGGGCTTTCACCTCTTTGGTATTACGATAGCCTTCAACCACTTGCCCAATCTCTTTTTCCGCCTCTTCCACACTGACACCATTTCCCAGCATCATACCGAAACGGCGGTTACGGGATTGGTTGTCGGTGCAGGTTAACACTAGGTCACCAAGTCCTGCCATACCCATAAATGTGGATGGGTCAGCGCCCAGTGATACACCTAAGCGGCTCATTTCAGCTAAGCCTCGTGTGATCAATGCCGTACGTGCGTTTGCACCAAAACCCATACCATCGGAGATCCCAGCACCAATCGCAATGACGTTTTTCACTGCGCCACCGAGTTGCACACCAATCATGTCAGGGTTTTTATAGACACGGAAACTTTTGCCGCAATGGAATAATTTTTGTAAATCATCACCAAATTGGCTATCGGATGCCGCGACTGAAATAGCCGTAGGGAGACCAGCAGCAAGCTCTTTTGCGAAGGTAGGGCCAGAAAGCACCGCCAGAGGAATTTCGTTTCCTAATACCTCACGCGCTACATCTTGCAACAAACGTCCGGTATCTCTCTCTAACCCTTTGGTTGCCCAAATAATGCGGGAGCCCGCTTTTAGATACGGTTTGATTTGCTTGAGCACATCACCAAATACATGGCTAGGTACCACAATCAAGATGTTCAGGCTCGCTTCAACGGCATTTTTTAAGTCCGTTTCGAGAGATAAACTATCAGGGAAAGAAACACCAGGTAAAAATGCCTGATTTCTACGTTCTTGGTTTAATTTACGAATGTGTGCTGGGTCATGTCCCCACAGCACCACCTGATGGCCATTACGTGCAAGAGTAATGGCTAAAGCGGTGCCGTACGAGCCGGCACCGATCACTGTCATTGAAGCAGTATTCATTAAGCGACCTTATTGAACTTCAGGGGTCTGCGCTTGTTCGCCTTGTTGCTGTTCTAAATAGCTCATGAACAGTGCATCAAAGTTAACTGGCGCTAAGTTCAATTGTGGGAAAGTACCACGGCCTACCATGTTCGTGATAGTTTCACGCGCATATGGGAACAGGATATTCGGGCAGTATGCACCTAAGCAATGTGCCATTTGAGTGCCTTCGATGCCATCAATAGAGAACACACCCGCTTGTTGAACTTCACACAGAAATGCAGTTTCTTCACCCAGAGTTGCGGTAGTTGTCACACGCAGAACAACTTCATACACACCTTCAGCTAATTGAGTTGAAGAAGTATCTAAATCTAATTTGATCTCTGGCTGCCACTCTTTTTGAAAGATTTGAGGTGCATTAGGTGCTTCAAATGAAACGTCTTTTGCGTAGATACGTTGAATTTGAAATACCATTTCTGAGTTGTTTTGTTCTGACATAATAATTACCTTACTTCCATATTAGAGTTTCGAGATATATTCAGTTGCCGGCACATCTTTTCAGTGCCGGATAATTACTTCTTACCACGAGCCAGTGGTAGGTTTTCACCCGCCCAACCAGCGATCCCTTCTTTCAGGACAAAGACTTTTTCAAAGCCATGATGAGCAAGCTGTTCAGCAGGTTTAGTTGCTTCCATTCCACTTGCAGAAACTATGATGACAGATTTCTGTTTATGTTTTTCCAGCTCACCCAAATTATTATCTTTAATTTCAGATGGTGTTAAGTTAATAGAATCAATAATATGCCCTTTGCGGAACTCCTCGCGAGTACGTAAGTCCACAATAACTGCTTCTTCTTTATTGATCATTGTAATCGCTTGAGTGCGCGCAATGACTTTAGTTTTAGAGAATAGGCTTCTGAAGGTCATCACGACCACGGCAACAAATAACACTATCCAAGTCAGACTAACAAACGTGTTACGACTGACAAATTGCATGATTTCTTGGATCATGGGGGGCAATTACTCCCGTTAGTTAAAAACGAATATCAAAGGGTTCAGAGTATACCTTTGTGCTGAGCTAATTACAGCCAGTTAGCGCAAACTAGAATGTCTTTTTTGCGAAAACACTCGCAGAGTTAACACCTTTTTTCTGAAAAAAAGAATTTTTTCTCAAAGCTGTACGCAGACATTTTAACATAAACATGCTCAGACTCGACTTTGACGCTAAATTAATTCCCATCTAAATAGAGTATAAACAGTAAAATTCAGTGATAATACGCCTATAATTTGGCTTAGTATCAAATGGTATAATAGCAATATTCTTAATTTTTAAGCGTTTTTATGACTATTTTTAAGAGAACACTGGAAAGCACGACTTGCAGATGAAATAATCAGTTATTGCATTTAATTGAGGTGATCTATCACAATGGCCCATACATCCCATCGAATAAAGACATTTTTTGTTCGTCAGGCAATGATCCCTGCCCTGCTTGGTTTAGGGTTATTCACTTTGGAGCCTTCTCACGTCGCGCTCGCGAATCAGATCACCGAAAACAAAGGTCAATTAAATGACCTACTAAAAAGCATTGCTGAAAAAGAAAAAAGCGTTAAAGAACAGCAAACTAAAAAAAGTAATCTCCTTTTGCAACTCAAAGAGCAAGAACAAAGTATTTCTGCAGCAAGCCGTGATTTGCACCTAACACAAAACCAATTAAAACAACTAGATAAAGAAATATCCTCCTTATCCAGCAATATCAGTCGGCTGCAAAAGAAAAAAAATGAACAAGAAAAACTGCTTGCTGAGCAGTTAGATGCCGCATTCCGACTTGGTAAACACCAAGGTTTATCGCTACTCTTAAAGGGTGAAGAAGGCCAACGAGAAGAACGAATTCTTGCGTATTATGGCTACCTCAACCAAGCTCGTGAAAAAAACATTCTTGATCTAGAAGAAACTACCAAAGAGTTGCACGAACAAAAACAATTAGAGCAAAAAAAGCAAGCTGAGCAGAAAACAACGCTCACACGCCAGCAGCAAGAAAAACAAAAGCTCGATAATGCGCAAGCTTCACGGCAAAAAACCTTAACCGTATTAGAAAGCTCATTAAAAGAAGATCAAAAAAACCTCGCCGTCTTAAAGCAGAACGAAGCCAGGCTACGCGACAAGATTGCTAAAGCAGAACGTGAAGCTAAAGCACGCGCCGAACGTGAAGCTCGTGAAGCCGCGCGTATTCGTGCTCAAGTTGCTGAAAAAGAGCGAAAAGCCAAACAGAAAGGTGCCACGTATAAGCCATCTGAAAGTGAGCAATCACTTATGTCTCGAACGGGTGGTTTAGGTCGCCCTGCTGGTCAAGCTATCTGGCCGGTACGCGGTTCCACCTTACATAATTATGGGGATGTGATCTCCAGCGAATTACGTTGGAAAGGTATGGTGATCGCAGCAAATGAAGGCACCCAAGTTAAGGCTATTGCGGATGGTCGCGTATTACTCGCTGACTGGCTTCAAGGTTACGGTTTGGTTGTTGTCGTTGAGCATGGTAAAGGGGATATGAGCCTGTATGGCTATAACCAAAGTGCGCTGGTGAATGTGGGGCAAGAAGTCCGCGCAGGCCAGCCAATTGCTTTAGTGGGAAGTAGTGGTGGTCAAGAACGCCCTGCACTTTACTTTGAAATTCGCCGACAAGGTAAGACTGTTAACCCTCGCCCGTGGCTAGGCAAGTAGCACAATAATCTTTCGCACTGCCTATAAAATGCTAGGCTATAAAAAGTTAGGAAAATAATTATGTTAAGACACTCGCCAATGAAATTACTGATTAGCCTGCTCCTTATCATGGTCAGCTCTCAGGCGAGTGCCGCCAAACTCGCTATTGTCATTGATGATTTTGGTTACCGAGCCAAAGAAGATAATCAAATCCTAGCGTTACCGGCCGCCATCAGTATTGCTATTTTACCTAACTCACCTCATGGTGCTGAAGTCGCGGCAACCGCCTATCAGCAAGGGCGGGATATTTTAATCCATATGCCCATGAAGCCATTGAGTAAGCAACCTCTTGAAAAAGATACTTTGGCACCCTCAATGAGTGCTGAAGAAGTTGACCGCATCATTAAAAATGCCATTAGCCGAGTTCCTCACGCTAAAGGAATGAATAACCATATGGGCAGCGAGATGACCTCCAGCCTTTCTGGAATGCGCAATGTGATGCGCTCACTGTCGCAATCGAACCTCTTTTTCTTAGATAGCGTCACGATTGGCAATACACAGGCATTGAATGCAGCCAAAGAATTTGGCGTTCCCTCAACGAAGCGCAATATTTTTATTGATAATCACCAATCTGAAGAAGAAACCCGTACACAGCTGAATAAAGCCATTGCTTACGCGCGTAAACATGGCAGCGCGGTGGCTATTGGTCACCCACATCCATCAACCGTGCGCGCCTTACAAAAATTTATGCCATTGGTTCCCGCTGATATTGAGCTTGTACCTGTCAGTACACTGGTCGGCTATCACCCAGCAACTGGCGAACCACGCAAAACTCTCAGAATGCAGCCTGAAGGCGTTAATCCAACACTGCCAGTAACAAAGCCCGAAACCAAAATGCCAAGCAAATCAGAGGTAAAACCTCATGAAGCAGCTAAAACAACGGCAGATTCTGATGATGCTACGCCAACTCTTGCAGAACCAGAAATGACTAACGATGCTGCGGAGCAACCTGAGAAAGTAGTTAGTCCCGCAGAATTAGGTATATGCGATATCGAACTGCCATCAACCCGTCTGCAAGGCATTGAGCTACTCATGTTTGTGGTCGAGGCCATTTATCAAGATAAAACCCTGCAGCCCCTGATTGCAGAAAAGAAAATACCGTAACGGGTAAGGCTAAAAATAAAAAAGGGTTTAAAGGCATTCGCCAATAAACCCTTTAAAACTAATAAATTAATTCTGAATTAATCCCAGTTTAAAATCACTTTTCCTGACTGCCCTGAGCACATCACATCAAAGCCTTTTTGGAAATCATCAATAGAAAACTCATGAGTAATGATTGGTGATAAATCGAGACCTGATTGCACGAGTGTCGCCATCTTGTACCAAGTTTCAAACATTTCACGCCCATAAATCCCTTTGATAAACAGACCTTTAAATATAACTTGGCTCCAGTCTGTTGCCATCGATGATGGAGGAATACCTAATAGCGCAATTCTGCCACCATGATTCATGGTGTCTAACATGGTTTGGAAAGCGGCGGGGGCTCCTGAAACTTCCAGTGCCACATCAAAACCTTCTTTCATGCCCAGTTCATTCATCACGTCTTTAAGATTTTCACGGCTCACATTCACCGCGCGGGTTACGCCCATTTTTTTCGCTAATTCAAGGCGATAATCATTCACATCCGTGATCACTACATGGCGAGCACCGACATGTCGGCAAACTGCTGCCGCCATAATACCGATAGGGCCTGCGCCAGAAACCAGTACATCTTCACCGACTAAATCAAATGATAATGCTGTATGCACCGCATTACCAAATGGGTCGAAAATTGCCGCAATTTCATCAGGAATATTGTCTGGAATTTTAAAGGCGTTAAACGCTGGGATCACCAAATACTCAGCAAAACATCCTGGGCGATTTACGCCGACACCAATGGTATTACGGCATAAGTGGGTACGCCCACCTCGGCAATTACGGCAATGACCGCAGGTAATATGCCCTTCGCCAGAAACACGGTCACCAATTTTAAACCCTTTAACTTCCTGCCCAATCTCAACAATTTCCCCTATATATTCATGACCCACCACCATCGGAACGGGAATGGTTTTTTGCGACCATTCATCCCAGTTGTAGATATGAACATCCGTTCCGCAAATGGCGGTTTTACGGATTTTAATCATCACATCATTGTGTCCCAGTTCCGGTTTCGGAACGTCTGTCATCCATATACCTGGTTCTGCTTTTAATTTGGACAGTGCTTTCATAGGCGACCTTTTATTTATGGCTACATTTAATTTTATGGCTAAATTAATTTCGTAACTAAATTAATTGAAGCTTTTTGCCAATACGGGTGAATGCATCAACAGCGTGTAAAATATCCTCCTCACTGTGCGCAGCGGACATTTGCGTGCGAATTCGCGCTTGTCCTTGAGGAACCACTGGATAGAAAAATCCAGTGACATAAATGCCTTCTTTTAATAACTCTGAAGCAAATTGCTGAGCAATCTTGGCATCCCCTAACATCACAGGAATGATGGCGTGATCAGCGCCTGCTAATGTAAACCCTGCATCAGTCATTTTTTCTCTAAATAACACCGCATTACGCCACAATTTCTCACGGCGTTCTTGCCCTTCGGTCATCATATCGATCACCTTAATGGACGCAGCTACAATGGCGGGTGCCAAAGAGTTAGAGAATAAATATGGGCGAGAGCGTTGACGTAACCACTCGACAACCTCTTTTTTGGCGGCAGTATAACCACCCGATGCACCGCCCAGAGCTTTTCCTAATGTGCCAGTAATAATGTCTACTCGCCCCATCACTTTACAATACTCATGGCTACCACGACCGTTTTCACCAACAAAACCAACAGCATGGGAGTCATCTACCATGACCAATGCGTTATATTCATCAGCAAGGTCACAGACAGTTTTCAGATCAGCAATCACGCCATCCATCGAGAAAACACCGTCAGTCGCAATCAGAATATGGCGCATACCCGCCGCTTTGGCTTCTTCAAGGCGCTGTTTTAATTCCGTCATATTGTTATTGCTGTAGCGATAGCGCTGGGCTTTACACAGGCGAACACCGTCAATGATGGATGCATGGTTTAATGCATCAGAAATAACAGCGTCTTCTGGCCCTAGTAGCGTCTCAAAAAGCCCGCCATTGGCATCAAAACAAGAGGAATAGAGGATCGAATCTTCCATTCCGAGGAAATCCGCGATTTTCTTTTCAAGAACTTTATGGCTGTCTTGGGTGCCGCAAATAAAACGAACCGATGCCATACCAAAGCCATGGCTATCCATACCCTGTTTTGCCGCTTCAATCAGCGCGGGATGATTGGCTAAGCCTAAATAGTTATTTGCACAGAAGTTAATAACGCGCTGCCCACCCTGGATTTCAATATCCGCGTCTTGAGAGGTCGTAATAATGCGTTCATGTTTAAACAAGCCTTCAGCTTCTATTTGCACCAATTGTTGTTTAATCTGCTGGTAAAATTGTTCTGACATGATTTGTTCCTGTAAAGAAGTTGTTTACAGAGTTTAATAATAGTCACTGGAACTAGCGATATCTGCGGAGCAAATAAGTTAAGTTTGTAGGCAAGATCACGATAATGCCCTTTGAAGAGGTATGACAACTAGGACAATTATCTGGTCGATATACTGTTGTCTGTACAAAGAGGTGTTATTATAGACCCCAATTTTGTATCTATTTATTCTTAACCCACTTGAGGTATTCACGATGATCGTAGTCACTGGCGGAGCTGGTTTTATTGGCAGCAATATTATTAAAGCCCTGAACGAAATGGGTCGCACCGATATTCTGGTGGTGGATAACCTGAAAGATGGTACTAAATTTGCCAACCTTGTTGACCTCGATATCGCCGATTACATGGATAAAGAAGACTTTATCGTGAGTGTTATTGCCGGTGATGATTTTGGTGATATTGACGCTGTTTTCCATGAAGGTGCTTGCTCATCCACAACTGAGTGGGATGGTAAGTACATGATGGATAATAACTATCAGTTTTCTAAAGAGCTGCTACATTACTGTTTGGAACGTGAAATTCCCTTCCTGTATGCCTCTTCCGCAGCAACTTACGGTGGACGTAGCGATAATTTCATCGAAGAACGTGAATTTGAAAAACCACTAAACGTATACGGCTACTCTAAATTCCAATTCGACCAATATGTCCGCAGCATCATGCCTGAAGCTCAGTCTCAAGTGTGTGGCTTCCGCTATTTCAACGTTTATGGACCAAATGAAAACCATAAAGGCAGCATGGCGAGCGTGGCTTACCACTTAAACAAACAGATTAATGAAGGGCAAACCCCGAAATTGTTTGAAGGAAGCGACACTTTCCGTCGTGACTTCATCTACGTTGGCGATGTGGCTGCGGTGAATTTATGGTTCTGGGAAAATAACGTTTCTGGTATTTTCAACTGTGGTACAGGTCGCGCGGAATCATTCCAAGCGGTTGCCGATGCCGTCACTGAATTCCATAAAGATAAAAATGTATCTATCGAATATATTGAATTCCCTGAGAAATTAAAAGGTCGCTACCAGAGCTTCACCCAGGCGGATCTGACTAAATTACGTGCCGCAGGTTACACTGCACCGTTTAAAACCGTTGCTGAAGGCGTGACCGAATATATGCAATGGCTGAATAAAGACGCGTAATCGCCTTTTATGAAAACAGTACCTATGAAAACCACGCCTATGAAAATATTAGTGATTGGCCCCTCATGGGTAGGGGATATGATGATGTCTCAGAGCCTTTATCGCACGATAAAGGCACTCCATCCTCATGCTCAGATTGATGTGATGGCACCCGATTGGTGCCGTCCGTTATTGGCAAAAATGCCCGAAGTATCTGAAGCGATCTCCATGCCATTAGGACATGGAAAGCTAGAAATTGGCGAACGCCGTCAATTAGGCATTAATTTGCGGAAAAATGGGTACGATCAAGCGATTGTGTTACCTAATTCATTGAAATCTGCTCTGGTGCCGTTCTTTGCTAAAATTACCAAAAGAACGGGATGGCGCGGTGAAATGCGTTATGGGCTGCTCAATGATTTACGCCCATTGGATAAACAAGCATTTCCGCTGATGGTGCAACGCTACGTCGCATTGGCGTATGACAAACAGCGCATCAAATCTGCCGATGATATTCCCGCCCCGATTTTATGGCCTAAATTAGTCACTGATAAACAGCAAGTTAGCGATACTGTTAGTCAATTTAATCTTGATTTTTCTCGCCCAATTATTGGTTTCTGCCCCGGTGCTGAATTTGGTCCTGCAAAACGTTGGCCACACTATCACTATGCGGCTATCGCTCAAAAATTAATCAGCGATCAAGGCTACCAAGTTCTGTTATTTGGTTCTCAAAAAGACCATGAAGCAGGTGAAGAAATCCGTCAAAGTTTGACTGACGATGCTCGCAGTTACTGCCTCAATTTCGCAGGAAAAACCTCGTTAGAACAAGCCGTTAATCTTATTGATGCTTGCCAAGCCGTTGTGAGTAATGATTCTGGCTTAATGCATGTGGCTGCGGCTCTCGATAAACCGTTAGTCGCACTATATGGCCCAAGTAGCCCGGACTTTACACCACCACTGTCCGATAAAGCAGAAGTGATCCGGCTGATAACGGGTTATCACAAAGTGCGTAAAGGTGACGGCGAAAGTGGCTATCACCAAAGTCTGATTGATATTCAACCGCAGATGGTGCTGGATGCCCTCACGCGTTTAAATATAGGTATTAAATAATGCGCGTGTTATTAGTAAAAACATCATCTATGGGAGATGTTTTGCACTCTCTACCTGCATTAACTGATGCACAGGCAGCAATACCGAATATTCAATTTGATTGGGTGGTCGAAGAGGGGTTTGCTCAAATCCCCACTTGGCACAATGCGGTGAATAAAGTGATCCCTGTGGCAATCCGTCGCTGGCGAAAAAATTGGTTTTCTGCGCCAATTCGTGCCGAACGTGCAGCATTTCGTCGCCAATTGCAGGCAACCCACTACGATGCAATTATCGATGCACAAGGGTTACTCAAGAGTGCGTTGCTAGTCACTCGCCTCGCTCACGGTTCTAAACATGGTTATGACCGCCATAGTATCCGCGAGCCGATTGCTAGCTTCTTCTACGATCATCGTTATTCCATTAGTAAACAGCAACATGCGGTAGAGCGTATTCGCCAATTATTTGCTAAAAGCCTCGGGTATACTTGCCCTAGGACCCAAGGAGATTACGCGATAGCTCGCCATTTCTTGCAATCAACCGATGAAACCGAAGCCCCCTATGTGCTGTTTTTGCACTCCACAACCCGCGACGATAAGCATTGGCCTGAGTCTCATTGGCGTGAGCTGATTCAATTAATGAAGGAAACTGGGCTGAGAGTGAAACTCCCTTGGGGTGCAGAGCATGAGTATCAGCGAGCAATAAGACTAGCAGAGGGTTTTGATTTTGTTGAAGTCTTACCAAAATTAACGCTGGCACAAGTCGCGCAACAAATTGCGGATGCAAAGGCGGTGATTTCTGTTGATACAGGTTTGAGTCATTTAACGGCTGCGCTAGATAAGCCGAATTTCACGCTGTTTGGCCCAACAAATCCCGGTTTAATTGGTGGTTATGGAAAAGGCCAAAATGAGATAAAATCCACAAATAATATGATGGGGCAAATTAGTGCTTCTGACGTTTATAAGCGATTAAGCTCTATTTTTCCCAACTTAGGTGGTAACCATAAACAATGAATCAATCCACAACAATAGTAACTGCTTTTTTTGATATAGGAAGAGGAGATTGGAATAGTTCTCACGGGCACTTAGATCATTTAGAAAGAAAAACTGACACTTACTTCAATTATTTTAGTCAGTTAGCAAAGTTCGATAATAATATGGTCGTGTTTACTTCTGCTAATTTCAAAGAAAGAATATTGAAAATTAGGGCGGGGAAACCAACTCACGTCATTGTGCTGGATATCAATAAAAAGTTTAAACACATCATAAAGAAAATTTCAGCTATACAACTCAGTCGCTCATTTAAAGAACGTATAAAACCAAAACAACTCGAAAACCCAGAATATTGGTCTCCAGAATATGTTTTATTAACGAATCTTAAAACCTATTTTGTGAATAAGGCGGGTCAACTTGGACTTGCTAACAATGAACTTATTGCATGGATAGATTTCGGATATATTCGTAATAATAAAACTCGGTATGGCATAACAGAATGGAACCACTCCTTTGATAGAGAAAAAATGCATTTTTTCTCTATACGAGATGGTTTAGATTTGACAAACCATGAATTGGTCATGAAGTATGTAATTGAAAATCATACTTATATCATTGGAGGTGTTATAGTTGGCACAAAAGAGCAATGGGCGCATTTATATCAGTTAACACTTAATGTACAACATGACTTATTATCATCCGGCATCATTGACGATGACCAAGGTATTTTTTTAGTTTGTGCAAGTAAAAAACCTGACTTAGTAAAAATACACTTTTTAGGTTATATGAAATGGTTCAGTATATTTAGGTTGTTCAATAAAAATTCTAAAATAAATTATTTTGAGCGTTTAGCCATTCAATTAAGATTAATTAAATAAATGCCCAGATAATCAATGGGCATCCATAGTTATTTCAATTTAAACCACTCTTATTTCTTCTCTGGGGCAATAAACCCAAAACACATGGTTTTCGGCTTAGCATCCGGCTCAGAGCGATAAATTACATCTTCTTTTTCAATCGTAAATTGTGGCCAGAATTTACGCACTTTAGCGAAATCTTCGTGGGCACAATCGTCATATTTGCGCCCTAATAAAATAGCACCATGCTCACGAATTTCTGCTTCGGTAATCTCACGGTTATACACATTCGGTGGCATATGGTTTTCTAGCGTCCAAGGCTGAATAACATGCGGCCTATCTTGAGCGTAGATAATAAACCATTGATGTAAGTTATCTTCACCGCCAACGTATTTAACTGGTGTTCCGTAACGTTGATACCAGCGCTGTTCACCTTCAGCAATTAAGGTTTTGACACCAATAAACTTTTGACCCGCTCCACGAATATTCCCTGCTTGAACAGCTAGATAGCCAGATACCATTAAAACACCAACCACCGCTAAACCAATCAACGGTTTTTTCAGTGATTTTTTCGGCATCACAATGATTGAGCCAACAAATAAAGGCGCACAGACCATCATAAATGGCTGCAACCACTCAGTAATTCGCCCACCATCATGAAACGAGAACCAACCGTAAATCACTGCTAATGGGAATAGGATGATGAAGTTTGCCATGCGGTTTGATAAGGCTTTCGGCCAACCGATTTTCCCGCCACAGCAATATAAGATAATCGCTGCAATAATCAGCGGGTAAAACACACTTAGCGCAGCTTCCGTGGTATGTAAGTTAAAACCGGGATCAATTTGCGAATCTACCCATTTAAAGGCAGAAAAATCACTCGCCATCAGCCAGAAGAAGTTTGGCAAAATCATCGAAAACCACAGTGCTATCGCTAGATAAAACACCGGGTAGCGATAGCTTTGGCGCGCTTGTTTCACAAAAAGGGTGAGTAAGAAAACAGAGCCGACTAAGGCAAGTGTGGAATATTTCCCCATTGTTGCAAGACCGGCAACTAAAGCAAAAGGTAGCCACCACAGAGGGTTATCTTCGACCGCACGCAGGAAGAAGTAAATCAACCAAGGCCAGAAAGTCACTAAGATATAGTTATCATTATAAGGAATAATATCGAAATTAATGACGCCAGATAAATTCATCATCAGCATCGCAAACCAAGCAAGGTCACGGCGTCCGGTTAATCGATAAGCTAATTTCCATACCCCAAGTAGCCCAAATCCAATACCGATAAAATGGCTCAGATACCAATAGAAACTATAAGAAATGCCTAAATGGATTGCAGGCCACATCATAGTACCAACAAACCATGGATTTTTTGGCGATCCCCATTCCCCATTCATCCCCCAGTTAACGGCTTCGACCGTATCGTAAGGAACAGTTGGGTCAAAAAAGAAGCTCGCAAGGATCCAAGTAATGGCATAGCCAATGATCCAAAGATACAAATACTTATTTGAAATTGGTTGATTGATTGTCGGCATTCTTTTTTCAGCGAAATTTATCAATAAAGTTAAAGGGAAATACGCATTATTTTACGTCGAGCTTATAGAGGATTACCTCTCGCTCGGCTGAGTATGCAAAAACGTGACTGGGTAGTTTACTATAGTTTAAACAAAATAATCAGAAATGAGAGAAATTGTCATTACTCATTGTAGTAATATTCAAGTTATCAATACTTTTGCTGAATATTACTGTTCTCTTGGAGGTAAATAAGGCTGTAACAATTTAAGTAAACGCTGTAATGCACCTTGGTTTTCATGCAAGACTTCAGCAGCATGGCGACCATAATATAGTCGATAATCTTCATCAGACAGCAAGCTTGTAACGGCTTGAGCCAGTGAGTCGCTATCCGTCACAGTGATCAACCCATCTGCTTGGGTTAATTTCGCGCAAATATCTTTAAAATTAAAGGTATGCGGTCCCATCAAAACAGGCAATGCGTGTGCAGCAGCTTCAAGTGGATTATGGCCACCCGTTTCAACTAAGCTTCCACCAACGAAAGCAATATCTGCAATTCCGTACAGCAACATCAATTCACCCATCGTATCGCCAATAACCACTTGAGTATCTAGAGATGGGATAACGCCACTGCTACGACGAATGAAGCTCAGCCCTGCTTTTTGCGTCAGTTCTTCCGCTTTTGCGAAACGTTCTGGATGCCTTGGAACTAAAATGAGTAATAAATTAGGAAATTTTTTTAGCAATTGTTGGTGAGTTTGCAAAATAATCGCTTCTTCACCTTCATGGGTACTTGTTGCAATCCATACTGGGCGATGTGCAGCCCACTGTCTGCGTAACGTAATGGCTTTAACCGCTAGTTCAGGGGTAACGGAAATATCAAATTTCAAGCTCCCCGTCACTTCTAACTGCTTACGCCTTAACCCTAATTGAATAAAACGTTCACCATCTTCTTGATGCTGAGCTGCCACCATCGTGACATTTTGCAGCATACGTTTCACAAAGCTACCGAGTTTTTGATAACCCGCAGCAGAGCGCTCAGATAACCGAGCATTAGCGATAACTAATGGAATATTACGCTTATGCAGTTGGTTGATCATATTTGGCCAGAGTTCCGTTTCCATAATAATCACCAATTTAGGATCAACTTGATTAAGGAAACGGCTCATGGAGCCTGGTAAATCATAAGGGAGATAGACGTGACTAATATCGTCACCAAATGCCGACTGAACACGCTCTGACCCGGTTGGCGTCATTGTGGTCACGGTAATAGGGAGTGATGGGTAGTGATGGCGCAGTGCACGTACTAACGGTACTGCCGCAAGGGTTTCGCCCACAGAAACTGAGTGTAATAAAATGCCTTTAGGAACAACTTTACCACCACAAAAACCATAGCGTTCCCCCCAGCGTTTGCGATACGCAGGGGCTTTACGGCTACGCAATAATAAGCGTATCCAAATTAATGGCTGGATGAGATAAAGAAGTACCTGATATACACGCAATAACATTCGATCTGATTCACTTACCAAAATTGGCGGTATCTTACCATAAACCATTACTGAAAGTGTGTAGAATCTGTGCCTAAAATGAGACTTAAAATAAATACATACCTATCAGTGATTGTTGCAAGAGAACGCAATTGCCGTTAATGTGGATTTCACCGTCACTTATTCCTATCGATATATTAGGATAAGCAATAATAAACAAAGAGATAGCAATATCATGACCCATAAAGCTATTTATCCGGGAACCTTTGACCCGATTACCTCTGGACACGTCGATATCGTCACCCGTGCCGCAGCGATGTTTGACCATGTCTTACTCGCTATCGCAAATAGTCAACGCAAAAGCCCTATGTTTAATCTGGAAGAGCGTGTTGAGTTAGCGAAGAAAGTTACAGCACACTTAGGGAATGTCGAAGTGGTTGGCTTTTCTGAGTTAATGGCGAGTTTTGCACAGAAAAATAATGCGAATATTTTAATTCGTGGCGTACGTTCAGTGGCGGATTTTGAATATGAATGGCAGCTGGCTAATATGAACCGCCATTTTGTTCCCGAGCTAGAAACGGTATTTTTACTTCCATCACAAAGCTTATCTTTCGTTTCATCCTCATTAATTAAGGATGTCGCGCTTCATGATGGAGATATTTCTTCGTTTTTACCGCCTGTTGTTGCTGACGCTATGTTGAAAAAACTCAACAAAATCTAGCAATTACTTCTGACATTGAGGGCAATAAAAGGTTGTCCTCTGTCCTTGTTTGATGCTTTCAATCGGGGTTCCGCACAAAGAACACGGCTCGCCTTTTTTTCCATACACAAACAACTCTTGGGCAAAGTAACCCGGTTTTCCGTCTGACTGTAAAAAGTCTTTGAGAGTCGTCCCACCTTGTTCTATTGAGCGTTGAAGCACTTTTTTAATCTGCGTAACAAGTTCGGTAATCTCATTGAGCGTCAGCGTGTTAGTCAGCTTTTCTGGGGAGATCCTTGATGCAAAAAGCGCTTCATTAGCGTAGATATTCCCTACCCCAACAACGATTTTGTTGTCCATCAACCATGGTTTGACCGCAACCTTACGTTTAGCCGCTAAATCAAAGAGATATTTAGGATTGAATTCATCGGAAAGAGGTTCTGGTCCTAAATGAGCAAGAACGGAGCTGGACGCTAAATCATCGCACCAAAGCCATGCACCAAAACGTCGAGGGTCGGTGTAGCGTAGTACTTTACCGTCACGCAAGATAAGGTCTACATGGTCATGTTTCCCTTCTGGTAACTCTTCCGTCAAAATTCGCACGCTGCCAGACATTCCCAAATGGACAATAATCCATCCTTTGTTCAGTTCAATAAGCAGATATTTTGCCCGCCGTTGAACACTTATCACGGTTTCATCAGATAAACGCATGATTTGTTCACTTACTGGCCAACGTAACCGCTCATTACGCACAACTGCATAACTGATTGTATTGCCGACTAAATGCGGTTCAATACCACGGCGACTGGTTTCAACTTCAGGAAGTTCTGGCATTACAACTCTCTTTAAAAATTATGGGAACCATTTACGAATAACATTTTGGAGCTCTTCAGTAACTATTTCCCATGTAAAATTCTCATAGGCATGAGTTTTGGCATTATTCGCAATTTTCACTGCATCAGGATGGTTTAATGCATACTGTATATCTTCTGCCATATTTTCGGGGGAAAGTGGTTCTTTGAAAATAAAACCTGTTTCATTGTGCGTAACAAATTCAACCATAGCCCCGCGCTGGCTAGCAATGACAGGACGACCTGATGCCATAGCCTCAAGAGCAACCATACAAAATGGCTCACTGGTGATCGAAGGCACAGCGATAACATCCGCCAATGAGTAGTAATGCCTAATTTTATCTGGATGCACGCCCCCCAAGAAAATACATTGCTTATCTAAATGCTTAGCAAAATCTTTTACTTCATTTTGATAGTCAGCAAGTTCGCCTTTTTTAGCAGCATTAGGATCGCCGACAATGACTAATTTATAACGATCATCACCACTAAAAAACGTGCTACATGCTTGCATTAATTCAAGTAAGCCTTTATCTCTAGCAATCCTTCCAGCGAATAGGATAATTTTATCTGATTTATCCAGACCAAAGTCTTCACGCTTTACTTCAGCCGGTTGATTATAAATATCGCCATCAAACCCATTTCTAACAACTTCAATCTGAGCTTTTGGTAAACGTTCTCTGAACCAGCGTTCCATGAAACGGCTCGGAACAATCAATTTTATATCTTCTGGAATATCCTTAGGTTCAAAACAATTATGCATATGAAGTACAACGTTATTGTGCCCTTCCTTTTTAATAATTTTTTTAAATAATTTTATGTTGTTATGCACAAATGTGATGCTTTCTTCGGAATTTTTTGCAAAATTCCGTTTCAATTTAACGATCCTATCCGCATAAGAATATGGGTCTATTCTTGTCCATTTTTTAAATAGTCTCGTATAAATTCTTCCAAACTTTATGCGGTCAATAGCACAATTTTTGTTAACGACTGAATGAGCTGAATATCCTTCATTCTGAATGCAGATAATACGGCTTTCTATATCTAATCTCTTTGCAACGTTATACATCCACGACTCTACTGCTGCTGCACTTCTTGGCGGTATAGAATAGATAGGTGTCACAGTAAAAATGGCTTTTTTGATCATAGATTATCTTTTTTTACCTCTAACCTTCTGAAATAAGTATTTAATGCCTGAAATACACCCTGCAAAAAATGCACCTTGTTTTAAAAGATGCTTATATTCTTTCTTTTTCTCTGCAAATTTAATTGCTGGCTTTAAATCATTTTCAGTCCACGGCGAAGAGGCTAAAGCATCATAAAATGGTTTTGCAGAAGGATATTTCGCCCATGTATGCCATGGTTTTGTTACCCCGGTATAATGGATTAAAGCTGTATCTGACGTAATAACACACTTATATTTTTGATGAGTTGAATCACTAAGCTCATTTTTGAGGGTATAAATAGTATTAAAACGTTGAGCTAACAAAACGAGCTGCTCTCTTAAAATTAAATTCAGTACATCTTGGTCTGGATATTTGTACAAATCTTTAGCGTTCGGCAACGATAGAAATTCAAAGCATTTTTTTGTCACTTGGTGACTATGCCATTCCTTGAGATTGACAAACATCACACCTGAATTGAAGTAGGTTTCACTAAGCTCTGCTACATTCAATCTTGTGCCACTTTTTTTACGAACACCAATTTCGTCTGCTACTACGCCCGCTACCACATCCTTGATAATATCAGTAGATAAATTTAAGACATTCTGACAAACAACATCAGCATCTAAGTAAAGTGCATAATCATAATCACTTGATAGATATTCAAATGCAATCAAGCGAAAATACATTGCAGATGACCAAACCTCTGACGCCGGTAAAGTTTTAAGCAATGTATTATCAAGCTGATAAACATTAAATTCAGCAGAAAATTGCTCAGCAATCGTGCTCAATTTATCTAGAAAACCTGGCTTAACCACATCTAGGAATAGATGGAATCTAAAAAAATTGGAAGGGTTATTCACCAGTAATGAAACTGCAGATACTCCTACACCAAATTGGTAGTTTTCGTCGGAGCCATAAATGATGTCAAAACCTTCAGATAACGGATCAACTTTACTACCTATTAATTGATACTTATTAATAATTAAATTATCCATTATTTTCACTTATACACTTCGTAGGAACCGCGTTGAGCATCGCAATCAAAAGCCCAAGGATAAGCCCTAGAGGTTTTAAATCCACTTGTTCAAACATACCTCGAACTACATAGAAACTAATCAAACTGATAAACAAAGCCAAAAATGAAAAGTAAACTAATGGATTTTCTATACTACGGCGAATTCCTTGATAAGAAGTGTACCCCATAGACAGAGTCAGAAGTGTAAAAGAAGCTAATCCAAATATACCCGCACCAAACCATACTAATAACCATATGTTATGAGGACCAATTGACGTTCTGAATGTCCAGTCCGGATGTTGGGCGACTACACTATTGTATTTTTCATGGAAAATTTTATCGCCAATTCCATACCCTACTAATGGCTTCTCCATAATTAACTCAAAAGCCGTACCCTGAGTTCCATTTGTATACCGATAAGAACTGTCTGTCTGCTCTAATTTAAAAAAGAGCTTATTCGTCATCTCTGGATATATTGTTTTCAACGAAATCAATCCAATAAGAGCAATTCCTATAACTGATGCAATTAATTTCCAAGGACGTTTAAAGCACAAGAAAATCCCGCCAGATGCAGCAATCGCTAACCAAGCCCCTCTAGATAGAGTTCCAAGTAATATAAATAAAAACACAATACAAAGAATATAAAAGTAAATTAACTTATTTTTAGGCAGTATGTACCAAAGAATCGGTAAAATTGGAAAGAAGAATGTTAGCGAATCAGATATATTTCTGAAATTATATGTTGTAAATGGAAGAATTCCATTCTGATACGCGATGATATAGCGCGCTAACTCAATTAACAACAATAGAACTAACGCAGCTAAATAACCAACTATGACTAATTTCGATATATCTGTTAGTTTTTCTCTATAAAGGATGATAGGAAAAAGTAAACCTAAGGATAAAACTCCATAATTCAATAAATTATTATTGATAAATTTTAGCGTTGCCTTTGTATCCAAAGAGTAAGAAACAGACACATACAAAGCGATAGAGAATAATAGCGTAAAATAAATTTCTTTATGCTTTAGCTTTTCAATAACTTTTTTTGAATCTAAGCATAAATAACATAGCGCCGTAGCAATCATTAGATAAAATAGAATATGTTTATATCGGGTTACATCTTCAACAAAAAAAAGTATAAAAAATAGAAAAATCAATACGCTATTATATTTAGATAGTAGGTTTTGATGTTTATCTAAAAAGGACATATTTTTCTCAACCGTAAAATTATTTGGTAATTTTTGCTAAAAAATACTGAGCCTGTGACTTAATGCCAAGCCAATATAGTTTTTGTTTAAATGAATGTTTTGCACTATATCTCAAATGGTTGCTACTTTTAGCTTTCAATAAAGGAATATCTTTCCACGGAGAAGCATTTTTAGCGTCTAAAAATGGCTTTGCAGTTGGATAATTAGCCCACTCATGCCATGGTTTCGTTGGGCCTATATAATGAATCAAAATTGTACTGGATGTTATTGGATTTTCTTTTCGACCATCTTGCAGTTCATAATTAATACTATATTGTGTGTTATATTTTTGGTCTAAGTAGACAATTTTACCAGTTAACAACATGTTCAATATATCTTGGTCAAGATAGGAAATTTTAGCTTTAACTTCATCTTGAGATAACAGATTCATCGCCTTTAGTGATATATCATTTTCCTTCCAACTCACTAAATTTAAAACTAAGAAGCCAGCATTAAAATATCCATTAGCAATACTCGGGATCCCCAATGCATCAGCTCTTTTTTTCCACCAATCCGAATCTCTTTCAGGAACAGCAGCAACCACTTGATTTTCTGTAAATTCAAGCTCTAATAATTCACTTAATGAGCCTTGGCACATAATATCCGCATCCATATAAATGATGCGCTCTAGTTGCTCAGAAAAGTAGTCTGCAATGATAAATCTAAAATACGTTGCGTAAGACCAATTTTTGGTGCTTGGTAACGACTTTAGTTGCTCACAATCGACTAAATATATCTTTATGCTTGTTTTATATTGCTCAGCTAACTCACGAAAAAGAGCCTCTTGCTCCGAATCAAAATAATCGGTAAAAACATGAAAACAAAATGATATTTCCACGTTATTCTTTAAGAGAGAGGCAATAGAAATTCCACAACCATATAAAAAATTACGGTCAATACCGTAAGAAATATTTAAACAATTATCTTTAGCAACCACATTTTTGGCTGTAAGATCAATTTGCTTTGTGATTGCACTTTCCTTATTAAAAAACATGTTTAGTCTCTCTTTTTCTTTATAGCGACTTTCTGATCGTACGCGTTTTAATTTTGTCAGCTTTGCTTTTCGCATCTGCCATCAAACTAGACTCTTGGCTTAGTATTTCTTTTAACGGCATTTCAAAATAAACCTTCATAAACCGGAAAATATCTCGCTGAGTTAAACCAATGTCTAATGAAGAAAAGTATAAACCAATTAAATCCTTATTTCGCCAGCGGGTAGGAACTGACGACCTTAACTGTGCGCGATGCAAATCGATGACTGAAATTTTTAAATCTTGCAGATTTTCCGTGAACGGTAGATGCAGTAAGAAATGGCAAATATAACAATCGCGATGGTTAATACCGATACGATGCATCTTACGTACCATCTCGGCAACTCGCTGGATCAACATTTGCTTAGTTTTGAATTTAGGCGGCTGGGTGGCCCAATTAGCGCAGTAATCTTCTAAACTCACTGTTGGAGTGAGGTCTTCAGTAATAATAAATGAATGACGTCGAAGTGGGTTCCACCCTTTTTGCCCAAAAGCGCGTCCATTCATGGTATCAACACCCGCTTCGGTCAATCGATGAATTGCATTCCATTCCCTGTCTGCACCTAAAACAGGTAAACGGAATGAAAAGAAATTCTTCAAAACCTCTTTTAGCGTCGTGCCATAGTGAATCTTAATAAAATAGCTTTTATCATCAAGCTGAAAACGCAATGTTCTACGCGTTTCCAATGCACGAAAGACTTCACCATCCAGTTTATCTGTTTCAACAAATGGGTCTTTATCTTTCCATAATTCGGTAAAAGGTGGTTTTAACTCAACCATTAGAGCATCCTAAAATAATATCGGCCGCTTTTTCCGGTAAACTATACAGATCTTCTGTATCCGCATAGTATTTAGCATTGTTTACCCACTGAGCTCGTTTTTGTGTATCTTGCAAGCTATCGCATAGAGCCTGATTTAAAACCGTCTGTTCAAACGGCTCATTAACCACCACGCCACATTGGGCTTTGTCAATAAACGAGGCATAACCACACACTTCAGTGACTATAATTGGTAATCCAGCAACAATCGCTTCAAGCAGGACAATCCCAGCCGCTTCTTGGTAAGCCGGATGCATCAAAATATCCGCAGCGGCCATTAGCTCCGCAATATCATTGCGTCCGCTAAAAAATGAAACTTGTTTAGCAATCCCTAATGTTTCCGCGAGTCGTTGATATTTAGCGGGTTTATCTTGCCCTACCACCATCAATAATGTGTTACTTCTGATGCTTTCAGGCAGTGCAGCCATCGCCTTGAGAGTTCTATCAACTCCCTTGCGTTTAAAATCAGACCCAACTTGAAGCAGTAAAAATACAGACTCAGGAATTTGATTCTTTTCTCGATAAATACGCTTAGCATCCGCAATCTGTTGGTCATATTTTCGGTCAACGGCTATACCCGGAGTCAGCATGTGAAAGCGCTCATTTTCAGTTCCATAATGCTTTTCAAAATGGGCAATTTGATGGGGAGTGAGCATCATTAGCTGCGTTGCCTTTCCTTTCTGGAAGACGGCTTTTTCAAAAGCGGCATAATGTTTATAGCGCGGAGTCAACTTATAGAAAAAACCTTTTTCTTCAGCCACTTTTTGCGCATAGCAAACATCCGCAGCAAAATAAACATCCAGCTCAGGCATTTTATTAAAGCCAACAATTCTTTCTGCAGGATGTTGCTTCAGATGTGCCATTACCCATTCACAATATTGGGCATTTCGTCCATGGTTAGTGCCTGAACTGGTAGGAACAATAATAATTTCAAATTGTTCTGGACGTTCACCTTCCCATGATTGGGTATAAACACGAATCTGGTGTCCACGAGCTTGGCAAGCCATCGCAATACGTAAAAAGTCGCGTTGTAGCCCACCAAATGGAAAATATTTATACAGACAAAATGCCAATACCATCTTAGTACCTTCCCATCATTGAGCGCATATTCATCGGCAGCATTTGCTCCGTTGCTTCAATCACATCACTCGCAGGGATCACGGAGAGATATTTTTTATTGCGGTCGAGTTCATCTCTAGGTGGCATATTTTCATAATCCCCCGCCCAGAATTTCACTACATTATCGCTCCATGGACGCCAGAAAATATGGTTTGTGGCACCAAATAAGCAAACGATGGGAGTTTTAACCGCGGCAGCGATATGCATCGGTGCAGAATCGACACCAATAAAAAGGGCAGCATGCGCAATTAATGCGCCTAATTCAGGGAAGGATGTTTTTCCTGCAAGCTCAGTCGTTGGCCTAGTTTGGCAATTCTCTGCAATTTCATTCACACACGCTAAGTCTTCTTTGCTTGGGCCTGATGTTAATACCACTTGATAGCCACGAGACTGTAATGCATCAATGACAGCTGAGAATTTTTCATTATCCCAACATTTAAAAATTTGCCGAGCTGTTGGTTGGATCACGACATAGCTGCTGTGAACGCCAAGGTCTAACAGTCTTTGATCAATTTTTTTCCAATCATCTTGTGCATAAGACATGGTTAGGTCTGTTTTAAATTCTTGGATCCCTAACGGTTTTAATACAGAAAGATTATTTAAAACAACATGCTCCCCTTCAGGGGGGGTAAGATGCGTAAAGCTATTTCGCCAAAATTTCGAATCTCGATGACCGAAATCGTGCGAAATCTTAGTTTCAGCGGGAATGGCGCGAACGAGCAACGAAACCATCCATTGGTCGGCAAGGTTAACTACCAAATCATACTGATTACGGCGTAATTTAAACAGCAGGCTTAAAAAGTTGCAGGCTTTGCTGATACCCCCACTTTTCTTACCTTTCATACCATATAGCGTATGGATCTCTTGGTTTTCCGACAAAATGGGAATGGTGTCCTGATAAAGCAAAACATCAATCTGGGCATCAGGATAATTTTGCTTTAATGAGCTGATAACAGGCGTTGTCAGTAGCATGTCACCATGAAACCGCATCTTGATTACAAGAATTTTTTTATACTGTTTTTTCACCAGGAGCTCTTAATCAGGTCTAGTAGATAAATTGATATGGATATTTGACAATAAAATGCGTTATTAATTCCATGAATACTGAATATGTTACTACGTTCAGATTAATGGTTATAGTTTTTAATCAATATCCCAATGGATAGCCACTTTATAGCTAATTTTTGACATAAAAAAACCCAGCCTAAGCTGGGTTCTTCGTACGCAGAAAGCAAAATTATTTGATTTTTGCTTCTTTGTAGATCACATGCTTACGAACAACTGGATCGAATTTTTTCAGTTCCAGTTTTTCTGGCATTGTGCGCTTGTTCTTCGTAGTGGTATAGAAGTGACCTGTACCTTCAGAAGAAACCAGCTTGATTTTCTCGCGAATACCTTTAGCCATTTTTTAGCTCCTTAGTACTTCTCACCGCGGGTACGCAGTTCAGCAAGAACAGCATCAATACCCTTTTTATCGATAACACGCATACCTTTAGCAGATACACGCAGTGTTACGAAACGTTTCTCAGACTCAACCCAGAAACGGTGAGAGTGCAGGTTTGGCAAAAAACGACGTTTGGTCGCGTTTAATGCGTGTGAACGGTTGTTACCGCTCATTGGACGCTTGCCGGTAACTTGGCAGACTCGTGACATGTCTATTCTCCAAAAATCTAATCAGCTCGAGCTTTTTTGTTCTGGGCTTGACTGCCTCGTCAGGCTTAGGAGCCCATCTCAGCAAACTTTTAAGTGATCAACAAAATATATTTATCTTAGCAAAAAAATTTACTGAGATAGGCTCTTCTCGTCAAACCCGAGATCCTTAAAGGTGGCGTAGTATACGCTTTCAATCGTTTTCACTCAAGCCCAACACAGCAAAAGTTGTCATTTTTTAGTCAAAAAAATGATTTTACAGCCATCCACGCTCAGCAAATGAGGTACAAGATTTGTGTCCAACCACAAAATGATCAAGTAATTTAATCCCCATAATGTCACAAGCACTCTGAATTCGCTCAGTAACGTACTTGTCTGCCATGCTTGGTTCAGGGTTTCCTGATGGATGATTATGAGCAAGTACTATCGCTCTGGCATTCATTTTCATGGCAAACCGGATAATTTCTCTTGGGTGTACTTCAACACGATTGATTGTGCCTTTAAACATCTCTTCATGGCAAATCACCTGATGCTGGTTATTCAAAAATAATACCATGAAAACTTCTCGCTCCTGCCCTGAAAACAATTCAAGTAACCTCGATTTCAATGTATTAGGGTTATCCATAACATCATAACAAAGCACTTGTGCAGAAAAACAACGCCTTGCGAGTTCACTTGCTGCCTGCAACTGCGTTAACTTGCAGGTTCCCATACCTTTACATTCAATCAATTTGTCATAGTCAGCTTGCACTAATAAATAGAGTGAACCAAACTCATGAAGTAAACGCTGAGCAAGTTGTAAAACGGGTTCACCCCGTGTTCCTGTACGTAAAAAAATGGCTAATAACTCTGCATCTGATAATGATGCCGCTCCATACGCCAACATTTTTTCTCGTGGTAAAAGCTCCGTGTATTCATGCATCGACTCATCCCCTTTTGTGCCGTTGCCTTCTTTGTAGCCAACCAACATATACAGAGCAATCATCTAAACTAGCCTTTGCGTAGCGCTTCGCAAAAATAGCATTGGGATACAAAATCGGCTCTCTCACCAAGCTCATTGATATGGTAAGATGCCCCCCATGTTGACCAAATCGGACAGAGACCATGACTCAACAAACTTCAGTTAACTCATTATTAGGTAAGCGAATTGTTCTTGGTATCAGTGGTGGAATAGCCGCTTATAAAATTCCTGAGCTCACTCGCCGACTGCGTGATGAAGGGGCATCTGTACGTGTTGTCATGACACCTGCGGCAAAAGCGTTCATTACACCTCTCACGTTGCAAGCCGTTTCCGGTTATCCGGTCGCTGATGATTTGCTAGACCCTGCAGCTGAAGCCGCCATGGGTCACATTGAATTGGCAAAATGGGCTGATATAATTATTTTAGCGCCAGCAACTGCCGATTTAATCGCACGATTAACCACTGGCATGGCGAATGATTTACTCACGACAGTTTGCCTTGCATCTGCGGCACCTATTGCCGTCGTGCCTGCGATGAATCAACAAATGTATCGCGCTGCGGCAACACAGGATAATTTAATCAGACTGCAACAACGCCAGTGTATGATTTGGGGCCCTGATGAAGGCAGCCAAGCATGTGGTGATGTCGGTCCCGGGCGCATGATTGACCCATTAGCGATTGTGAAATTGGCAAGCCAGCATTTTCAATCATATTTAGGTCAGCAATCACGTTCAGATCTAGATGGAATTTCAATCATGGTCACGGCAGGTCCAACCCGTGAAGATTTAGATCCTGTACGCTTTATCAGTAATCATAGTTCTGGGAAAATGGGTTTTGCCATCGCGCAAGCCGCCAGTGAACGCGGAGCGAACGTCACTCTCGTAGCAGGCCCTGTTAATTTGGCAACACCAAATGGTGTAAACCGCATTAACGTGACGAGTGCCCTTGAGATGTATGAGCAAGTACACCAGTCTATTACCGAGCAAGATATTTTTATCGGCTGTGCTGCGGTGGCAGATTACCGTGCCAAAACCGTCGCTGAAAATAAAATTAAGAAACAAGGGGATGAAGTTTCCATTACCCTTGTGCAGAATCCTGACATTGTGGCAAGTGTAGGAAAACTGCCGCAAAATCGTCCATATGTAGTCGGTTTTGCGGCAGAAACCCAAAATGTCGAAGAATACGCACGACAAAAGCGCCAACAAAAGCAACTTGATTTAATTTGTGCGAATGACGTTTCCTTAGCGGATAATGGTTTTAATAGTGATAACAATGCACTACATCTATTTGATGCCTATGGTGATGTTCGATTACCACACAGTAGTAAAATTGAATTAAGCCACCATTTACTTGACGAGATACTCCAACGTTATGAAAAAAATCGATCTGAAAATTCTTGATGCCCGTATTGGGAACGAGTTTCCACTGCCAACTTACGCAACCACTGGCTCTGCGGGTTTAGATTTACGTGCATGTCTTGATGCACCTATCGATTTAGCACCGGGTCAGACTGAATTGATCCCAACGGGTCTAGCTATCCATATTGCAGACGAGCAACTTGCGGCAGTGATTCTGCCACGTTCAGGTTTAGGCCATAAGCATGGTGTTGTTCTGGGTAACTTAGTCGGTTTAATCGATTCCGACTACCAAGGCCAACTGATGGTGTCTGTATGGAACCGTAGCGACAAAGCATTCACTGTTGAACCGGGTGAACGTATGGCACAAATGGTCTTTGTTCCTGTTGTTCAAGCGCAATTCAATATTGTAGATGACTTTGACGCGACTGAACGCGGTGAAGGTGGTTTCGGTCATTCTGGTCGCCAATAAGTCGAACCTATTCACGTTGAAATACCGAATATAGGCGTCCTACAAGCGCCTATATTTATGAACAAAAACAATCAGTGCGGTATTTTTTCACCTCGTGAATGTCTTAGATTTGGTTATAATCTCTACATATTTTAAATCTGTTTTATTCTGAGTGTCACTTTACTCAGAGCGAAATTTTGGATAGTTTGTCTTGCTGTTTTAGCAGGGGTCTTATCAGACATGGCAGAGAATACAATACAAAAACGTAACAGACGTGATGAGATTTTACAGGCTCTTGCGTTAATGTTAGAAAGTAGCGATGGTAGCCAGCGTATTACAACGGCAAAACTCGCTGCAACAGTGGGTGTCTCAGAAGCTGCGCTATATCGTCATTTTCCAAGCAAAATGAAGATGTTCGACAGCTTAATTGAATTTATTGAAGATTCACTTGTTTCCCGCATCAACCTGATTTTAGCGGACGAAAAAGATACACTTGTCCGAATTAAACTGGTTTTAGCGCTAATTTTAGGTTTCTCTGAGAAAAACCCAGGATTAACGCGTATAATGACGGGTCATGCGCTAATGTTCGAGCAAGATAGGCTGCAAGGGCGCATTAACCAATTATTCGAACGTATCGAATCACAGCTGCGACAAGTATTAAAAGAGAAAAAAATCCGTGATGGGCAAGGTTTTCTCCATGACGAATCACTATTAGCTTCTCAACTATTAGCCTTCTGTGAAGGTATGCTGTCCCGCTTCGTACGTTCTGAGTTTCGTTACCGTCCAACGGTAGAGTTCGAAGCTCGCTGGCCTTTAATTTTGGCTCAGTTACAATAACCGCTTATTTATACTACTCACCCCGCCCATTATTGGGCGAGGGCTTTTTTTTCAATTAAATCCCGTACTGCTCACGATACGCTTTCATCGCAGCCAGATGAGGCTGCATATCGTCTTTTTCCGCTAAATACGTAATTAAATCGCTCATTGTGATGATCGAATACACTTTGCATCCGTAGTCACGTTCCACTTCCTGCACCGCAGAAATTTCACCCTTCCCTTTTTCTTGGCGATCTAAACACAGCAACACACCACTCAACGTTGCTTCTTGCTGTTTGATGATTTCCATCGACTCACGAATTGCCGTACCTGCCGTAATCACATCATCGACAACCACAACACGTCCTTGCAGTGGGCTACCCACTAATGTGCCGCCTTCCCCGTGGTCTTTCGCTTCTTTACGATTAAAACAATATGGCATATCGATATCGTGATGTTCTGCTAACGCCACGGCGGTTGTGGTCGCAATCGGAATACCTTTATAGGCTGGACCAAAAATCACATCACACTCAATTGCACTTTCTTTTAATGCTTGTGCATAAAAACGACCGACAAGAGCCAAGTCACGCCCTGTATTAAACAGCCCCGCATTAAAGAAATAGGGACTCTTACGACCTGATTTCAGCGTAAACTCACCAAATTTTAGTACCTGTTTTTTCATGGCAAGTTCAATAAAATCGCGCTGATAGGCTTTCATTGGTCATTCTCCTCATTAATTAGTATTGGTCTTTTTTTGAAACGACTTTCGCGGTTTATCTTCATCAGTAAACAACTTCATCAATAAACTGCGGACATAAAAAAGGCGACTTTTCAGCCGCCTATTTAATCATAAATTTATTTCAGCGCTTCTCGCTGAGCTTCGAAAATGGTGTCTAGCCCCGTTTTCGCTAATGCTAAAAGAGCTAAAAGCTCTTCATGGCTGAACGGTTCGCCTTCTGCGGTACCTTGTACCTCAATCATTCGACCATCATCCATCATCACGACGTTCATATCCGTTTCTGCAGCAGAATCTTCAACATACTCAAGGTCACACAGCGCTTCTTGGTTAACGATACCCACAGACACCGCTGCAACCATAGATTTCAGAGGGCTTTTTGCTAATTTACCTTGAGCAACCATGTTGTTCAGTGCATCAACCAATGCAACACACGCGCCTGAGATAGCCGCAGTACGCGTACCGCCATCCGCTTGGATAACATCGCAATCCAATGTAATGGTGTGTTCGCCAAGTTTTTTCAGGTCAACCGCCGCACGTAATGAACGCGCGATCAGTCGTTGAATTTCCATCGTACGACCAGTTTGTTTCCCTTTCGCAGCTTCACGCTGATTACGAGAATTTGTCGCACGAGGTAACATGCCGTATTCCGCCGTTACCCAACCTTGACCTTGTCCTTTGAGAAAACGAGGAACACCGTCCTCAACGGTCGCGGTGCATAACACTTTAGTGTCGCCAAACTCAATAAGAACAGAGCCTTCCGCATGCTTTGTATAATTACGCGTAATTTTTATTGGACGCATCTGGTCTGCTAATCTACCTGCTGGGCGCATGGTGTTATCTCCGTTATCAACTCAAATTGGCACGTATTATACGTTGTTAATCGGATAATGCCTATCCTGTCATCCGTCATAGCGCTATAATCCTGTTATCTTAATGAATGATAGGAACGAATTATGATCCGTAGTATGACTGCTTTTGCCCGCCGTGATATCAAGGGTGAATGGGGGAATGCGGCTTGGGAGCTGCGTTCCGTAAACCAGCGTTATTTAGAAACCTATATCCGTTTACCCGAGCAATTTCGCAGCTTAGAGCCAGTTATCCGTGAACGCCTTCGTTCCCGTCTAACCCGTGGTAAAGTCGAATGTAACCTACGTTTTGATTTAGATGGTGCTCACCGTGGTGCATTACTGCTCAATGAAGATTTAGCTCGCCAGCTGATTAGCGCTGCGAACTGGGTAAAAAATTACAGCCATGAAGGCGAGATTAATCCGTTAGAAATTTTACGCTGGCCGGGTGTGATGTCCGCTGGTGAACAAGATTTAGACGCGATTAGTGAACAGTTAATGGCTGGCTTAGATGAAACCATCGATGCCTTTATCCAAAGCCGTGAAGCTGAAGGGGCAGCGCTACATAGCCTTATCGAGCAACGTCTGGATGGTGTTTTGGTTGAAGTTGCCAAAGTTCGCCAACATATGCCTGAAATCCTGCAATGGCAGCGTGACCGCCTGCAAAGCAAATTAGACGATGCGCAAATCCAATTGGATAACAACCGCTTAGAGCAAGAACTAATTTTATTGGCACAACGTGTTGATGTAGCAGAAGAGTTAGACCGACTGGAAGCTCACGTCAAAGAGACTCGCAATATTCTGAAGAAAAAAGAAGCCAGCGGTCGCCGCCTCGATTTCATGATGCAAGAATTTAACCGTGAATCAAACACCCTTGCCTCTAAGTCTATTAATAGTGAAGTGACTAACTCTGCTGTTGAGCTCAAAGTATTAATCGAGCAAATGCGCGAACAGATTCAAAACATCGAATAAAATTCACTTTTCAGAGTAACTTCAAGCCAGCTTATTCACTGAATTTGCTGGTTTTTTATTATAAAAGAATAAAAAAACCCGTTCTTACAATTTGGTGTAATAGTAACCAAATTTACTTGCCGATAGAGTATTTCCCTCAATATCAAACCACAATGGGAAATGCGATATGAATCACCATGACCATTTCGAGGATGTCCTCGATATGGTTAATATTGGCTCAGGAGCTCAACGATAATCATACTGCCACGCTATACTTGCTACCACTATATAGCTTCTGACCATTTTGTTGAGACTAACAAAGTGGGTCAAAAAATTGTTAATTTCAGCATGGCTTATAAATCCAAATTTTCACGGCAATGATTGACGTGAAATTAGGTATTAGCAAACTCAAAGTTACCCGCTGTTCGTTGGAAACTGCAAAACTTAGCCAAAATGAATCAAGACAAACATGCTGAGGCTTACCATCAACTTCAAAAGATATTGTCCATGTAAAAACATAAAAGCCCCGACACAAGACGGGGCATTCACAATATTCAAAAGACCTTTCTTTAAACCATCAACCCACTTTTGCCATTTCCAACGGTTTCTCACGCTGGTGCTTATAATGGAAAGAGAAGTAGAAAATCACGGCCAAGATTACGGTATAGGACGAGAATACCAGCCAAATTGACTGCCAATCCTTCACGCCATCCACACTAAAGTAATCAACGACCAATCCACTCAATATCGCCCCAAAATAGGCACCCACACCATTCACCATGGTCATAAATAACCCTTGGGCACTGGCACGCATACGGTGATCCACTTCCTGCTCAATAAAAATAGAACCAGAAATATTAAAGAAATCAAACGCACAGCCATACACAATCATCGACATAATTAAGAACATCAAGCCGATAGTCGATGGGTCACCGAAGGCAAAGAAGCCAAATCTCAGTGTCCATGCCAACATACTGAGCAGCATCACGGTTTTAATACCATAACGCTTTAAAAAGAATGGGATAGCAAGAATAAATGCCACTTCAGCCATTTGGGAAACTGACAGCAAAATCGATGGATACTGAACAATCAAACTGTCTTGATACAGCGGGTTACGCGCAAAATCATGCAAGAACGGGCTACCAAACGTATTGGTAATTTGCAGAACCGCACCCAGTAGCATCGCAAACAGGAAAAATACCGCCATAATCGGCTTTTTGAACAACACTAATGCATCTAATCCAAGCTTACTCATCCAACTGGTGGTGATAGCCTGCTTATTCACCGCCATTTTTGGTAATGTCAGGGAATACATCGCGAGCAGCAACGAGCAACTTCCCGCCACATACAGTTGCATACTGCTCAATTCAAATTTCAGTAAACTAATACTCCACATCGCCGCAATAAACCCGACAGTACCAAAGACACGAATTGGTGGAAAATTGGCAACAGAGTCTAGCTGATACTGACTTAGCGATGAGTAACTAATGGTGTTCGACAGAGCGATAGTCGGCATAAATGCCATCGCATTAATTAACATTGCCCAGAACATCACTGATGGATCCGCCACCGTCGCAGCGTAAAACAGCGAACCGGCACAAATAATATGGCAAAGCATATACAGGCGGTTTGCAGGAATATATTTATCCGCAATGATGCCGATTAACCCGGGCATCAAAATAGCGGCAATCCCTTTCGAGCTGTACACCATACCGACTTCAGCCCCTGAAAAATCCAAGGTTTTCATCATGTAGGCACCCAATGTCACCAGCCAACTTCCCCAAACAAAATATTGCAGAAAAAGCATGACCTTTAAACGAGACTTAATATTCATACTAGACTCCGTTTGGAGTGAATTTGGCGGGTAACATTCTCAGCTCGGCGATAACGCCCCAAAGGAAAACCGCTCCCGCACTGTCTTTCTATTAATTTGATAAAATCTTAATTTGATAAAAAGTTAGAAACGCTCAATCACGCCTGTCACTAATTTTAAGAAGGTTGCTTTCACTTTTTCTGCCGTTTCAATCACTTCATCATGGCTCAAAGGCTGCTCTAAAATGCCGCACGCCATGTTGGTTAGGCAGGAAATACCCACGGTTTTAATCTGAGAATGATGAGCCACTAGCGCTTCAGGTACTGTCGACATCCCCACCGCATCGGCTCCGAGAGTTCGGATCATGCGAATTTCAGCTGGCGTTTCATAGGTTGGGCCTGTCCACCATGCATACACGCCTTGGCGCAGAGACACACCTTGCTCCTTCGCGACATCCAAAATCGTTTGGCGCAGCTCTTTGTTGTACACTTCGCTGACATCAAGGAAACGGACACCCAGCTCTGGATTATTTGGTCCCATTAGTGGGTTATTCGCTGTCAGGTTAATATGGTCAGTGATGACCATCAGGTCGCCCGGGTTAAAGTCAGTATTCACTGCCCCACAAGCGTTGGTAATGATCAGTTTTTCCACACCCAGCGCTTTCATTAAACGCACAGGGAACGTCACTTGATCCAGAGAAAAACCTTCGTAATAGTGGAAACGGCCTTTCATCGCCACCACTGTTTTGCCGGCAATCGTCCCGATCACTAACTCGTTCGCGTGACCTACCGCTTCAGACTTCGCAAAATGGGGTACTTCACTATAAGGAATATGCACTGCATTTTCTAACGTATCGGCAAATGGGCCTAATCCAGACCCTAAAATGATCCCAACAGTGGGTTTCATATCCGTACGAGATTGGATAAAACTCAGGCTTTCTAAGATATCTTTGGTGTTGTGCATAATGCGCTCCGCAATCAAATCAAATAAAGAAGATGATTGGGATAATAACGTAATTAGAAAATCTAACAGCGATCTTAATCTCATTTTGAGAAAATGTTGATAAACATGATATCTGTTAAAGTACTCGTCATGTGAATCTGTTAATCTTGAACTATTAGCTGCATGGCTGGATCTATCACGAACAAAAACAGGAGGGGGAGCCATTGTTACACCGTTTATTGAACGAATTTCGTACATCCAAAAATTCCAAAACTCAAAAACTCAAAACGCTGTATCGACTGATCCTCAACCACGGGCCAATCAGAGCGGAAGCGCTAACCTCCCTCGCGAACATGAAACCCGCGACCTGTGCCAGGCTCCTCGATGAACTGAGTAAATGCCAGTTACTCTCCACTTCGGAACTTGGGGAATCAACAGGTGGACGCAAACCCATTTTGTACAGCGTCAATCCAGCTGATGGCTATTTAATTGGCATTGAGATGAGTGATATCTACTCTACGATTGTTCTGCAAAATTTGAAGTTAGATATTCTTGGCAAAGTCAAAATCAAATATGAGCACCTCGAAACCGCCGAAAATATGCTCGACCATCTATTAGATAACGTGGATGACCTACTTGCTGAGCATCAGCTAGATACTCAAAAAATACTGGGGATCGGCATTGCCATCGACCATATTTTAGAACGCGATAAAGTGCCTTACTCTGACTACAGCGCACGAATTCAAGCGCTATATCAATACATTACCCAGCGCGTTCCCTGCTTTGTTCTGTTAGGAAGTGGCATCAGCTTCGCGGCCTTTGCAGAGTACCGTTTACGCTACGCCTCGGATAGCCAACGGTTCTTACTCACCACTTGTGACACCGACGTTCGCAGCTCGACCATTATCAACAATCAATATGCCCCAACGCCAATTAGCACCGCACAAGCGTTCGGCCATACCACTATCGACATCAACGGTCAGCGTTGTGAATGCGGTTCATTTGGTTGTTTAAAACAGTACAGTTCATTACACGCCATTAAATCTCGCGTGATTCAGCATTTAAGACTTGGCAAACCCTCGGTCATTAACCAACTCGTCAAATCTGAAGATGAAATTAACTACCACACTATTTTTCAGGCGCTTGCCCAGAATGATGAGGTATGTCTTAAAGCCTTAGAAGAAGCCGCTTATTACTACGGCATCGCGATTGCCAACGCGGTATTGATTACCCAAGCCGATGTGGTGGTCTGTGGTGGAACCCTCACCCCAAAAAACCATTTCTTTGAGATGACCAAAAAATCCATTGAGCAAAAACTCTCGATTTTCCCGCATATCAAACCGCGCATTTACCCAGCTAATGATTCTTATGAAATCGTCGCTCAAGGTGCGGGTGGAATGGTGATGGAAAGTTATCTATCTGAATGACGATGGGTACAAATAAAAAATGCCCCAACATGTGGGGCACTTTCATTATAAATCACCGCTGACTATTTTAATCTTAGTCATTACCAAGCTTTAGTCATTACCAAACAGGTCACGGGTATAGACTTTGTCTGCCACATCATCCAGTTCAGGCACCATACGGTTTGCCAGGATAATGTCACATTCAGCTTTGAAGGCATCTAAATCACGGATAACTTTCGAGCGGAAGAATTCATCTTCTTTCAGTACTGGCTCGTAAACCACCACTTCAATCCCTTTCGCTTTGATACGCTTCATCACACCCTGCACCGCAGAGGCACGGAAGTTATCGGAGCCTGCTTTCATCACTAAGCGATATACACCGACTTTACGTGGCGCTTTAGCGATAATTGCATCCGAGATAAAGTCTTTACGAGTACGGTTAGATTCGACAATCGCGTTAATCAGGTTATTTGGCACATCGTCGTAGTTCGCCAGTAACTGCTTGGTATCTTTCGGTAAGCAGTAGCCGCCATAACCGAATGATGGGTTATTGTAGTGGCTGCCGATACGCGGGTCTAAAGAAACCCCTTCAATGATTTGACGCGCATTCAAGCCACGGCTTTCTGCGTAAGTGTCTAATTCATTGAAGTACGCCACACGCATGGCTAAGAAGGTGTTCGCGAATAATTTAACCGCTTCGGCTTCAGTGCCGTCAGTAAACAGCACTGGCACATCTTTCTTAATTGCGCCTTCTAACAGCAAGTCAGCGAAAATTTGTGCGCGTTCAGAGCGCTCACCCACCACGATACGGGATGGGTACAGGTTATCCCACAGCGCGCGACCTTCACGTAAGAATTCTGGGGAGAAAATCACGTTGGTGTAACCAAACTCTTCACGCAGACGCTCCGTAAAGCCCACAGGAATGGTGGATTTGACGATAATGGTCGCTTCCGGGTTCAGTTTGTTCACATCATGAATGACGGATTCCACAGAATTGGTGTTGAAGTAGTTAGTTTTTGGGTCGTAGTCTGTCGGGGTCGCCACAATCACGTATTGTGCGCCAGTATAGGCTTCGACTTTATCTTCTGTTGCACGGAAATTGAGTTGTTTTTCCGTTAGAAACTGTTCGATTTCAGTATCGATAATCGGAGATTGCTTATTGTTAAGCATCGCCACTTTTTCAGGAATGATATCGACCGCCACCACTTCGTGGTTTTGGGACAGTAACATGGCGTTAGACAGACCGACGTAACCGGTACCTGCGATTGCTATTTTCAAACTTGCCTCTCAAATCCTTCTGCGGATATTTCAGGTGGTAAACTATATTGATAGTAAATAGTATTGATGACCGATATTAATGGTGATAATACGACTTGTACCAATCAACAAACGCCTGAACACCCTGTTCAATAGAAACTTGTGGGCGATAGCCGGTAACCTTAAATAGGTCTTCGGTGTCAGCCCATGTCGTGTAAACATCTCCCGCTTGCATCGGTAAGAAGTTCTTAATGGCTTCTTTTCCTAACGCATTTTCCAATGCAGAAATAAAATCGATCAGCTTCACTGGCTGCCCATTACCAATATTATAAATACGGTAAGGTGCGCTGCTTTGTGCTGGTGAATCTGAACGATTTTGCAGGTCTGCTTGCGGGATTATATCTGAAACACGGATAACACCTTCGACAATATCATCAATGAAAGTGAAATCACGGCTCAGATCGCCGTTATTATAAACATCGATAGGTTCGCCCGCTAAGATAGCTTTGGTGAATTTAAACAGCGCCATATCAGGACGTCCCCACGGGCCATACACAGTGAAAAAGCGTAAGCCCGTTGTTGGCAGCTGATAAAGATGCGAATAAGAGTGCGCCATTAACTCATTGGCTTTTTTGGTCGCAGCGTACAATGATATAGGGTGATCGGTAGACATGTCAGTGGTGAATGGCATTTTATCGGTCACGCCATACACCGAACTCGAAGAGGCATACACCAAATGTTTTACTTTTGCTTGGCGGCAGCCTTCTAAAATCGCCAAATGCCCATTCAAGTTACTGTCAGCATACGCAAATGGGTTTTGTAATGAGTAACGCACCCCTGCCTGTGCAGCAAGGTGGATAACGCGGTCGAAATCCTGTTGAGTACACAGCTCCAGTACTTTTTCGCGGTCTGTGATATCAATAGGATCAAAATGAAAGTGCTTATATTGTTTAAGAATATTCAATCGAGACTGTTTCAATCCCTGATCATAATAGGTATTCATATTATCGATACCGATAACTTCATGCCCACTTTCTAACAGTCTTTGACACAATCTAAAACCAATAAACCCAGCACTTCCCGTGACCAAATATTTCATATTCGTTATCTTCTTACGTTATTAAATGATGGTTTATCAACATTCTAGCATTAATTAGAGATAAACTACTTGGTCTCATCTTTATTGGCGACACCGAGTACATGATAAACATAGTGGCGATAACCATCGAGTAACTGCTTATCTTCACAGTCATTCAGTTTACCGTCGCATAAATGGCGCATCTTAATGTTTGCTTCATAGAATGGCGATACTTTTAAGTTCGCGCGTTCCAATAACATTCCACCAAGGAATGAAATATCCGTTAACTCACCCGCCTTAATGGCAGTACCCGCTTTGAGATTATCTCTTAGAGTAAACTGTGTCGCATAAGCAGGAGACGATAATGTGGACTTATATTTGTCCAAACTGATCCCCGGTTGATGGTCACCAAAATAGAGGAACATCAGTGGGCGCTGGCGCTTTTCCATAAACGAAACGAAATCACGAATGGCCGCATCAGAATGGACGATCTTTTCCATATAATGGCTAAATTCGCCCGCAGAATCTTTATTATCTAGCTTATCTTTAATCCCATAGTCATCAGTGTGACCTTCTTTATAAGGCCCGTGTTCATACATAGTTAATGCAAAAATAAAGACGGGCTTGTCTGTTTCTGTTGCCAAAATTTCTTTCACGTACTTCAGCATATCTTCCGTGCTGATCGTCCATAAATTATCTTGTAACTTACCGGGATAGCCTAACTCTTGAGGCTGAATGATACGGTCAACGCCCAACGTTTCATAAGCATGACCTGAATGATAAGCCCCTTTATTAAACGGCGTCAGGACGACCGTGTAATAACCGTTAGCTTTCATCTCGTTAAATAAACTGTTATTTAAATGATCGACCACAAAATAGAACACACCACTTTTTTGTGCCCCGAAATCATCGCTATTTAATCCCGTTAATGCGGAAAACTCAGATAACCATGTTCCGCCACCAAAGGTTTGTACGCGCATCGGACTATGTGCAGTCAAATCGGCATCTTGCTGGAACATAAATAACTCTGGCAGTTTCGTTCCCGCAGGTAAATCATAAACTTTTGGATCAACCGTAGATTCTTGTAATAACAGCAGAATGTCAGGTTTTTCGGTTTGTTCATTCTTCACCAGAGAAACATTCGCGGCTTTTTGCTCAAAATAGCTCGCATCACCGACAAAATGCGGTGATTTGTATTTCGCGTTCTGTGCAGACATCACTAAGTTAGTCACGGTACCGCGACCTTTCGGCAAGGTTTGTGACCATTTATCAAAGTAATGCGCACTTGCCCAATCCGCGCCTAAGTAACCCACGATGACCATGAGCACGCTAACCACGCGTGATACCTTGCGTTTACATGGTGTAGATAAACGCCAACTGATCACACCGTTGATGATAAGCAGAATAAATAACGCAAGTACCGCCACGCCCGCCAACCAATAGTGGCCTAAGGTGCCTAAGTTGGAGGTATCCGTCATCAAATTAATATCAGTGAAGAAAAGTTGCTCTTTATAATAGTGAACTTTCAACTGGTTAAAAATTTTGATGATAATAAACAGGGTACTCGTAATAATTGCAGAGAAAACCCAACGAGCAGTGGCTGTAAATAAAACGCCAAATATGACAGCGTAAACACAAATGGAAATCAGACCAGGATAGATAACGCCACTTTTTTCAAAGACTAAAAATAGCGAGCCAATAAAAATCAGCGCCAGATAAATACTCGCAATTAGTTTTTTATTCATTTGACTTCCACAATTCACAAAAAGGTATCAAGGTTAATAAAACTGCCAGCATTATAATGGCGGAAACCCTACAATTTATTCAACAAAAATGCCTTTGTCTCGTAAATAATGCCCATCTTCTTTACGACGAGTAAAGCCACTTTTATCAAAGAACTCGAGAATTTGAATCGCAAGTTTGCGACCAATACCCAACTCATTACGAAAATCAGCGGCAAAAATCACCTCGTGCTCCGCACAATGACACGAAATAATTTGGGCAAATTGACGGATCTGTTCGCTGCTATAATACCTATCGCGCACAATCGCCACGATCAGCCCCATTTGTGCGGCTTTTTTCAGTATACGGCGAATAGTATCTTCATCGTGACCTGTTTCTACGGCAATATCGCGTACCCAGCGAGCTTCCGAATGCGTGAACAGCCCTTCCACTTGTTGCCAAATACCTTGCTGCTTAGCATCAAACACTAACCCATGCTGCGGCATATGCAACCAGCCACGGGTCTGCTTAACCGCTCCCTCGGCAATCAAATCATTAATCAATTTGAATACCAAGGTTTCATCCATCGTTGGTAGCGCCATTCGTTTCAATCGCGCTTTACCCACACCGATCTGGTCGCTATGAACTTCATTGAAGTTTTCGAGGGATTGAATCAGTCTATCCTTGGCTACCTGCGCTTTAAACGCCGAAAGCACCACATCGCCGACACAGACAATATCAACTTGTGCCAGCAGGGTATCTAATGCCGATTGGGTTAACTGACGCGACCAACCGTAACTGTTTAAGTCTAGCTCGCCACTGGGTAACTGTAAGTTAAGCTGAGCCAGCTCATCATCCGTTGCACATAAACGGGATAACCAATCGAGAAACTCAGGCTGTCTCTTACCACGACGCGGAGACACTAAACGGATCACTCGCGCACCAGCAAGGGTTTGCCGCGCACTAATATCGCGAATAATTAATCGGTCATTATCCACCAGCCACAGTGGCGTATCTAAAATCAGCTCTGCCAACATCGGCGTTTCGCCTGATTCCGTCAGCAAAGAGACCCGCCCTGTAATGTGACTTGCACCATGGTAAAGATGCACGGGTTGCCAATGTTTGAGTGGCGCATCGCAGGTCAGCTCCACAATCACCCGAGAAGCCATAAAAGCAGGTTGCTCTGCCAGCAGCCAATCACCGCGGGTTATCGATTCTTTATCGATGTTCCCCGTTAAATTAAGCGCGACGCGATCCCCTGCTTGAGCAAACTCAGCGACTTGGTTTTGGCGATGAATACCACGAATGCGAACCGGAGTATCAGCTCCCGTCACCCATAAGGACTCACCCACATTCACTTTACCCGCAAGCGCCGTTCCTGTGACCACAATCCCCGCCCCTTTCACATGGAAAATACGGTCGATGGCTAAACGGAAACGCTGTTGCAGGTCAGTAGAAGAATTTTGTTGTTGGTGCAGTTGCTGCAAGTATTGGCGCAGTGCATCAATACCCAGCCCTGTACTTGCTGAAGTGATAAATAGTGGCGCATTCACCCAGCCTTGGCGATGTAATTCAGCGTGAACCTGCTGAGTGACGTCTGCCACTCTCTGCTCATCAACACGGTCGGCTTTGGTTAAAATCACCGAGACATCTTGGCAACCTGCGAGTCGTAGAATCGACAAATGCTCAAGGGTCTGCGCCATGATTCCATCGTCGCATGCCACCACCAGTAGAGCATGATTAACCCCACCGATCCCCGCCAACATATTTGCGAGGAATTTTTCATGCCCAGGAACATCAATAAAACCAATTGAGCTACCATCAGATTGCGGCCAATACGCATAGCCAAGGTCGATGGTCATTCCGCGTTTCTTCTCTTCTGGAAGATGCGCGGTGTTCACGCCTGTCAGCGCTTGAATTAACGATGTTTTACCATGGTCAACATGACCGGCTGTCGCAAAAATCATGACAATAACGCCTGCACTAACTCATGTTCATTCTCAAGGCAACGTAGGTCTAGCCACAACTTGCCCTCTTTTAAGCGCCCGATCACTGGCTGAGGTAATTGACGCCAGCGGCTGGCAAGACGCTCTAAATTACCACCTTTTCCATCAAGAGGCGCGAATGTAATCGCATAGCTGGGTAATCGGTCAACAGGAAGAGAGCCGCTACCAATTTGTGATAAGCAAGGCTCAGCTTCGACAAAGAAACGATCCCCATAATAAGCTTGCAACTTCACGAGGATATTTTCGGCACTCTGCCTAATTTCTTCTTGGGAGCGTGTTAGCCAGCGTAATGTTGGCAGTTCCGTGGTGAGTTTTTCTGGGGTTAAATAGAGTTTTAGCGTTGCTTCTAACGCAGCAAGCACCATTTTATCCACACGAAGGGCGCGTTTTAAGGGGTGTTTTTGAATAGCATCAATCCATTTTTTCTTACCGAGAATGATCCCTGCTTGAGGCCCTCCCAGTAATTTGTCTCCTGAAATCGAGACTAAATCAATGCCTTGAGATAAATACGTGTGTGGCATCGGCTCCGCAGGTAATCCATACGCGGTCATATCAATCATCGACCCACTGCCTAAATCAATCGCCGTTGGTAATTGGTATTTTTGCCCTAAAACGGCTAGCTCTTCCCCTTCAACTTCCGCGGTAAAGCCTTCAATGCTGTAGTTACTGGTATGCACCTTCATTAACAACCCAGTTTGGTCATTAATGGCATTTTCATAATCCCGTAAATGGGTTCGGTTCGTGGTACCCACTTCAACTAATTTACAGCCTGCCTGAGCCATCACATCGGGAACGCGGAATGCGCCCCCAATTTCCACCAGCTCACCGCGAGAGACAATCACCTCACGCTGCGGGGCAACGGTAGCTAATAACAGTAAAACCGCCGCCGCATTGTTATTCACAATACAGGCATCTTCTGCCCCTGTTAGTTGGCACAGTAAATCAGCAATGGCGCGATCACGATGCCCTCGCGTTGCGCCATCAAGAGAATATTCTAAAGTAACTGGTGAGCTCATCACTTGCGAGACTGCATGGATGGCGGTGCTGGACATCACCGCACGTCCTAGATTGGTGTGCAACACCGTCCCCGTCAAATTGAAGACGTTTTTTAATGCACTGTGTTGCAACTCATCATGGCGAACAGAAAGTTCTGCTAACCAATCACCGTGCCAATCCGGTAAGCATCCATCTTGTGCAATAGACGCTCGCGCTTGTTCCTGCATTTCACGCAGACATTCCGTAACCCAATGCAGACCCGATTTTTCTACCAATACCTGCGCTTCATCGAATTGCAAAAGCTTATCGATGGCAGGTAGCTGGCGGTATAGCGCGACATTTGATTCATCCATAGTCACTCTTCTCTTTCTTACTGTGCAGCTAACAGATTATTTTTCGCCCGGGAATAAGAATGGGTTAATGCTGCTACGAGCAAAACCTTCTTCTTCCATACGTGCATCTAAAATGATCGAAGCTAAATCATCCGCTACCGCTTCTACTTTGGCTTCTTTCTCTTGGTATAACACTTTCAGATAGCTACCGCAGTCACCACAGCTTTCCGCTTTCACTGCCGCATTTTCATCATCCAGTGACCAGTAATTCAGGTCGCGAGTTTGTTCGCAGTTACTGCATTTCACACGAACCATGTGCCACTCTGTTTCGCACAGCGTGCAGTGCAAATAGCGTAAACCTTGGCTAGTCCCAATTTGTACAATACTGGAAACTGGCATGCTGTTGCACACTGGGCAGTAATGGCGGTGATCACCGTGTTCTGCACGCGCTTTACCCGGAATATTGGCAGCCATTTGAGCCCAATAGACAGACAATGCCGCCCAAATGAACATAGATTTATCCGCAGGGACTTTTTCAAACTGTTCGTTTAACAGCGCAGTTGCCATCTCTTCGAGTTCAGCTTCTGATGCTTTTTCTAAGTTTTCGAGGGCAGTATGAACAGAATCTGGCACGATTGGCATCAATTCAGCGATGATTGAACGTAATAATTTGTGCCAGTGATCTGTGCGTGGGAATGTTTTTGCATCTAATGGTGCGGTATTCGTGGCCATTGAGCGCGCTAAAACCGCCTCCATATCCATCTCTAATGGATTGTCATGCTGCGCATTATTTTGCGCCGTAGCCACTTCTGCAGCGAAGTTCAGATAATCTGCAAAAGGATGTTCACCAACGCCTAACTCTTTTAATCTTTCTGCTCGTCGTTGATAAAGGCTTTTTAAATTCGGGAATAAAACAGGCGGAATAAAGCCGATGCCTTTCTCTTTTAATCTCTCTTGACCTAATTCTTCTTTCGGGACGATACGAATACCCATTGCTCTCTCTCTTTTATATTTTTTATAACAACTTACTCCGAGAAATTGCCTATTCGCATTTCCCCGCAAGCCTCTAAGAAAATATTCGATTAACCAGCAAGTCTTGCCGTTGTACCCGTCAGGATAAAACAAAAGTCACTGATAGGCTACTCTAGCCCTCCGAATATTCACCGTTGTTAACCCTTGTTTGTATGTGGAAATAACAAATTGGTATTAGGGCGTTTTTATTTGATATAACTACGGTTATTTCCATGATGTTAATCCAATTGGCACATATAATGATGTGCTCTCTATCCGCATCATAAAGGGCAACAATATGACGTCATTATTCCACTTCGAAGCGAAGTCTCACACACCCTTCTTTTTATTGCTTGCCTTTATTGGCGGATTTGTCGATGCCTGCTCATTTGTCATCTTTGAGGTATTTACTGGCCATCTGACGGGAAATAGCATTTTAAGTATGATTTACCTCGCCAAAATGAATATCGGCATGTTGCTACTCTCTGCAATTTCCATATTAGGATTTTTTGCAGGAACATTTTTAGGCTCTTGGATTCGGCTCAAGCATAGCGCGATTGTGTTATACCGCTTTGTTCTAGGTCTGGTATTTTTAATATTTAGCAGTGTTTTCACTATTTATTTTTTCATCCAGCCTTTGTATTCGCCTGATTTAGCCATTTTGCTGATCAGCTTATCAATGGGCATTCAAAATGGTTATTTTAATAAGGCGGGAACGGTTGGGATCCATTCAACCTATGTCACTGGCATGACCACATCCTGCATTAATGCCTTTTTAAAAAATGTACCTGAAGATAGCAGCAAAAAAGTTTTACTCTTGGCGGTACTCTCTTTTATTACGGGGGGATTAGCTGGCGGGATTTTATCGGTGAATTACCAATATGTCGGGTTTTCTGCCGTATTAGTTCTCTTGGGATGCGCGCTAATTTACAGCTTCACAATCCGTGATTAATTACCTCAAACTTCGCTATAAAAAAAGCCCACAAAACATGTTGTGGGCTTGATTCATCGAGACAAAAACGCTTAGTTTTTCTCTTGCTGCTCTTTTTGCTGTTTCTCTTTAGCAACCAGCTCGCGGTACCAACGTGGGTGGTGCTTTCTCGCCCAACCGCGTGTTACCCAACCTTCAACCATTGCACGCACAGAGCCTTTGACCCAAATTGCCGCATACGCATGCACAACAATCATCAGGATCAAGCCAATGGCTGACAGCGAGTGAATAAGAATCGCTGCGCGGTACACTGGAATTGGGAAATAGTCCGCAAAGAATGGCCGCCACATAATCACACCAGTGACAACCAATGCCAGTAAACAGATAGTGACCACCCAATACACCCCTTTCTGACCGAGGTTGTATTGGCCTACGTCGCCAGCTTCTTCGTTTTTCAGTACCTTACCGATATTTTTTCCCCATTTGATATCTTCTTTATTAATGAAGTTATGGTGGAAATAACGGAAGAACATAAAGACGAACAGCAAGAACATCGCCGTACCCACGAATGGATGCAAAATTCGAGACAGTTGTGGCGTGCCTAAAATGTTCATAAACCAGTTCAGCGATGGGAAGAAAAAGCCCAGTCCGCTGATAGCCGTGAACAAGAAGCAAATCACAACCGCCCAGTGATTGATCCTTTCAATCGGTTTGTGGCGAATAATTTTGTCGTTATCATCTGGCATCATTTCTGATCCTCCCCTTCTTTTGATTTCGAAGTGTCAGACGACATTGCGTTATGCAAATCTTCTAGAGCCTCTTCTTCATCTTTCTTGGAGACGCGGTTTGGACCAATTCCCACATAGTGGAAAATTGCCGCCGCAAATGTTGCCGCAAAACCAACCGCAGCAATCGGCTTCCAGATACCTTTCCAGAAGGTGACTGTTGGGCTGATGGTCGGGTTTTCTGGTAATCCGTGATACAACTGCGGCTTATCAGCATGGTGCAATACGTACATAACGTGCGTACCGCCCACACCTTGTGGATCGTATAAACCTGCGTTTGCATAACCACGAGTTTTCAGCTCTTCAACACGTTCGCCAGCCATGCCAATCATGTCTTCTTTGCTACCAAAATGGATAGCGCCAGTTGGACATGTTTTCACACAAGCAGGCTCTTGTCCGACTTCAACACGGTCGACACACAGCGTACATTTGTATGCGCGGTTGTCTTCTTGGTTGATACGAGGCACGTCAAACGGGCAACCCGCGATACAGTAACCACAGCCGATACAGTGTTCAGATTGGAAATCCACGATACCGTTTTTGTACTGGACGATTGCGCCTTCTGATGGACATGCCTTCAGGCAGCCCGGATCAGCACAGTGCATACAGCCATCTTTACGGATCAGCCATTCAAATTTATCGTTCTCTTCCACTTCAGAGAAGCGCATGACTGTCCATGACTTAGCGGTTAAATCCGTTGGGTTGTCATACACCCCAACGTTTGTTCCGATTTTGTCACGGATATCGTTCCATTCGGAACACGCAACCTGACACGCTTTACAGCCGATACAGGTTGTGACGTCAATCAGCTTTGCAACTTCTTCCTTATAGTCCCGCACCTGAGGTGCGGGCGTCAGGGAATTGGTGGCAGAGCGACGAATAATGTCCTGAGATTGCATTGACATAATTTATCTCCTTACACCTTTTCCACGTTGACAAGGAATGATTTAAATTCCGGCGTCTGAGTATTCGCATCACCCACATATGGCGTTAATGTGTTAGTGATAAAGCCCTTCACTGCAACACCTTCAAAGCCCCAGTGAATTGGAATACCGATGGTATCGATGTCTTTTCCATCCACTTTCAGGGTTTTAATTCGTTTAGTGACCACGGCTTTCGCTTTGATGTAACCACGTTTAGAACTAACTTTAATCGTGTCGCCTTGCTCAATGCCTTTTTCTTTCGCTAAGCGCTCGCCAATTTCAACGAACTGTTGCGGCTGAATAATGGCATTTAACAGCGCATGCTTCGTCCAATAGTGGAAGTGCTCAGTTAAGCGGTAAGTGGTACCCACGTATGGGAATTCCGTCGCTTTACCCATTTGCGCCCAGTCGTCTTTAAACACACGAGCTGCTGGGTTTGAAACCACATTTGGATGCAGCGGGTTAGTATCCAGCGGCGTTTCGATTGGTTCGTAATGCTCTGGGAATGGACCTTCTGCCATCTTATCCAGTGCAAATAAGCGACCCATACCTTCAGGCTGCATGATAAATGGACCGACACCGCTTCCTGGCGCTGCTGTGCTGTAGTCTGGAATATCCATACCTACCCACTTGCTACCATTCCACTCAAGGATTTGGCGCTTCGGATCCCATGGTTTACCCATTGGATCAGCAGATGCACGGTTATAAATCACGCGACGGTTCAATGGCCATGCCCATGCCCAACCTAATGTGTTACCCAGACCTGTTGGGTCGGAGTTATCACGGTTAGCCATTTGGTTACCTTTCGGCGTCCAGCTACCAGAGAAGATCCAGCAACCGCTAGCCGTCGTACCGTCATCACGTAATTGAGCAAACGAGCTAAGCAGTTCGCCTTTTTTCACAATCACGTTGCCGTCAGCATCTTTCAAGTCTTCTAATGCGTAACCGTTACTTTCTTGAGCCACTTCTTCCGGCGTTGGATTATCGCGGTCGAAGTAATCCCAAGTCATGCTCAGAACCTGTTCAGGTGCTGCGCCGCCTTCAGTTTCATACATTTGACGCAGGCGATGGTAGATACCCGACAAGATTTCACCATCACTGATAGCTTCACCCGGGGCGTCCGCACCTTTCCAGTGCCACTGTAACCAACGTGCTGAGTTAACAATTGAACCGTTTTCTTCAGCAAAACAGCAAGATGGCAGACGGAATACGGTCGTTTGAATCTCTTCCGGTTTCACATCGTTCATTTCGCCGTGGTTTTGCCAGAAGTTTGCGGTTTCTGTATTCAGCGGGTCGATAGTAATTAAGAACTTCAGCTTAGAAAGCGATTTCGAGACTTTGTTCTTGTTCGGGAATGAGGCTAATGGGTTAAAGCCTTGGCAGATATAGCCGTTAACTTCGCCCTTATCCATCATTTCGAAATAACGTAGAACGTCGTAGCCCTGATCCCACTTAGGTAACAGGTCAAAGCCCCAGCTATTTTCTTTCTGCGCTTTGTCACCATAGAAAGTCTTCATCATGCTGACAAAGAATTTCGGGTAGTTACTCCAGTAGTTAACTTGTCCAGCAACGGTCGCTTTTGGCGTATTGGCCGCTAAGTAACTTTCTAAAGTTGTTTGTTTTTCTGATGGTAATGTCAGGTAACCCGGTAAGCTCTGAGATAACAGACCTAAGTCAGTCAGACCTTGGATGTTGGAGTGTCCACGCAGTGCGTTCACACCACCCCCTAACATACCCATGTTACCAAGCAGTAACTGGATCATCGCCATGGTGCGAATGTTCTGCGCGCCAACGGTGTGTTGAGTCCAGCCCAGGGCATATAAGAAGGACGCTGTTTTGTCTTTCGCACTAGTTTCTGCAAGGTACTCACAGACTTGTAAGAAGTCTTTGATTGGCGTACCACAGATGTTGTTAACCACTTCTGGGGTATAACGGCTCACGTGCTCTTTCAATAGGTTCAGAACACAACGTGGGTTTTTCAGAGTCGGATCGCGCAGCGCTAAGCCGTTCTCATCCATCTCGTAGTTCCACGTAGTTTTGTCGTATTGACGTTTTTCTGCATCGTAACCGGTGAATAGGCCGTCATCAAAACCAAAGTCTTCACGGATAACTAAGCTGGCGTTGGTGTACGCCTCAACGTATTCACGTTGAATTTTTTCGTTATCCAGCAAGTATTTGATAACACCTGACAGGAAGGCAATATCGGTACCTGAACGGATAGGCGTATAAAAATCCGCCACAGCCGCTGTACGGGTAAAGCGTGGATCGATAACGATTAATTTTGCTTTATTGTGGATTTTCGCTTCCATCGCCCAGCGGAAACCGACTGGATGCGCTTCTGCCGCATTACCACCCATAACGACGATCAGGTTTGCGTTTTTAATGTCAACCCAGTGGTTGGTCATCGCACCGCGACCAAATGTTGGAGCAAGACTTGCTACCGTTGGTCCGTGTCAGACACGCGCTTGGTTGTCCACGGCAAGCATGCCGAGGGCGCGACTAAATTTTTGGGTTACAAAACCTGTTTCGTTACTTGCCGCTGATGCACACAGCATACCGGTGGTTAACCAACGGTTGACCGTTACACCATCTTTATTCTGTTTAACGAAGTTTGCATCACGGTCTTCTTTCATTAACTTGGCGATGCGGTCAAACGCGTCGTTCCAAGTGATGCGTTTCCATTCGTTAGTGCCTGGTTCGCGAACTTCTGGATACTTGAGTCGACTCTCACTGTGGATAAAGTCGATTAATCCTGCACCTTTAGGACAGAGTGCACCACGGTTTACCGGATGATCCGGGTCCCCTTCGATATGAAAAATACTTTCTTTCGCATTCTTCGCGCCATCACCTAGGCTGTACATTAACAGCCCACAGCCGACAGAACAGTAGGTACAGGTATTTCGAGTCTCTTTTGCACGCAGTAATTTATACTGACGTGTAGAGGCTAATGCAGTTGCTGGAGCAAAACCCAGCGCTGCTGCCGTTGTACCTGCCATACCGCCAGCGCAGATCTTAAAGAACTGCCTTCTGCTGACTTGCATGGGGGATCTCCTCATATACATTGCTCATGTTTACCTAACTTCGTTACAAAATTTGAGGTAAACTGTTCTTATTCAACGTCTTCCTTACGTATTCAGGTTCATTGCCTGATAAATGGTGTAAATTCTTTTTACCCATATCGAATATTATGTATCATTAGTGATAGGAATTCATCTAATGTATGAAACAAATACTACAAATAACCCTAAATTATCTAAAATGATCGGCGTTCAATCCACAACCGTGCAACAAAAAAATAACCTTGGTTCACTGGTTAATGATTTCGTTGCAGAGGAAATCCCTATCGCTCTCGTTTATAACGGGATATCTCATGTGGTAATGATGGCGACACCCAAAGATCTGGATGATTTTGCTGTCGGATTTTCATTATCAGAAGGGATCATACAATCCCGTGATGAAATTCGCGGAATTGATATTGTGCAAGGTTGTCACCGAGGCATTGAAGTTCATATTGAGTTATCAAGCCGCCGTTTTATGGCGCTCAAAGAGCGTCGTCGTAATCTGACTGGGCGAACTGGCTGCGGTATTTGTGGTACAGAACAGCTCGATGAGATATTTAAACCTATCACTCCGCTGCCATTCACTCAAACATTCTCATTATCTTATCTCGATAACGCCCTACAAGAATTGAAGACAGTTCAAGAAATTGGCGCATTAACCGGTTGCACTCATGCTGCTGCGTGGATCTCCCCTGAAGGTCGATTAGTGGGTGGATGTGAAGATGTCGGTCGCCATGTCGCGCTAGATAAATTACTCGGAATGAAAAGCCGCTCTGATTGGCAGCAAGGCGCGATTTTAGTCTCTAGCCGCGCAAGTTATGAGATGGTACAAAAAGCCGCAAGCTGCGGTGCGGAAATTCTGTTTGCGGTTTCCGCCGCAACGTCATTGGCGATTGAAGTCGCCGAGAAAGCAAATTTAACGCTGGTCGGTTTTTGTCGCCAAGGTAAAGCCACGGTGTTTACCCATCCGAGCCGGGTGAGGGATTGATCGCGACTTTAATCCCAACCTTTTTTTAATCGAGCAGCTTTTTGATGTAATCCTGATAAAATTGAGTTTGCAATATGTTCAGGAAAATCTGTTGGAAGCTGTTCGCTAACTTTCGTAATTACACTTTCCATTTGCTCATCAAACTCAATTAAGATCTTTTCCATTTCAGTGCGGTCAAAACCAACCGCTTTCGCGGTAGCAAAAAAATGTCGTGGAAAAATTTGCTCTATTTCGTACTTAATCCCTTTTTTCCCTTTTAATCCCATAGCAAGTTTTGCGTCTCTAGGATTTAGCCCTCTACCACCATAACTGGGATACATCGATAAAATATCGTAGAAAGGTGTTAATTGGTAACGCCCCTCCGATTCAATAAACAATGAAAAATTTTTAGCGTGTCCGTCGGTCGCTGCAAGTAGCCAAAACAGAACTTGGCTTTTCATAAATTGATATCTATCTTTCTCTGCGTTTATTGAACCCAGTAGATAATCCATTATATCCTGAATACCGGGTCCGCCATGACTTTGATATTTTATTGCTGGCGAAACATTCAGGGTTTGACAAAAATCTTCCTGTGGTAAGCGCATAATCCACGAATAGTCAGAAGAATATTTACGGTCAAAACGCTCAACGGCTAACGCCTTTATCTTACCCACATTTAAAATAAAACTGTGGGGTACATCTAGACCGAATGCTTTTGCTATCAATAAACATAGATGCTCATTTTCTACACTATCAGACATATCAATTGAATATGAGTGGCTTTCTATCTTACCAATAGGGAGCTTAATAATATGGGTTGTTGGGGTTGCATTCAGGGGCAGACACCAATACCTATCTAAATTGAGTAGTGCAGTTTTCTCCTGTGCTCCAGCAATCGAGATCCTAAAATCATCCTCTTCTTCAATCATACCCAATGGAATATTCGCTTTATATCCAGTTAAGATTTTTTCTAATTTTTCAGTGGATAAACGCTTATATTCGATTTGTTTTACATTACTCACTGTTTGCCCAGCAGGAACTAGTTGCAAAGCTCCCACACTATCTTGCCCAATTTTGGATAATAAATCGAAAGGTTGATTTGAATTCGCTTGATGGCGACTAACAATTCGATTTCGTATTTCAATATTATCCGGTAGGAGATTGTCAAAAAAATTATAGACTTCGTCCCCTTTGTATTCCTTATGTTGAAGTGGCATTGACAAAGAAATAGGACGAGTTCCCGGCATTTCTAACCAATGATTATCATACTTAAATTGATGAGCCCCGGTACTTGAATGAATAAATTCCCCAACGAGATAACCATTCATATACACATGCAAAATTGCCATTACCACTCCTCCTTCCATCCGGAGTCGGTGTTGGATGAGCCACTTTCATTTCTGGGTTTAATATCGAGTTCTAGATTTAACGCGGATAAAATTTTAAAGAAAGTTTCTAATTTTGTAGAGTCAGGAGAACATTCAAAACTGGAGACGGTATCTTGCCGAATACCCACTTTACTCGCGACTTTGCTTTGAGATAGTTTTTTCGTTTCTCTGACATCTTTCATGTACGCGCTAAGTTGTCGAGTATTGGTGATTTTCATTTTGATACCTACCTTGAGCTCAAGAATATGACACGCTATAACCGGTAAATATTAGGTTACACGCTATGACAGGTAAAATCAATATTATACGCTGTAGCAGGTAAATCAACTTCTACACGCTAAGCCGTGTAGAAGTTTTTCAATCAATATTATAAAAAACGCTTATTTCCCAATACAGAAGCTTGAGAAAATACGCCCTAACAAATCATCGGAGGTAAATTCACCGGTGATTTCGCTGAGTTCGAGCTGGGCTAAGCGTAACTCTTCAGCCAACAACTCACCGGAGCGAGCGTTCACTAACTGGTCATAGCCTTGTGCTAAGTGGGTTGCGGCATTATTTAATGCTTGTAAGTGACGACGGCGAGCAAGGAAACCGCCTTCTGTATTGCTATTGAAGCCCATGGTCTCTTTGAGATGATCGCGCAGCAAATCGATGCCTTTCTCTTCACGAGCAGATAAGCGAACCAATGGATAACGCGCATCTGCGACAAACTCAATCGACTCACCCGTTTTATCCGCTTTATTACGAATAACGGTGACTGGCAGCGTTTCTGGTAGGCGCGCCATAAATTCAGGCCAAATTTCTTGCGGCTCTGTGGCACCCGTCGTGGTGCTATCCACCATAAATAATACACGGTCAGCTTGCTCAATCTCTTTCCATGCGCGTTCGATACCGATACGTTCAACCTCATCGCTGGCTTCACGTAAACCTGCGGTATCAATGATATGCAATGGCATGCCGTCAATATGAATATGTTCGCGCAGCACATCACGAGTGGTCCCTGCAATATCCGTCACAATCGCGGCTTCGCGCCCCGCTAATGCATTCAATAAGCTAGATTTACCCGCATTTGGGCGACCGGCAATCACCACTTTCATACCTTCGCGCAGTAAGCTCCCTTGACGAGCCTGTGAACGGACATCTTCTAAGTCTGCCACTACTTCGTTTAATTTTGCTTCAATTTTACCGTCAGATAGGAAGTCAATTTCTTCATCTGGGAAATCAATCGCCGCTTCCACATAGATGCGCAAGTGAGTGAGCGCTTCCACCAATTGATGGATATGAGATGAGAAAGCCCCTTGTAAAGAGTTCATCGCGGAACGTGCCGCTTGCTCCGAACTCGCATCAATCAGGTCGGCAATCGCTTCAGCTTGCGCCAAATCGAGTTTGTCATTTAAAAATGCACGCTCAGAAAATTCCCCCGGATTGGCAATACGGATATTGGCAATGGTCAGAATTCTTCTGAGTAATAAATCGAGAATAACAGGGCCGCCATGCCCTTGTAGTTCAAGAACATCTTCCCCAGTAAAAGAGTTAGGTCCCGGGAAATAGATAGCAATCCCTTGGTCAAGGACAGAGCCATCTGCATCACGAAATGGCAGATAATCGGCATAGCGCGGCTTCGGTAACTTTCCGAGTACTGTTTCAGCAACAAGGGCTGCTTGCGGGCCGGATACACGTAAAATTCCAACCCCACCACGACCGGGAGCGGTTGCCTGTGCGACGATAGTATCGTTGATTTGCATGATGTTTCTCTGTCTATGACTAAAAAAATTGAGGCGACCCTAAATGGATCGCCTCAATGTTACTATAGAATCTGGCTTTGTGAAGCCCTCTAAACTCGATTGGAATTTAGATTATTTCTTCGCTTTCTTATCACGGCTATGTAAGCCACGTTTTTCCAGACCACGGTAAATAACCTGCTGCTGGATAATGGTGACTAAGTTGCTCACGATATAGTACAGAACCAGACCTGATGGGAACCACAGGAAGAACACGGTAAACACGACTGGCATGTAAGTCATGATCTTCTGCTGCATTGGGTCAGTCACGGTAGTTGGTGACATCTTCTGGATAACAAACATCGTCACACCCATCAGCACTGGCAGGATGTAGTACGGGTCTTGTGCAGACAAGTCTTGAATCCAACCAAAGAACGGTGCGTGACGCAGTTCAACAGAACCCATCAACATGTAGTACAACGCAAGGAAGATTGGCATTTGAATCAGCAGCGGTAAACAACCACCCAGTGGGTTTACTTTTTCTGATTTGTATAGCGCCATCATTTCTTGGCTCATACGTTGTTTATCGTCACCAATACGCTCACGCATTGCAGCCAGTTTAGGTTGCAATAAACGCATTTTCGCCATTGAGGTGTACTGCGCTTTAGTCAGCGGGTACATGATACCACGGACGATAAAGGTGATAACGATGATGGCAATACCCCAGTTACCGACGAAACCGTGAATGAATTTCAACAGTTTGAACAGTGGCTGAGAGATAAACCATAACCAACCGTAATCTACGGTTAAGTCTAAATGAGGAGCAACTTCCGCCATTTCTGACTGAATTTCAGGACCAATCCACAGTGTAGAAGAGTAGGTCGCAGCACCATTTGATGCGATGGTAAGAGGTTCACTCTTATAACCAACGATAGCTGATTTCTTATCGAGATCAATGGTGTAGAAAGTGCTTTGCTCAGAAGAAGCTGGGATCCACGCAGTTGCAAAATATTGTTGCAGCATCGCGACCCAACCACCTTTGGTTGTCAGGCTTAAGTTTTTATCTTCGATGTCACTGAAACTATATTTTTTATAGTTATTTTCATCAGAAGAGTAAGCCGCACCACGGTAGGTATGTAGAGCAAAGTTACTGCTGCCAGTATCACGTTGTTCTGGTAAAGCGATGGTTTGCTTTAATTGGCCGAAGAACGCAAAAGTTAAAGGCTGCGCAGTTGGGTTTTGAATGTTGTATTCAACATCAACAGTGTATTTGCCACGCTTCAGAATGTACGTCTTCTGATAAACCACACCGTTATTATCGGTGAAGGACATCGGAATACGTAATTCGTCTTGACCATCTTTTAACTCAAAGCTTGCTGCATCTGAAGTATAAAGAGGGCGTTGACCATTGTTATTCGCTGGGTTGTCTGGACCATGAGGACCGATCAGACCACTTTGAGCCTGATAAACAAAACCTGGTGTGGTTTCCAATAAACGGAATGGGTTTGGTGAATTCAGGGTTGCAGGATAGGCTAACAGGTCAGCCTCATCGATATCACCACCACGAGTATTGATACGAATATCAAGTACGTCGGTTTTAACGGCAATAAGCTTACCTTGTTCACTACCTGTGACCGCTTGACCATCATTGCTTGCACTGCTCGGCATGTCCGTCTTTTGCTGAGAAACTTGAACAGCCTTGGTTTCCTGAGCAACTTTATCGCTCTCCCAAGCCTGCCAAACTAAGAACGACACGAACAACAAAGCGATGAGTAGAAGATTGCGTTGGGAATCCATCGTTATAATTCTCTATTATCATCAGTTTTTCTAGGTGGGACAGGATCATCTCCACCAGCGTGTAAAGGGTGGCATTTTAATACGCGTTTGGCAGTTAACCAACTACCTTTTAGCATACCAAACCTGCGCAATGCCTCAATTCCGTAATTAGAGCATGTGGGATTGAAACGACAACGAGGTCCTAACAACGGACTAATAGCCAGTTGGTAACCTCTGATCAGCATGATCAGGACTTTTGAGCCAAGCGACGGTGACGACGCCATAACTTATCCAATGATTCCGTAATCTGTTGATTGTCGAGATCGGCTACCCCTCTGCGAACCAGAACCACAAAGTCCATTGAAGGCAACTCATGTTGATGCAAACGAAAATATTCACGGGCTAATCGCTTGATACGATTACGCTCATGAGCACGTTTAACATTTTTTTTGGCGATGGTAAGACCGATGCGGGGATGCCCCAGCTCGTTAAGGCGACCAAGGATTGTTATCTCTGGGGAACTCGCCCTCTGCGGCTGCTTGAAGACATTGTCGAAATGCCTGGGAGTTAACAAACGTAACTCCCGGGTAAATGCGAGCGTAACCACTATAGAGGGCTAGCTTTATTACTTAGATGAAACGGTCAGACGAGCGCGGCCTTTAGCACGACGGCGAGCCAGGACCTGACGACCATTTTTAGTGGCCATACGAGCACGGAAACCGTGTGAACGGTTGCGCTTCAGTACGGACGGTTGAAAAGTGCGTTTCATAACGATTTCTACCTAACTTTAAAATTTATTACTGATTCAGTAAACGCGTTGGCAACCAGTGGAAACTGATTTACACCTGTGCCTCTATCGCAACAATATAGAAAGAGGCAGGATTGTAATAAAACATAGGGGGTCACGTCAATAAAATGACGTAATCAAACCACTTTTTATTTAAACCTGGCTGACCGGTTTGCCGATATGTGCCGTGACAAGCTACGTATGGAACTCATTTATGCTGCCTTTCAAGCAAGTCTAACAGTTTAACTTTCAATCAACTCAAACGTTTATTGACGTTACCCATAAAACCATGCTGCCTAAATTCATCATAAAAAGTGACATTCGCAGTGTACACAGGGAGGAAGATTATACGGACTCCTCCCTAAAGCGCAAGGATCTTAGCGGGATCCGAAAATATTTTTTGATCTTGGGAGATAATTTCTATATATAGTCTAAAGTTATCCCCAGACATGTGGAAAATTTGTCGTTGCCCGCGATCTCCCAGCAAAATTCTCCCCTACCAGAGCCGCCTTATCACATTTGCCTGTGGATAAAAAGCATAAAAACTGTGTAAAAGAATGGAGATCTTGAGTGAATTTTGCGGTATGATCGCAGGTCTATTTCTGATCGGAGGATCAGGAATATTCTGTGGATAGATATGGTGAGTAAACGTTAGTCAAACACCTTCTCTGGCCCCCTATTCTCTTAGTGACCACGAAAAGTGACTAATGGAATAGTTGCCAGTAAAAAAATTCTTAACGAAATCCGTAATTCTTGTTTCATTGACCTTGTTAGGGGAGTCCAAC